>JAQTSO010000126.1 GCA_028711215.1 Endomicrobiaceae bacterium | reverse complement strand
AAAAAAATGACGGATGCACTTCCTAAATTAGTAAAAATATTAAAAGATAAAAATGAAAAAAGAGCAGTTGAAGCAATTATGACAACAGATACTTACCCGAAATTTTTATCAAAAAAAATAAAAGTTTCAAAAGGCGAGATAACAATTTGGGGTTGTGTAAAAGGTGCAGGTATGATCCATCCTAACTTACAGGGGCTTCATGCAACAATGTTGTCTTTTATATTAACAGATGCACAAATTGGGCAAAAACAGTTGCAGAAAATATTACAACAATCGGTTGGACAGTCATTCAACTGTGTCAGTGTAGACGGAGATACTTCAACAAATGATACTGTATTACTCATGGCAAACGGGCAGAGTAAAACAGGTAAACTTTCGCAATCAGATACTAAGAAATTCATACTTGCATTAAATGAGATTACGTTATCTCTTGCAAAAATGACAGCAAAAGACGGTGAAGGTGCAACAAAATTAGTTGAGATAGAAGTCAAAAATATTAAAAAAGTTGAAGATGCAAAAAAAATTGCTTCAACAATTGCAACTTCTCCGCTTGTAAAAACGGCATTATTCGGCTCAGATGCAAATTGGGGCAGGATACTTGCGGCAGCCGGCAGAGCAGGTGTTAATTTTGATCAAAGAAAAGTTGATGTTTATATAGGGGATATTATTACCGCAAAAAACGGGATGGCTGTCAATTTTGATGAAGTAAAAGCAAAGAAAGTACTGAATCAAAAAGAATGTAAAATAACAGTTGATTTTAAATCCGGAAAGGCAAGTTCTAAATATTACACTTGTGATTTTTCTTATGAATATGTTGAAGTTAACGGTTCGTACAGAAGCTGAAAAAATATGAATATTTGTAGAAATTTTAAAAAAATAAATAAAAATACTTATAAAAAATTCATAGATAAAAGAAATTTATCAATGAATTATAAGTTTAAAAATATCCAATTTGCAGATAGAATGATATTTATTCCGCATTGTATGCGCAATGCAAAAGTTTGCAAGGCAATAGATAAAGGTGCATTTTATATTTGTGTTCAATGTAAAGGTTGCAAAATATCTGATATAACGACTCTTGCTAAAAAGTTGGGATATAAAGAGACTTATATCATGAAGGGCGGAAGGGCAATAGAAAATATTTTAAAAACTCAAAAACCTAAGGCGATAATAGGGATTGCTTGTTATTTTGAAGGTGCACAAGCAATTAAAATGACAGACAAAGCAAAACTTCTGACACAGTTTATACCACTTACAAAAGACGGCTGTGCCGATACAGATATTGATTTGGAAGAAACAAAGAAAATAATAGCACTTGAGAAATAATCCGAAATGTTGGGCGGATTTATGAAACAAAACAAAGAAGCTTAATAAAAACAATAACAGCCAATATCAAGTGCGAGCAGAGTTTTTAAAATAAAGAAGTTGTTTTGTTTATTGTTGTTACCAGGCTTCCGATGTTGAAAAGTGCAGAATGTTTTAAAATAAAAAAGCAGTTTAGTCGTTAGCAGTTACTAAGCTTTTAAGCCTCACAGCTTTCAAGCTTCTAATAAAAAAGGAGAATTATGGATAAATTAAAATTTACAGAGTTAAACCTGTCAGCTGAGATATTGAAAGCTGTTACAGATATGGGATTTGAAGAAGCAACACCGATACAATCACTTTCTATACCAAAAATGATGGAAGGAAAAGATATTATCGGACAGGCTCAAACAGGCACAGGAAAAACAGCCGCATTCGGTATACCGATACTTGAGAAAATATCGTCAAAAATTAAAGCAACACAGGCTTTAATAATGTGTCCTACAAGAGAACTTGCAATTCAGGTTGCCGAAGAATTGAAACAGTTATCTAAATACAAAAGAGGAATAAATGTAGTTCCTGTTTACGGCGGACAACCGATAGTCAGGCAGATGGCAGCACTTGCAAGAGGAGCCCATATAGTTATAGGAACTCCGGGAAGAGTGATAGACCATATTGAAAGAAGAACAATAATGCTAAAAGATGCAAAAATAGTTGTTTTAGATGAAGCAGATGAAATGTTAGATATGGGATTCAGAGATGATATCGAAAAGATATTAAAAAGTTTGCCTGAGGAAAGACAAACAGTATTTTTTTCCGCAACAATGCCTAAAGAATTTTTGGTGCTTACAAAAAAGTATCAGGTTCATCCTGAAAATATAAAAGTTGTACATGAAAAACTTACAGTTCCTTTGACTGAACAACTTTATTGTGAAGTCAGAGAACAACAGAAAGCCGATGCATTAGCCAGATGTTTGGATATGTACGACCCAAAGTTGGCTTTGGTATTTTGTAATACAAAAAGGAAAGTAGATTCCGTTGCATCAAATTTGCAGGCAAGAGGTTATTCCGCTGATGCAATTCACGGAGATATGAATCAGTCACAAAGAGACAGAGTAATGGCAAAATTCAGAGCTTGCAGAATAGAGATACTTGTTGCTACAGATGTTGCAGCAAGAGGTATTGATGTTGATGATATCGAAGCAGTTTTTAATTATGATATTCCGCAGGATATAGAGGCCTATGTTCACAGAATAGGAAGAACCGGAAGAGCCGGCAGAACCGGCAGAGCATTCAGTTTTGTTTCAGGCAGAGATATTTATAAATTAAGAGATATTCAAAGATATACAAAAGTAAATGTAACAAGAATACCTATTCCGTCTATGGCAGATGTTGAAAATATCAGAATATCCTCTTTTATGGAAAAGATAAAAGAAAATATTAAAAAGAATGCATCTGACAAATATGTTGGTAAAATTGAATCATTGATAAGTGATGATATTACATCAGTCGATGTTGCAGCAACATTATTTGAAATGATGTTAAATAATCAAAAATTAGCAGCAGATACCCAAGATAGTCTGGAAGTTGATTCGTACGTAGATAATCATCAGGACAGAGGAAGTGATAGAAGGCGCGATAGAGGTAATGACAGAGGCTCTAACAAGAGACAAAAAGGCAGAATCTCAGATGGTGGCGGTAATGGCGGTTCCAGAGAACAGGGTATGACCAGATTATTCATAAGTATCGGAAAAAGCAAAAAAGTCAGACCGGGCGATTTTGTAGGTGCAATTGCCGGAGAAACAGGACTTGACGGAAATATTGTAGGCAGTATAGATATTTTGGAGAAATACTCTTTTGTCGAAGTTCCTACTGAACATGTTGAGGCGGTTGTTACTGCATTAAATAACAGTAACATAAAAGGAAACAGAGTCAGTGTTGAAGTTGCTCAAGCAAGTAGCAAGTAAAATCAATACGGAAGATTAGACAGGTAAGAAGCTGAGAAGTTTGGCGGATTTGAAAAGTTCTGTAAGTAAAACCGACGTTTTTATTTTTGCCAAGCTTCCAAGCTTCTAAACTTCCAAGCTTCAAAAGGTGGAAAAGACGCCGTTATTTGAATATATTTGTAAAAAATGCGGGAAAGAATTTGAAAAATTAATTTTCTCAATTAATAATGAAAAGATAGAGTGCCCTGATTGTAAGGGTACCGATATTGAGAAGAAATTTTCAATT
>JAQTSO010000125.1 GCA_028711215.1 Endomicrobiaceae bacterium | reverse complement strand
TTCGCTATTTTAACTAAATTTGCTATTCTGGATAATATATCTAACATGTCTACGCCTCCTTTCTTATGAGCTTGTCCTTATGCTGCATTATACTTTTTCAGCACATCATCAATACTGACTTTATTTGCCTTGCATAAGGCTACTGCTGTACTAATGCAATCCGGTATTTCTTCATCATGTACCATGTCCAAGGTTTTGGGTCCTGTTTTCCTGCCATGCTGATTTCTCCAAATTGTTATTCTTTCGTTCAGGTTGATACCGTGAGCATAAAGTAATTCTTTTTTAAACTCACGCCAGGCAGCTTCATAACCAATCTTACTGCCATACTTTTTAACAAGTGCTTCAATGACTTTTCTATCTGCCCATTCTAACCTTTGCTGTGTGAGTAGTTTATTTTCGGTGTTTAGGAGTTTGTTGCGCTCCTTTTCTTCTTTCAACCTAGTCGCTACTTCTATTAACAGATCTGGATTATCAAGCAGTTCATCTTTTGCATACATGCCGTGCTTACGGATAGAGGGAAGTACTTCATCCGCTACTTTAGCCTGAAAATTTTCAGCCACTTCATTGCTTGCCTTCATGGCTAAGCGGTAAAATATATTCTCTGGAATGTTGGCGGTAAGAAGATTAATCGTTTCCCCACTTGTGGGGAATTTTAATTCTTGAAGGTACTGGTTCACTCTCTCCCAACGCACATACTCTTTTCCGTCTTTATATTGTACAAATCCCAAACCTCTTGAAACATCTTCCAAGTTTAAGTGAGCTATACCTTCACTGTCTATGTATCCCCTAACTCCCTGAATTGTTATTAATTCGTTCATTTAAATCTCCTTCCCGAATAAATTCGTTTACGTCCAAAAGGTTTCCAACGTATCATCTATGCTCTCCTTTCTAAGCTTGTCCTCCCTATCTAATTTTGATAAACTGTCATTTAAAGGGAGGTGATAATTTGCGTATATGTTTAAACTGTGGGGCAATTGCAAATGGAAAAAATTGTACAAATTGCGGTTCTTCTAAAATCAAGGAAACTTCAAGGCATTGTGAAAATATTAATTGCAAGAAGTACAATAAACCAACTGCCCTGATTGAAAAATATTGTTCTGAGTGCGGGCAACCTTTAGCCGGTGGTAAATAATCCAGCTTATTTACCTTCTTTTTGCATTGAGGTAGTCAATGCCTTCGCACAGGCGTTGGCTATCTCATTTCCACAGTTACTGCAAAATTTCATTCCCGTATACAATAGCGCATCTGCTGTATATTCATCCGTAACTTCTTTCCCACAGACATTACATGTCAGAAGTTTTCCGCAATGCGGGCATTTAAAACTAAAAGGTCGTTTGTTTTGTTCGTTCATAGCTTCTCCTTTCTATAAGCTTATCCGTGTAAGGTTATACTAACTTACGTTAAGTTTTTTCTTCCTTTTCTTCATTGTTTTCAATACCATTTGGTATCAAGCGAGTAAAAAAAATATCTTTGACCGGTGTCTTAAATGCTTTTGCAATACTAATAGCCTCTGATAAATCCCATTCGGATCCGGTTCCACGAAGCCTTCTTTGCAATGTTATCTTTGAAATGCCTGTTCTTTTACATAATTCGTCTTGAGTCCAGTTTTTAAACTTTAATAAAAGTTTGATATTGTTATTTGCATATTTGTAAGTATCTTGCATTAGTATCCTCCTTTCAAAAAAATTTTAATACCATTTGGTAATTTAAGTGTATTTCTTTTCTTATATAATGTCAATACCAATTTGCTATTTTTTTATTATTTTTTTTAATATTTTATTGCATTTTGGTAATAATAACATTACAATATTGATAATACAAGTTTTTAGGAGGATTTTATTTTGGATAAGAAAATTACATTAGAAATTTTTGGAAGAAGGCTGAAAAAATTAAGAGAGCAACACAATTTAAGCACAAAAGTTTTAGGTGAAATAGTTGGAGTAAGTGATGCTACTATAAGCAGATATGAAAACGGGAAAAGAGATCCCGATTTAATGGCAGCTTATAATATTGCTGAATATTTTGGGGTTACAGTTGAGTATTTGTGTGGTGAAAATTCTAGCATTGAAATAGATAACCTAATTGAAATATATTCCAAACTTTCCGATGAATCAAAGCAAGATGCCATTAAATATATTACTTATTTGAATGAGAAAGGAAGATAACTATGGAAGGGTCTATAACTAAAAGAAAAGACGGACGTTGGCAAGGTGCTGTAGATATACCAACGTTAACAGACAAAAGAAAAAGAAAATTTGTTTATGCATCAACACGAGCAGAATGTAGAAAAAAAATAAATGAACTCATAGAAGAAATTGAAAATGACGGTGTAATTAATCCTACAAAAGCAACTTTTAGAGAATACGCTCAGATGTATTTGGATACTTATTGTGTAAATTTATCTCCGACTACTATTGAAGGATATAAAAAAAGCATAACAAAATATGCAGATAGTTATATAGGGAACACTTTACTTAAAAAAATATTACCGATACATATACAGGAAATGATTAATGAATTTGCCAAAACCCACTCAGAAAAAACATGTAAAAATTTAATAGGCGATATTAGTGGAGTTTTTAAATACGCAATATTAAACAAAGTATTAAAAACAAACCCATGTGTTGGCGTAAAAGTGCCAAAGGATACAGAACCTTATAAATATTATATTTACAACGAAGAAGAATTTAACAGACTACTAGTTTATGTTACTGGAACCAAAGAAGAAATACCTATACTTTTAGGAGCTTTATGTGGTTTAAGGATGAGCGAAGTAATGGGATTAACCTGGAATGATATAAACTTTGATACTAATGAAATACATGTTAGAAGAGCATATGTACATGTAGGTGCAGAAGTTATGCAAAAGAAAACTAAAACTAAAACATCATATAGGAGTTTTCAGGCTCCGCAATATGTTATAGAGAGACTTGAATTATATAAAGGTGTCGGTTTTGTGTATCCCAAAAAAGACGGAACCGCTGAAAATGGCGGTAATTATGGAATAAGATTCTCTAAAATATTGAAAAATGCTGGCTTGCCTCATACAAGATTCCATGATTTAAGACATTTTAACGCCACAATGATGTTAAAAAATGGTGTCTCGGATAAGGAAGCTGCCGAAAGATTAGGTCATTCTGACATTAATATGACTAAGAGGTATCAACATATATTATCAAACATGAAAAGCAATGCAGCAAACGTATTAAATAATATTGTTAAAGCTTCGGATGTCAAAAAGGATGTCAAATAACCTAGAACCATTGAAATTATGGTGACCCATAGGGGATTCGAACCCCTTTATGTTACCACACGGTAACATTGAATTTTGCATATGTAGTATTTTACTGTATTTGTGTAAACATACAAACTTGACGTAGGTTTGTCCTATTACTGTATGGTAATAGTTACTTAATTGAATGTATCAACGGATGTCAAAAAGGATGTCAACTTAAATCTGATAATTTTACACCTAACGCCTTACTTATATATATTGCTTGGGTTAATCTTATCTTTGAAAATGGAGCAAATATTAAATAACTCAATTTCCAT
>JAQTSO010000035.1 GCA_028711215.1 Endomicrobiaceae bacterium | reverse complement strand
TACCTGCGGACAAAAGATTACCGACAGCATTAATAACATCATACGTTCCGTTCAATTGACCGAGAGCGGTTTTAATATTATTTATAAGTTCTGTATTTATCGGCATTTTCTGTTTTACTTGTTGCTGGTATATAAGTGCAAGTCCGTTAATATAATCCGTTGTGCTTGAAACTTCCTGTCTGGTTAAAGTTTCTGTCGTTGTTCTCGGTTGAATAACATCTGTCTGTCCCTTAGTACCAAATATAACTCCTGATGAATTAGTTAAATATGTTGCTAACATAGGGACTGTTAAATCCTGAACATAAGAACTTCTGCCGGTTGCCGTATCACTGTTAACAACTCTTTCCAACTGATGTTTTTGTGCTGATGAAATTCCATTTACTTTACTTGCGGCTATTTCAACAGCTACTGCTCTTTGAATAGCACCGGAATCCGTAGAAGTTAATAATGTTCTATATTGCCCTCTATTAGCTACAATATCTGCAGAAGTTAATTGAGTAGCATTACCGGCTCTTGAATTTATAATATTCATTATTTCGGCTACTCGTTCTATTCTTTGTTCTCCTTGTAATGTAGCTAAATCGATAGTCTGCTGTTGTATTTGAGTATAAGTCTGCGTATTATATTGTAACATTGACGTGTTCATATCCGGAGTATCGTCAAAACATTCTTTTAACATTTCTCTCATGCCTTGAGGAAGACCCGGCAATAATATATCTACAAACCCTCCGAAAAATTCTTCTTTAATGTTTTCAGAAAAGAATGTTCTTGCCATATCTGATTTCCCGCCGACGATACCTTCCATCCCATTTGCAAATCTTGCAAGTCTTCCTATCAAAGGCATATTATTAAAGATCGGACCGATTAATGTCGAAGTAAAAGGAGTAACAGCGGAAAAAATCCACATGCTCGGTGAAGATACTGTTGTTGAAGTAGATTCTAAAGACGACATTATAAAATCTCCTCCCGTTTTATAAACAGGAGCTTGAACTTTTAAGAAGAATGAAACGCCGGTCCAGTCTCCGGATACAAGTCCTCTAAACCAACCGAACATATTTGGTATCGGCAAAGGTATTTGTCCGTTATATGATACACCCATTGAATCTAAAATTGTGTTAACGGCACCAAATGCCCCGTTTATAACAACTATATTAAATTTTGTAATACTTGAAATCATTCTTGTAGAGTTAGAAACAAACATTCCTGCAAAATTATCAAAACCCTGAAAAACTTTACCGCCGATAGTTTTTCTTAGAGAAAAATTTGCACCCAATTGAGACTTTAATTGACTCCATTGAGCGACAAAATCGTCTGCAAAATTTTTACCCCAATTTGAAACTACTGTAGGCAGTGAACGTTTCTGTCCTTCTTTAACTAAAGGTCTTTTTACTTCTTTCCACAAATCTTTGACTCTTGTAAAAAACGGCTTTTGTTGATTTACGGCTTTCTGAATAATATCGTCTATTTGACTTCTCGCTACATCATCAAAAGTGCCGCCCGATGCCTTAATAATATCATCAATTTGACTTCTTGCAATGTCATCAAGATTCCCGCCTGATGCTTTAATAATATCATCAATTTGACTTCTTGCTACATCATCAAGATTTCCGCCTGCCACTTTAATAACGTCGTCAATTTGTCCTGTAGTAGATTTTACGGCATTTTTTGCATTACCCCATACCTTGGAATTAAATACAGGTGCAAACGTTAAAATTGTCATAACCGATTTAAATAGCGTACTGTTCGTAAGTTCACTTAAACCTGCCTTATCCAAAATCCATGGTAATGCACCTTTAAGTTTTACAGGTCCTATGTTAATTCCGTACACAAGAGCATTTCCGCCTATTGATAAACCTAAATTAAAAAGTTTTCCGACACCGGAAGTTGTTAACCATTTTGTAAATGCCCATGATTTTCCGCCAAACAAACTCAAACGTTCACTGAGCGTAGACATCGGATTAATAAATTTACCGACAGAACCTAAAACTTGACCAACTTTTGATGCTTTAAATGCACTGGAAGCCGCATTTATTGTCTTACCTAACGCCATGGATAATTTACTTACTTTTGCTCCTGTTTGTGCAGCTATTGCAAGTCCTTTTGCAAATGCTCCGAAAACCATTGCAAAAGAAAGTGCAACAAAAACAAATTCGGTAACTGCTTTTTGTGTATCCCCCACAGTAGCTGCTTCCATACCGGCTTTCATTCCTTTGTAAACTGCCGGAATTGCCGCTAATGCAAGTGCAGCTGTAATTGCAGCTGTTACCGTTAATTGTATAAGTGCAGAAGTTCCGAAAGTTACTATTGCAAGTGCTACCGAAGCAACCACATATAATGCGGTTACAATGCCTGTCACAATAGCATTTCTTGTTTCGTACCTAGATAATCTCTGAGCATCTCTTGCATCGCTGGTATTATTATATTGATTAACAACTACCGAGTTAAAATCTAATGCACGGTTATATCCGATATTGCCATATCCGTATCCGGATGTTGATGTAAGAGCACTCTCGTTAGGTTTGACTTCTGCAACAAAATTTCCGTCATTATTATAATATCCGAGTTTCCCCTCTTCATTAACAGTAAACGAATATGTTTCAGCTATCGTTACGCCATTTTCACTGGAAGTATATTTAACAATATCAACACCCTGCATAGTTTCGCCATTAAGTAAAATAACCTCATTTTCACTGGCCACTACTCGTCCCAATGTATCGTACATAAAGTTAAAATCTCTTCTTGACAAATAACTTTGAGCTGTATTTATTTCCCCCAAAATATTATTTGTTCCTGCCGACATATCCTGTTGTATTTTAGAATTTATATCGCCTGCCTGAGCCATTAAATCTTTGCCCGATTTATCAACTATAGATTTAGACGAAAAAATACCGCTTGCATAAAAATTCAATGATAAAGAAGATAAATCCGTAGATTGCACAAAGTCGGTATCAGCTAAAGCATAAACATAATGTCCGCCGTTCTTTCCACCGTCTTTAAATACCGATTTTACGTTGCCCTGTGCATCATATTCCGCAGTCGTTGACATATTAATATCAACGGCAATAGTTCCATTTATTAAATCAGCATTCACTCCGTAAAAAGTATATGAATCACCTGATAACAATCTTTGCAGCTGTTCTTGTGTCATTTTTGCTGCCCTTTCCGATAAAGCTGCATCTCCAAACTTTTCTATCTCTGCCAACATATCCTTTATGGTGGCATCTTTGGAAATTATAATATTATAGGCACCTAAAGAAGTTGTTATGTCGTATGAATATTTATGTTCCAATTCTCCCGCACTGTAATTTATTGTTCTTGAGTTATATTTCGTTGAAGCATCTTCCGATGCTTCTCCGGTTCCCGCATTTAAGGCATATACAAATGATTCCGTCGTTGTTTCTATAAGAGTTTTTCCTATAGAATGTTCTAGTATAATTTCAACTGTTCCTTTTGACGTGTCTATATCTTTAAATCTTTCATCGTTGCCATATAGTGCCGATTGGTCTAAGAAATTATAATTATATGTATATGAATTTGTTTCAACATCGCCGTTGTCGTGATATGTATATGATTTGATTATATCTGTTTTACCCAAACTTAATACTTGTCCTACAGAAACTCCGGTGCCTACAAACTCTGATAAGTCTATAGTCGTTGTTTTATCGGATAATTGATAATTTGTATCATTAAGAACATTTGATAAATTTGTCAATGCTGTTACTTGATATACACCGCCTTTTTGGGTTTCATAAACAATCCTGTTTTGGCTGTCATATAAAACGCTGTTTATTTCAGAAGACAACAAATTACTTCTGACCGCAAATTCTCTTGTCTGGTCACCGGGGGAATAGATGGTAATTATATCCTGTTCCGAAACAGTAGTCGTTATTGTTTTATATGATGTGCTTCCCTGTTCCTGAGCCGTTGTTGTTTTGACTGTGTTTTGCTTAAAGCTTATAATATATTCCGTATTATTTGGATTCAAAACGCCGCTAAACGGATTATCTTGTCCGACAACACCTGTATATGTTTCTCTTTTTATATTTGAAATTTCTTGTACATATTTAACGCCGTCAACATATTGGTATGATATTCTTGCTTCTCCGCCGTTTAAAATATCATCAATAACTTCAGCGGTCAATCCTTTTGCTTTCAATGCTTCAAGGTCTGTTCTGTCTTCGTCGGTATATCCGGATATAATCTCTTTTTTGATTGAAGTCGGCTCTCCTTGTGCATTATATAAAGTTGTAATTTCCGTTAAACTGTCTCCTGTTCCCAAACTAAAAGATTTTATCTGGTTTTTATCATATTTTATATCGCTCATGGTACCGTAATAATCTACTCTTGAAGTCGGTATCGGAGTTCTGCTGGTATCAGAAGAATAAGCATACGTTGCACGATAGGAACCCTGTTCAACAGTTACGGATGTCGGTCTTCCCATATCTTTTTCCCAAATACCGGTCCATGTAGAAATTTGATTATCAATGTAGGTCGTTCTTCCGTACTCATCCCAGTTTGTGGTTATCATGGTAGAACTGTGTTGATTATTTGTGCCGCCTACAACTTCTTCTATAGTTTCTCCTATAAAATCTGTATATACGCTCTTTGTGCCTGAACCGTCGGCATTTTGTGTATAAGAAACATATGAAGTTGTTACTTTTTGCCAGTTATGTTCGCCTTGGGCAACTGTTTCTGCCGTATAGCTGTTGCCGGTCAAATCAAAATTAATATATGTTCCGTCTTCTGCCAGTAATTTATATTCATTATTATTATTAGGATTTCCGGAAAAAGTATATGTATTTCCGTCTTCGCCAACATATGTTATATCTACATTATTAACTGTCACGTTATATGTATAGCCTTGGGCTTTTCTCTCTTCTGATCTTGTTCCATGCGTAATTGTAACATGCATCCCGGAGTTAGGATCTGTATAAGTTTCAACATAGTTATTACCTAAAGCATCTTCATTTATATATACGGAATACCCGTTTAACATAACCTGTTTTACATTTTCTGCATTTGTTCCGCTGGCTAAATCTCTTAAAGAAATATCTGCCAGATATTGGCTGTCAATACTTGAAGATGATAGTGATTCACCTATATTAATATCATCCAACCCGCCTTTAAACCATGTTCCGTCAACATCTAAAACCATTTTTGTCCCGTCTCTTCTTAAGACTACAATATCATCATCTTTTGATGTCCCTACAGTTTCTCCTTCATGCTTCATATCACCTTCATATATGGAAACAAAAATCCCTATACCATTTCCTGTAGCCGGATCCGTCAATTCCACCACTTCCTGAAGGGCATTGTTTTCATACCACATACCGTTACTTGCCTGAGTATCGTTTGCCAAATCCCAGTTAGTTATTGACCAGCCGCCATTGCCGTTTTCTGTTTTCCCGTCACTTTTATTTACTATATAGTATGTATCGCCAACCTTTACCAATTCTTGAGTATCTCTGTCATATATTATATCGCTCTCCTGCATTATATGACTTATGGTACCGGTAGTATTTAATTCAAACTGTTGTCCTAATGCATTTGTAAATGTTACTGTTCCGTCAACAGCTACAAATTTTCTTGTTCCGTCTTCATTAATTCCTTCTATTTTCACTCTTCCGGAAACATTTGTTCCCAATCCGAGAATTTCAGTATCTCCCTGTGCTCTTAAAATAGAACCGACGTTATATACCGTTGCTTCCGAAAAAACTTGTGCTGCGGTAACATCGGAATAATTGTGGAATATTCCCGTTGTTAATAAATCGCCGTCACTGTTTTTAGTTAAATTACCTTCAAAATAAGAAATTAAATCTGTAGCACTTCCGCTTCCCTGTTGAGAATCTTCTTGTTCATCAGAAGGAGTATTTTGTTTGGAAACATTCATATTTTCCGTATAAACATTTGCATTGATAATTGATATCCCGTTTGCAGAAATGCTTACTTTTGCACCTGAAAGAATAGTAAATTTTTGCCCCTCATATTCTCCGGTTAACTCTGTTTTTGAATACTGTTGACCCTCAAATTCAAAATTTTCCGTACCGGTTAATGACAAATATGTAGAACCAAAAACTTTATAATCACCGCTGACTACACTTAATCCTAAGTTATATTCTTCTTCTGTGCCTATTTCCCATTTAATACCTTCTCCTGTTACGGTTGTTACTCCCGCTTTAGCCAATAACACTTCAAGTGTTATATATTCACCGTTGCTAAACTCAATATTATTAAAAGAACTTCCATTATTTGTCGTCCAACCTTCCGGAATAAAACCGTCACCTGTATCTGCTTTAAAAGTATTGTTTGCTTTAAAAGCCAAAACTTGTTCGCCGTTTTCTAAGCTCTGCAAACTAATATTAAATTGTGCATCTTCTTCCAAAATTATATTGTTTGAAAGAGTATATTCGTGATCTGTCACAGTCGCATTAATATTTGTTGTTGTAGCATCATACTGCTCTGCATCCTGATTTCTTAATACTGTTTCCACCATCATCATAGGATCTGTTGATATATATCCTGTCATCTGTACTGAAAAATCTAAGTCGTCTAATCCGGAAACATCTAATCCCGCACCGGCAAAACTTTCTTCCAATCTATCGGCTGCATTATCCGGATCATTAAATGTAAAACTTGCTTCTCCGAGAGGACCCCATGCTCCGCCGGAATATTTATACTCACCTGACGTCGTAACAAAACCGCCGGCAGAGTTTAATACTGAACCATCCGTTGCCACAGCCCCTTCTCCGATAATAGTTAATGCTCCGCCTCTTATTGAAACTATTCCGTTTGTTATAGAAACTGACGAGTCTGTTTCTGTTATTAATCCGTTTGTATTAACCGTAACAACCGTATCTGAAGGTTCTCCCGGTTCCCCGCCGGTAGAAGTTGTCCAAGTATTTGTTTTTGTTTCGACTTCACCTTTTAATGCATATTCTCCGTTTGAGCCTACTTCAAATACTGCACCTTCCGTTCTGGTTCCGTCATCATTTAGAGTAAATATTTCACCGGTAACCTTTGTTCCGTCAGGATTTGTATGATTATATGTTCCTTGTACATTGACTGGACCATTAGCTGCCAAATATCCGTCTTCTCCTATTGTCCATTCAAATTTTGTTCTTTCAGCAAGAGTAAATGTGTCCGCGCCTGTCTTTTCCAATTCCTCAGTATCCATATATTCTCTTGGCAACAAACTTGCATATACCGTAGAATTTGCAGAATATGAATCATATCCGCCCACAACTTTACCTTCCACATATTCTCTAAAGAAAATATCAGAGTTGGTATTTAAAACAGTGGAATTAGCATTAGGATTAGCAATATATCGTTGATTATAAACAAGGTTACCGCCGTTCATCGTTATTTCAGCATTGGTATACTCAATTGACGTATATGTTCCTTTTGATAAATCCCCTCTGTTTAATATTAATGTGTTTTTTGAAGCATCAGTAAAATCTGCCGTAAAAGCAAAAGATTTAGAATCTGAAAACTGAATATTCGTCGTAGTATAAATATTTTCATAAGTTTTTCCGTCCGTATCCGTATATGAAACTTTGGCAACACTTTCATCGCCTGTTTTAAGTGTCCAATCTCTCCAATTGGAAGTTTCTTCCAAACCGTCAACACCAACTTCTACAAGAACGGGCATACCGTCTAAAACACTGTTATATGTCAATCCTAAACTTTCTAATGCACCCGTTTCCAAATTTCTTTGTGCATTGTTATATACCGCTTTTGACATATCTATATGAGAAGAACTTACCTTATCAAAAACACCGTATAATCCGTCCTGACCGGAAAATTTAAGAGCGTCTGCATTAGCTAAAACATTCATATATTGTGACAATACATTCTCAGATGTAGCACCATCATCGGTTGATGATGAATCATCTTCAACCTGAGAAACAGGCAATTCTGCCTCGCTGTATGCAAATTTTAAATCTATACTTTCTACTTTTTGTATTTTATTATCGTTGCCTACGGTTATTTCATCAAAAGAAATCGGTTTGCCGTCTGCAAAATTTACTGATTTTGCGGTATTATATCCTGACCACTCCAATACTTTTGAAACTGATGAAATTGTCCCTGTGTATGTAAGCGTTACCCCGTTTAATGATAAATTTTGAGCTGTTGTCTGTGCTGTACCTGAAGGCTGTAAATTGTAAACCATGGAAGTTGTCGGTAAATAATTATTAAATCCATCAACTACCAGTACCGAACTGCCTGCTTTAGCCTGATCGGTATATATTCCGCCTTGATAATCCTGGGCATAATCGTATTCTATTGCAACAAAACCGCTCCCGTCAGTAAGACTTTGTCCGACATTTGTTCCTGTATAAATCGTTTGTCCTGACTTATCTAGTGCAATTTCGGAAGTATATAATCCGTTCGCCTTGATCAAACTTAACCCTGCCGCATATGAACCGGCTCTTATCATTATTTGTTTTGCCTGTTCTATATCTGTAGTTGTAATCGTTACCAAATTACCCGTGGCAAAATCATATTGTTCTATGTTTGTACCGTTAAAAGTTACACCCTGTGAATATAATCCGTATAAATTATAATTATCAAATAAAGACGCATCTGTAGATATTCCGCCTGACATCATCAAAATTGCTTCTATTTTTGCTTCTTCATTTGCCTGTAATTGTGCTCCTATTTCCACCATCTCCTGTCTTGCCGCAGTATCTAAAGGATTGCTTGATAATCTGTTCAATGCCGCATTATATTTAACTTTTAAAACAATTTCCTTAAACAAGCTGCCGATAGCTTTAAAAAGACCGCTAAACCAGCCTCCTACTTTTATTGCAGTATTTGTAAGACTATAGGATACTACTGTAGCAACTCCTGAAAAACTTACATTAACCAATGCCGTTATATTTTCCGTAACCTGTTGCGTATATGACGCATTATAATATCCATGACTTGCAACCTTTAAATTACCATTGGAATCTGTTGCAAAAGTTCTATATTGTGATGCTTGCCCGTTAATAATAATCGCTTCTGTTGCAAATGTAGTTTTATAATAAGAACCTGCATTCCATTTAGCGTCGTCGACACCCTCAACATCTTTACCCGCCAAAGAAACACTTTGATATACTGCACTTACGCCGGATTGGTTATATGTAACGGTTACACCGCCCATATCAGTTCTTGCATATCCGTTTACCGCTATAAATACCGGACGTCCTTCGTCATCAAAAGCCGCTATTGTCAACGAACCGGATTTTATTGTTTGTCCGTT
Organism: Endomicrobiaceae bacterium; assembly: GCA_028711215.1. Lineage (GTDB taxonomy): Bacteria > Elusimicrobiota > Endomicrobiia > Endomicrobiales > Endomicrobiaceae > Proruminimicrobium. The sequence goes on along the minus strand of JAQTSO010000035.1, from coordinate 5,426 downwards.
TATTACTGAATTTGTCTTAAATGTCGCACCAAGTCCCATTATTACAAGAGCACCGTTTGTTATTTGTATAGTACCGTTTGATACAGTATATGACAACAATTTACCGTCTGCATCTTTATTTTCAGATATTTGTATGTTTGTGCCGGAAGCATCGGGAACTGATGTTTCTTCTCCTGTTTTATCTTCATTTAAATTTGCATCAACGGCAGTTTCCGTTGCTGCGGGAATTTCAATAGCCTTATCCGATACTTTTAACAATCCGTCAATAATGACAAGTTCATTTTTATCAGACAACATTAAAACTGCACCTTGAGCAATACTTACGGATACTCCGTTATATTCAAAAGCATTATCGCTTTGTAATTCAAAATATATCTGCCCATTATTAAATCCAAGCAATAATGGTTTTGTTAATACTGCATCTGTCACATTTCCATCCGATAAACTGATTTGTACCGTAGGTCCTTGCCAATCATCGGTAATCTCAGGTGTTATCATCCATCTCCTTATGCCGTCTTGCTCAGTTTCTCCTACCGTATATGATCCTTCCATTCCCGGTATTTGTACCGAGTTGCCTTCTTCGTACCATACTCCGTTTATATTTACTTCTAGTAAATCCATAGTCGACGAAATGGTTCCGTCAGATGCTAAAGTTATTATTATGTTTTGTCTGCTGGTATTTCCCGAATCAAATATTGTATATGTGGTTGCTCCGGTTTCTTCGTTATATTGACCTTCAACCCCTTCATGTTTTGTAACGGAAAATGTTCCGTTATTGTTTAATATAACCTCTGTTAATATGCCATTTTGAACTGCGTATAATTTATTGACATCAGTAGTAACAGCCAAAGTTAATTGAGTTACCGTACCGTCCTGTATAAGCTGATAACTGACATCTGCTGCTGCAACTGAGGCCGCCCATCCGTGTCCGATATACTTGGCATATATCATATCTCCGTTCTCGTTTTGTCCCAATATCTGACTTACAACGGCACCGTTTGATACTCTTACTATACCTTCTGCATCTATGTTCAATATTACGTTGCTATAGCCGTTCATGTCATCTACTATATAACCCAACCCTGTATCTCCTGCCTTAACAGCTTTGAGTTCCGAGCTGACTCCCGTTAACTGTCCGTTTGCCCATGTATAATTTGTTGTTAAAACTGCTCCCGTTTTACTATTGGAAGTTATCATTTGCTGGATTCCGTAAACATTATATGTTGTGGTTATATCTACCAAAGCTCCGTAAATATTTTCAACTCCTGTCTGTTTAACAACACATGTTCCGTCAGCTGAAGCAAACTGATACCCTGCGGATGTCTGCCCGATTATCTTTAACGTACCGCTTGTAACTTCTCCGATACCTTCCAAATATGAGCCTTCCGTAAATTCCGCGCCTACTCCCATAAATGCAGCTTGATATCCGTCCTGTGATTTTAAAAATGTAAGGACTAATTTACCGTCCGCATCTGAAGAAATTATTGTTCCGTCTTCTGACTGTATAACCTTTCCGTGAGTATATATTGTCCGGGCATCACCCGATGTATCTTCTGTGGTTGCCTGCGGCTCTGAATTTTCCATATTTGTATCTTTGTAATAAGCATCGGTATTTGTTGCATGAAAATTAATAATTCCTGTTTCATTCACAACACCTGATTGCGAAATTTCTATTCCTATATCAATGTAACCTTTTAAATTTGTATCTATTGAACGACCTGATGTCAAAGCAAAGATATCGGTAGTTCTTACAAAAACATTACCGTCAAAAGCAAACAACAAATCAAATTTTTGGCCGGTAGTGTCGCCGGTCAATTGGCATCCGTTTAACTCCTGAGGGATATTAACCGATGCAGGATCAACCACTTGGCGTATCAAGAGTCCGTCCTCAGTTATTGTTATCTGGTCGGGAGTTACTCCTAAAGAATCAAGATAGTTTTTATAACGCAACGGAAGATTGTCATAAAATTCCTGCAAAGCTGTTTGTTTGTCAGCTTCACTTGTATTTACATCAGCCATTGTCGCCAATCTGTCTTTCTGAGCCTGTATTGCCTCCGCAACCTGTTCGCTGTCTACTGCAAATAAACCTGTAGCATAATCAAATACTATACCTACGCTTGTTGACAAAAGACCTACTCCGTAAGACCAAGAATCTGCTACTACACCGGATATCCAATTGGCAATACCGGTTACCGCATCAACTACCGCCGTTACAACCCCTTTAACTATATTAGCAAGCTCAATAAAAGTTCCTGCATCTGCTCCTCCGAGAAGAGCTGTAACACCACCCTGAACTACAGTTGAAACACCGCTTGTATAGCTAACCTGTCCTGTTTCCAAATCTACTTTTACATTATCTATAACTGTCTCGTGCTGCACTCCGTCTTCATCCGGCTGTTGCGTGTGATAAGAATTTGTTGCCGTATCGCCGAAATACTGATAGCCTTCGGGGAGTTGAATCCCTTCCGTAGTGCTGAACGTTATCTCTTCATTAAACTGTCCTCTTACAAAATCCGTATTACTGCCAAGCTCATAATATGCTCCTTCAGTTGAAAACCCGTCTGAAAATTCAAAATTAGGAATTATTACATTTATTGTTGTATCTTTGCCGTCAACCTTAATAGTTACAGGGATTGTCCCCGTTTGTCCGTCGTAACGAACACACATATCAAGATTAATCATTCCAGAATTAAAATATTTAAAACCATCGTAGCCTTGATATGACTTACCATCGACAGTTCTTACTCTTTGTGACCCTATATCTGAAAGTAAATCTAAATATACTTGTAAAGGATTTGAACCGCCGCTTCCCCCCGAACCGTCCTGCTCTCCGAGAGCATTTTTCGGAATATACATAGATAATTCTTCAGTACTTCTTGTATATTTTCCATCCGCACCGTATGTTCCGGTTTGGACATAATAAGGATCACCATCCGCATCAAAAAGAGCGAAACTTTCAGTAACCGAACCGTCATCATTATATGTGTATCCCGATACCCTTTCTAATACCAAATTAAAATCACTATAAAATACTGTTCCATCTGCCATAACTATCTTTTGAGGTTTATCATTTTTTGTTCCTTGGGCAAATGTCTGTTGGGTTGTTACCCCACTGTAATCGTTGCTATATCCTTCAATTATCAGTTTAGTTACACCGTCTGCATAAGTTCTTTCAAAAACTCCTGTTCTACCACTGCCGACGGTTTCAACAACCGGCTTGTCAACATAAAGAATATTCCCGTCTGAGTCAGTCACTGTCCTTTCGGTAAAACCGTTTCTTGAAATAAGATAGTTTGTAAGAGCCTCATTGCTTGCTCCGGCAACTTTTAAACTTACATAACCTTTTATATCTGCAAGAGAAAGATCGCCTATAGTTATCGTACTGCTAACGTCTGAAATTTCAGTCCCGGTGGTCGTATTCTCTCCGGCTAATCCTACGGGATCACCGTCCGTATATGTTACAGGTACTGAAGCATCAAATAATATTTGTCCTTCCGAGTCTTTTATTATAAGTTTGCCGGCTTCTTCTGTAAAAGATAAAACATAATTATTATCTTCGGCATATTTTTTAAGATCGGTATACATGTCGAGATATGAAGCATTTATAACAACTCCGTCATCCATCGTAATTAAAACTGTACCGTCGTCTGAAACGTTTATCTGGTCTGCACTTACCGTATCCTTGCCTGCTTTTATCGTCCATGTTCCCGTTTCAGTATCATAGCTGAATTTCCCGTTTCCGTTAACGTCGGCTTTTACGATCTTGTTATAATCGTCTATAAATTTATCTATATCTTGTATATCTGAGACATCAATATTTACATTTTGTCCTCTCTGTCCGTCATAATATTTTATCCCCCAACCTTTATCATTGCTATAATTTAGTGTAAAACCGCTCCCTGTTTCTTTCGCTATTCTTTCGGCATCGTTATATTCCTGAATAAATGTCTGCATATCTTCTATGCCGCTGACCTTTATGCTGTCTTTGCCGTCATTATAAGTAACGTACCATTGCTCTCCGCTGTAATTTATATTCATATCGGTACCGGAAGATATTTCTTTTGCTTTATTATAATTTTCTATAAAACTCTCTACATTATTATCATCTATACTCGATACGTTTATAGCTTTTTCTTCCGTGCCGTTATTATATGTTACCTGCCATGTATTATTTTCGTTATTAAAATTTATTCCCATTCCGGTTTCTGACGCTATATCTGCTGCTTTTTTATAATTCTTTATAAAAATATCAACATCATTAAAATCTGAAAGATTTATTGTTTTATCTTCAGTACCGTTGTTGTATATTATCTGCCAACCGTTATCCTGACTGTAATTTGTCGCAAGACCGGTTTCATCAGCTATCTTCTTTGCATCGTTATAGTCGCTAATAAAATTTGTTACATCTCTGTTTGACATCCCGTTGACATTTACCGTTGCTGTCTGCGGAGGAGTTGTCGTACTGCCCGGTATTGAAACACTTACCTGCCACCCTGCGGTAGCACTGTAACTTGAAGTGCTGCCCGGTATTGAACCTGTCATACTTACCGCATTATTATATCCCTGTACAAATTTTGTCATGTCTGTATCTGACATATTATTAACATTGACCGTAGTGGTCTGAGGAGGTATTGCCGTGCTTCCGGGGGTTGGTACAGTTATCTGCCAGCCGGCTGCGGTATTGTAATTTGAACTGCTTCCGGGTATTGACCCCGCTGTTGTTACCGCATTATTATATCCCTGCACAAAAGCACTGGGATCTTCTATATCAACAACATTTACGGTCGTTATTTGATTATCTTTTCCCGGTGTAGGAACATTTACCTGTACCTGTCCGTTTGTATTTACTGATACTGTAGAATTATCTATTGCATTTTTTATTGAAGCCGCAGCTCCCAAATCCTGCATCGCTTGATCTATCGTTGCACTTCCGTTATTTATAGCTTTGTTTAAATTAGCAAGCGAAGTCTCATCTACTATACTATTGCCGTGACTGTCTGTTATCTCGTTTATCTCTACTTTATTTATAACTATATTTCCTTTATCTTTTTCAGTCTGGAACTGTTCGTCACTCATCTCCTGTATCTCTGCTTCTTTTGCCTTCTGAGCTTCTTCTGTCTTCTGAGCCTCTGTACTTGCTTTTACCTGTGGCTGTACGTTCACTTCCTGCAGCTTCTTCTCAAATTCCTCCTGCTTCATCCTCGCTATTTCATCTTCCCATGCCTTTTGTGCTGCTTCTTCCGCTGCCTTTTTTTTCTCTGCATCATCTTCATCCGGCACCTCTACTGCTATCGTCTCTGTTACCTCTATCTCTTCAGTGTATTTTACTTCCACCTCATATGTATATTCCACCGTTACCGTATAATGTACCGTATAACTGTATGATTCCTCTGAAGTTGTTCCGTCGGAATTTGTTACCGTTCTGG
>JAQTSO010000034.1 GCA_028711215.1 Endomicrobiaceae bacterium | reverse complement strand
TAGCCTATGAGTTTCCGCTTCTCACTAAAAAGCGGATAATATGGGGTATGGGTCTGCATGGGGTGGACGCCTCCCTTGCAAGGAGGATAACAGAAGGGTTCGATTCCCTTATATTCCACCATAGTATACAACAAATTAATTTAAGGGAGAGATTATTTTGCTGATAAAGCTTGGAGCTGGAATACCATCAATCAGAATTGACGGAGATGCAGTTATCTCGTTTGAGAAAAACTGCGAACAGGACAGTGTTGTTTTGAGACATGATAATCCAATCGACACTGGCAGAGCTACGACAAGAATGTATGCCGGTGGGAATATGCGTCTCGATGATATTTCTTGGGATGATATCAAGAGAATCAAAAGCCCTGAAGACGCATCAAAAATGTTTTGTCTTGGCGCGAGAAAACCAATTAAGTTTGTTGACGGTTCCGAGAATATTCTACAAATCATTGGGTTTGGTCAGGATATTACAAAGTGTGGGAAACGCGCCAATATAACGTGGGATTTTGTTCACACTGTCGGTAGTCGTGCAATGAATGAGAAAGATACAAATGCCGGTGGATGGTCTGGTTCCGATATGCGTGACTATCTTAACGGTGAGTTCTTCGAGCTGCTTCCTCCTGATTTACGTGGATGTGTTGTTCCTGTTGTCAAGAAAACTTCATCTGGCAAAAGGTCTGCGAATATTGCTGATACTGTTGATAAGGTATGGTTAAAGTCAGAGCATGAGGTTTTTGGGCGTTGTATCTATTCATTCCCCGGAGAAGATGGGTGGTATGACTTTTACCGTCAGGAAGATGTAGATTGGGCTAAGACGGATAAAAACGGTGACAGAGTTTGGAGCTGGTTAAGGTCTCCGTATAAAGATGGTTCATGCAGCTTTGTCATTGTCAACACGGCTGGTAGCTGCAGCATCTACGGTGCCAACTATGCCTTCGGGTGTGCGCCCGCTTTGTGTACTTAATCTAACAATCAAATAATCCGCACCGATAGGTGCAAAGGCGCATACAGCAATATTTTGGATTTGACTGTTAATCAAAATTACCAAAAAGCGCCTTGAATATCTGGGTGTAGCGCAACTGGCAGCGCACGTGCTTTGGGAGGTGTGTATATGGGATATAAAGCGTTAAAAGTAAGCGGTAAGCGTATTGATGAGCATAGATATATTATGGAGAATTATTTAGGAAGAAAACTAAACAGTGACGAAGTAGTACATCATATAAACGGAGATAAATCCGATAATAGCATTAATAACCTTTGCGTTATGAGTAAATCTGAACACGCTTCTCTTCACGCTACCAACAAGGCAATGACTGATGATGCGAAACAGAAACTTAGAGATTATAGGCTTGGTAGAAAGCCAAGTATGCATCTAAAATTGTCTGATTCTGATGTTATAGATATTCGTAAACTCCTTAACAATGGGGTCGGAGTAAGAGAGCTTGGTAGAAGATATAATATCGCTCATTGTGTTATTAGTGATATTAAGAACAATAAAGAGTATACATGGGTAAACGATTATGGGGAGGATATGGTGTAACGGTAACACACTTGCTTTGGGAGCAAGAGTTGTGGTTCAAATCCAATATCTTTCACCAATGGTGATATTTTGATATGTTTTCTCCACCAGTAAATAACGTGAAAAATATATCCGGCGTTTTAGCAGGGCTTTTAGTCGTGAACACCAAAAGCTATTGTAAAGACACAATCAGCAATTTTAACTTTTATAATTTGGGTTTATGAAAATAACGTGTCTTGATTATAATGGTTCGTAGCTCAATGGTAGTAGCTCCCGGCTGTTAACCGGGTGGTTGTAGGTTCGAGTCCTACCGTTCCAGCCATAATAGCGGTATATCTTTGCGGAGATATAAGAGATGAAAACCTCTCTATGACAGGAGGAAATGCCTGTCAGATAATGCGGAGTGGAGCAGTAGTTAGCTCGTCAGGTTCATATCCTGAAGGTCGGTGGTGCGAATCCATCCTCACGCAACCATGCCCTCTCGCATAACAGACGGTTACTGTATAAAACGTAGCGAGAATGAAACCTTCGCGTCTGGCAGCGATGAAGTTATGTAAGTTTTTGATGAAACTGCTGGCAATCTGGAAAGACGGATATATGCGGTATTGGTGTAATGGTAACACTACTGCCCTCCAAGCAGAGGATAAGAGTTCGACTCTCTTATATCGCTCCATAGGCGTGTACTGCATTTTATAAACCTCCATTACTTATTTCTATGTGCTTGGTTGCCTTAGACACGCCTTGAATTGAATATTGGGGTGTAGCCAAGTGGTAAGGCACAGGACTTTGACTCCTGCATTCGCTGGTTCGAGTCCAGCCACCCCAGCCAAATGGTGCTGTGGTGGAATAGGCCAACACGCTGCTCTCTCAAGGCAGAGATTCCGAGTTCAATCCTCGGCAGCATCACCAATATGGTAAGGTACTCAAGTGGTTTAAGAGCGCAGCCTGCAAAGCTGTCGATTCGTGAGTTCAAATCTCACTCTTACCTCCATATGGCGTAGTAGTGGAATAGGCTAACACGCAAGCCCTTCAAGCTTGAGATTCGGGGTTCGATGCCCCGCTACGTCACCAAAGACACTAACAGCAATGTTATATACATTTTCTGCCATTTATTTAGAAAACATATTGGTGTCTTGAAATACGGCCTTATAGTTCAGAAGAGCAGAACGCCAGCCTGTCACGCTGGAGGTCACGGGTTCAAGTCCCGTTAAGGTCGCCAATACGGGGTGATAGCCCATTTGGTAGAGCGGTAGGTTGAAGCCCTGCGCGTCGTAGGTTCAAGTCCTACTCACCCCACCACCGGGAAGCAAATGTACCCGTAAAAATAGTCCGATGATGTACGTTATAATCAATAAGACTCTAACAGCGATTTAATTCTTGCTATTAAAGAAACAATTTGAGTCTTGTTTAATATGGGCGAGTATTCCAGTAGGGGGCTGGGGCGGGCTGTAAACCCGTTGCGTTTCGACGTACCGAAAGTTCGACTCTTTCCTTTCCCACCACATAACTGATTTGTGGGTGTATAAATTCAACAAGGGCGAAAGCCAAGGAGGAAATTATGCTTACAGCAAAAGAAGCAAGAAAACAAAGCTACGATGTTGATACAAACGCATTCTGGATTAATTCGATTATATCAAAAATCTATGATGCAATTTCAAACGGTTTATTGCATTGTCAATGGTATGCACCGGTAAGATACGATTGTATCGACGAGGATGTTAAGGTAATCAACGATATCAAGGATAAGCTTGAAACTAATTACGGATATCGTTGTCGTTTGGACGTATTAAAGCCAAATAAATATTATCGGAACACTCGTGTGAAAATGTATATCGGGTGGGAGTAAACTGCTCTCAACTAATGGGGGTGTGGCCGAGTCCGGCTTATGGCGTCTGTCCTGAAAACAGAAGGCGGTGATGAGCCGTCCGAGGGTTCAAATCCTTCCGCCCCCGCCATGACCTTTAATGTGTTGCAGATACTCGTGAGGACTGTAACCACCAGCTTCTTGCGAGAGGCTGGCAGGATAAAACTAAATAAAGACGCTTGCAGCGAGACTTAATAGAACAAAAAAGTAAGTATTCTACTCCATTTTTCTCTCCCCCTCTCCTTCCTTGCTACATAAATAATGGGCGTCTTGTACGGTAAAGGCACGTACAGCAACAACAACATCAAATATTATATTTTACAAAATAATGCTTTTTGCCTAACATATTGTTTGTTGTGCCTTGTAGATGTCGTTATATGCGCTCGTAGCTCAGACGGTAGAGCATATCCCTTTTAAGGATGAGGTCTTGGGTTCGAGTCCCAACGGGCGCACCATATATGGGTGTAGTATAATGGTAGAATATCGGTCTCCAAAACCGTAAGATAAGGGTTCGAGTCCTTTCACCCATGCCATATGCAGATGTATTTCAGTTGGTAGAAGCTCCGACTGATAATCGGAATGCCGTAGGTTCGAGTCCTACCATCTGTACCATAAGTAATATCAAAGACAGAGCATTAACAAGCTCTGTCTATTTTTATATGTGAAAGGAGGAACCGAATATGGCTTCTAAATCATTAAAACGGACACCAAGTAAACCACCAATAAAACCGGCTGCTATTAATCAAGAAGACATTGGGGGAACGTGTAAATGTTCTTATTGCGGAAAAGAATACGTATCTCAAACAAATAATTTCTTCGCTTCGGATTCCCCTTTGTATGCCGGTAATAACAAGAGAATGACTATATGCAAGAAATGTATTGATAAAATGCTTGATGATTATACAAGAGTTTTTGATGGAGATACCTCAAAGGCTATCGAGCGAATTTGTCAAATAACAGACACGTATTATAGCAAACGCCAGTGGCGTCTTATTGAAGAGAGCGGTCGAGGGAAATCGTTCGGAGAATATATAAAGACGCTTAACTTATCTTCTGATAAAAGGACTTATTCGCAAACATTCTTAGAGCATCTTGCAGAAGAAGAAAAGCTTATAGAAGCCGCAAACGCTATCCCTGTTGCGCCGGTAGAAGCTACGGAGATACAGGTAAAAACTAAGATGCTGTTCGGAGCCGGTTTTAAGGACGCAGAATACGAATCATTACAGTTTGAGTATGATAACTGGGTTGATATGTACGGAGAGCCGATTGGTAAAAAGCAAAGAGAACTGTATGTTACTTTGTGTTATTTGAAGTTACAACTTCAGAGAAGCGTACAAAACGGAGAAAACAATACCTCTACCCTATCTAACTCGTACAAAAGTGTTCTTGACGCCGCCACAACGGAAATTGAGGACAGGAAAAAGAAGGAAGAAGCAAATGTTGTCCTAAGCCCTATTGGAGTATTTTATCAAGACATAGAAAAATACACACCGGCAGAATATTTTAAGGACAAAAAATTATATGAAGATTTTGACCATCTAAAAGAGTACGCACGGCGATTTATTTTCAGACCGCTCAAAAACCTACTTACTGGTTCAAAAGATACTGATAAGGAGTTCAATTTATCAGGTTCGGAGGACTAATGTATGGATAAAAAGATAGATAACCTTATGGACGAGCGGCAAAAAAATCTTCATACAAATTTTCCTCAAAATCATTATTTAAGTGACCCAACGCACGTTAAGCGTCTTCTCGATTGGATGACGTTTTATAGGCGAAACATAGCGAGATTTGTTCAGCATTATTTTGGGATTACACTGCACTTGTACCAGTATATTATTTTATCGCTTATGAGCGTGTTCCCAAGTATATGTATTGTAGCAGCACGTTCTTCTGCAAAATCGTTTTTGATTGCTATATATGCTTGTGCTGAATGTATATTAAGACCCGGTTCAAAAGTTGTTATTGCTTCTGCTACTAAGAAGCAAGCGCGGCTTATTGTATCAGAAAAAATCAAAAAAGAACTTGTGCCTGTGTCTCCGCTCTTAGCAGCGGAGATTTCTGGTTTTAAGGACAACCAAAACGATGTTGAGGTAACTTTCCATAATACAAGTTCTATTGTTGTTGTCGTTGGTAATGAAAATGCTCGTGGTTATCGTGCAACTATCCTTATTTACGAAGAATTTCGTATGATAGCCAAAAAGGTTATTGATAGCGTGTTATCCCCTTTCTTAGTTGTTAGACAAGCTCCTTTTTTATTTATTGACGAATACAGCAAGATGGTTGAAGAGCCAAAAGAAATATACATCAGTTCTGCGTGGTATAAAAGCCATTGGATGTGGACTCTGATGAAGTCTTTTGTGACAGAGATGTTTTCAAAAGAGACCGCTTGTGTATTGGCTATGGATTACAGCATTGTATTAAGGCATGGTATAAAGACTCGAAATTATCTTATCAAGGAAAGAAAGAAACTCGACCCTATATCATGGGCTATCGAATACGAAAACAGTATGATAGCTGAGAATAAACACGCCTACTTCTCTTATGAAATGCTTAATAAAAATAGAGTTACAAAAAGAGCATTTTATCCGAGACAGGATATGGATGTTGTTTCCCGCACTAAAAATAAGTATGCGATACCAAAGCAAGCTGGCGAGCTTCGGATTATTGCTTGCGATATAGCTATGGAGACAAGAGAAACAAGCGATAACTCCGTGTTCTCTTGTATCAGGTTATTACCAGAAAGCAGAGAATATAAATCTTCTGATGTTGCCGGTGAGCATATTGAAGTAAAGCAAGGTTATAAACGTCAAGTTCCTTATCTCGAAGCTGTTGACAACAAAGAAACAACACGTCAGGCAATAAGAATCAAACAGCTTTATTATGATTTTGATGCTGATTATTGCGTTCTTGACGCAAGAAACGCCGGTATATCTGTTTATGACCAGCTTGCAAAAACGTTATACGACCAAGACAGGAACATTGAATATAAGCCTTGGAAGTGTATGAATGATAAGGAAATGGCTGAACGTATCAATATAGCTGGAGCAGAAGAAAACGTATTTGCTATAAAAGCTTCTCCTGAGCTTAATAGTGCTATTGCTGTTGCTATGCGTACAGCGCTTAACGATAAGATGATAGATTTGCTTGTTAACAATGAAGAAGGTGTCGATGAGATTCAGACACATATACCAGAATACGCTTCTGAGAGTGTTGAGATGCAGATATTCTATGAGCGTCCTTATCAAGAAACCACGGCGCTTGTTAACGAAATGATACGTTTGGAATATACCATTCTTGAGCAAACGAGACTTGTGCGTATTGAAAATACTTCTAAGTCTCATAAAGACCGCTATACATCAGTTTCTTATGGAAACTATTTTGCAAGTCTTCTTGAGCAAGACTTGTTATCGGATAACTCAGACTATGAGTTTACTCCATTAGTAAATTAGAAGGAGGTGAAATATCATGCCTACAGAAAGAAAGTTCAGGCTACCGTTCTTTGCGCGAAACAATGATGAAACTGTATAAGAAAGCAATGATGCTACAGCTCCACAGCAATCAGCACCCAATGAAATACACGAATATAATACCTTGCTTGGAACAACTTGTATAAACACAAGTACGAGTCAGCAAGGTAATTCTACTATTCCATATACAATGCGAGAGATTTATTTATACTCGCGTAATCCTATGGTTTATCCAGAAGAATTACGCAGAATATCAAGATGGTCGTATTATTCTAACGGCACAATAACTGCCGCTGTTGATTACCTAAAATCAATGCACACCCTTGATGCCGTTGTAGTTTGTAAGTCCACGAAAGTTGACGGAAGCAAGCCTGTTCGATATAAACAGAACAGCATGAAAATGAGAAGTGTTCTTAATACGATACATTACAAGCAGATAATTCGTGATGCGGTTTTTCATGATGCGCTTGACGGAATGTATGTGGCTTATTTTGAGGTAAAAGATTCGCCTCCAGACAAGCAGTTAATTTTGTCTGATACAGAAGTTGAAAACATTATTGAGATTAACGCTAATGGAACTAATGCTATGGTTATACCGCTCCCCATCAACTATATAAGAATAATTGGTAGAAAGAACAATAGTTATGAGGTTGCTTTTAACCTAAGATATTTTGATTTATTTACAGATGACCAGCGTAAAAGAAAGCTTCGCGGCTTTCCGTCTGAGATACAAGAGGGCTACACTGCTTATTCTACAGGGAAATATTTAAGTGGAGATTCATGGCTTCGCCTTAACAACAACAATACCATTGTCACAAAGATTAAAAGCGGGATTGAAGAACCATTTGGAGTACCGTTTACTATTGCGGCGTTGGACGATGTTGAATATGCGAAATATTTCATTAATACAAAAAGAACCGTCCTCGACTCGGTTAATCATCAGGTAGTGTATGAGACATTCCCCGAAGGTGAGAAAAAAGGAAGTTCAAGTCTTACAAAAAAGCAACAGGAAGACCAGCATAATACTGTTAAGTCTGCGTTACTTAACAGAAGTAATACGAGCGGTCTTTCTTTCTTCTCTCTGGCATCTGGAACAAAGCTTGATAATATCAAGGTTGATGTCTCTCTGTTAGATGAGGCAAATGAAAATACTATAACTGACGCCGTTAATAAAGATATCGGATTTAGCGCCGGTGCGCTTAATGGTACGAGTAGCAGCAGTAACTATGCTACTGCTACGCTTAATCTTGAGCTTGTCGCGTCAAACGTGTTCACTTGGATAGAAGATATTGTTGATGAGATGAACAAGTGTATCAACAACAATATTATTCATGACCAAGCTTGTAGAATGGAGTTTTACGTTCCGAACGTTATGTTCGCAAACAGAGACAAGCAAGTTAAATATATGTCCGACCTTTATTCAAGAGGAAAAGGCAGCTTAATTGCATGGATAGCCTCCACAGGATTTAATCCTGATACTTATATTGCGCTTATGGATTATGAGCTTGAGCAAGATTATGAAAACGCTTATCCGATTCATAAAACGTCGTTTACCGTGTCTGGTAAAGACGCTCCTGACGGGGACGTTGACCATAGCACTGGGCGTCCTGCTACGAGTGATAACAGTAATCCAAGCACAGCGCAAACAAAGGCTATAAATGGGAATGAAAACCCAAAGCCGTCAAGTTGATAAGGAGGTGAATGTTCGTGGAAAACAAAAAGTTAGAAATATGTTCTTACAGCATTTATGAGATTGCGTCAGAACGTAACATAAGCGGTCGTAGACCTATTAAGTTGATACTCCATGAAATATTTCCAGATAACTCTACTTGGCAAGAAAATGGAATATCGTGGTCTGAGAATTATACGCAAGATAATTTAGATTCTGTTGTCGGTATGTCTTTATGTGTTGAGTTTTTGGATGAAAACAGAAAGCTTCCATATGGGCATGGACTTACAGAAATAAGAGACAATATGCCTCTTTTTGAAGACGCTACTATGGTTGGAGTATGTGATAAGGCATACATTGACGATGTAGAAATTGACGGCGAGACAAAACGCGCCCTTATTGCGGAGGGACATCTTGACGAGATGCGCTATCCGAAATTTGTTGAGTGGCTACAAGGTCAACTCAAGACCGGCGATGTAAAGGGTTCTGTCGAAATTGTAGGCAAGCCCGAAAATGATAAGCATATTATCTACGACGGTGGATGGAAAGAAAAGGGTCGTATTCCGCAGATTTATGATTATAGCGGATATGCGATACTTGGTATTCGGCCAGCAGACGATACCGCCATTGTACTGGAGTTGAATAATAGAATAATTAACAATAAGGAGGAAGAGTATATGGATGAAAAGGCTCTGAATCAGTTTGTTTCAGATATCAAAGATTCTGTTGCTACGGCTGTTGCTGAGACAAACAGCAAGAACGCAGACTATGAAAAGCAGATTTCTGAACTGAACGAGCAGATTGCCGCAAAAGACAACGAAATTGCGGAACTGAATAAGAAGTGCAAGAAATTTGAAGATGAAGCGGCTGAAAAAGACACTAAGATTTCCGAACAGAATACAGAAATCACAACTATGAAAGAAACAAACGCTGCGCTGGAAAAAGAAAAAGCCATTTCTGAGCTGAATGCAGCTCTGGCAGATTATACTCCTGAACAGCAAGCGTTTGCCCAGACGGAAATCAATGCTTTTAAGGAAGACCCCACAAAGGTGGAAATCAATTCTGTTATCAGTAAGATTTGCACCGAAATGGTTCGCGTGTCACGCGAGGCAAAGAAAACACATGAACAAAATTCCGCTCCCGACATTTTTGGACTGGTTGTTGAACCGGGCAAAAAAGGGGACGAAGATGTTGATATCTTTAATTAAATGAAAGGAGAATATAGGTATGAAATACAAGACTATTGGTGCATTTAAGAATGTGCAAAACGTTCCATACTGCAAGGCCGCTTCAGACCTGTATGTTGGCATGGGCGTTATTATCGACAGAGCCGATAAAACAGCTACAAAACCCGCAGATGCGACAGAGTGCAAGGCTTGCCACTATATTGTGACTAATATTTGCGATAAGCCCGAAACACGCAACAGCACAGATTTTGTTGTGAAACAGGGTGAATATGTTCGCGCCGACGATTTAACAACCGTTGCTAATATGGAGGTTGAGTTTGCAAGTAGCGAAATCACAACTGCATATGCAAGTTTAGCTGTTGGCGATACACTTGTGTTTGGCACAGATGGCAAACTGGCAAAGGAAACCACACTGACAGGTTATGGTGTGTATTTTGAGATTCTTGAGAAGACGGGTTACTGCGACAGCGGTGTTCTCGCTCTTATTCATGTGGTCTAATAAATCTAAGAAAGGAGAACGAATATGAACACATTTGAAATTAATATGGAAAATGTTGTCAAGGACGCTGACGCTGCCTCTCTGAAGGTTAAAGCTACCTCCCCGGTTGTTGAAATCTTCTCTGCACTTATCGAAGGCAAGGATATGTCTCGCTTTGATGGCAAAAAGGTTGATAAAACCGTTGAATATATCAAAGAGCTTGGTTCAAAAGCTCTCGCTGGCGATTCTATGGCTATTTCAGAAATCAACGCCATTCAGCGTTTTGTTATTGAGCCAAAACTGATTGAAGCAATTAAGATTTTCAGCTTTATGGGTCAGTACAAGAGCATTCCTTACGATACCGTTCCTATGATGCGTACATATAAGTACGAAAGCGTTGATAGCCGTTGGCAAGCTAATTCCGGCGACGTTCCGTTTGCGGCTACAAGCTGGAGCGAATATCCTATTGCAACCCAGACCATCTCAGGAGGCTTTGCAGTTGACTATCGTGAACTTCAGAGCGGAAACTTTGGCGGAAGTGTTGCGGAGGGTATGGAGCAAGTCAAAATTGATATGCAGAACAAGGCTGTGTACTACGTAATTGCCAAGCTGTATGATGCTCTTGAGAATTGCACCAGCGTTAAGCACTTCGCAGAAAGCAACGGCATCACAAAGTCTGGCGTGGATGATATGCTGAAGATTATGCGTCGGTACGGCAAGGTCAATATCTGTGGTGACTACTCTGTGGTTTCTCAGATGAACGACTTTGTTGGTTACAAGACTATTTCTACAACTACTATCCCTTACGGCGGAGATACTGTTGCTGAGGAAATTCGTAAGAATGGGCTTCTGAGCTATTACAACAGCGCCGCAGTGGTTGAGCTGCCCAATAGCTTTAACTACACAAAGCCACTTGCAGATAAGACTTCTTTCGAGCTGTATATGCCCGAAGGCTTACTGTTCTTCATTCCGACTGGTAATATTGCTCCGCTGCAAATCTTCCGTCGTGGTGGTCTTACCACAATGACCGGCGATGACATTGTTACTCGTCAGCATCTCACACGTTTCGACTTAGAGATTGGTGCTGGAGTTGCTAAGGGTATGGAACATCTTATTGGTCTTATCTCTGATACCAACTTCTCTGTTCCCACTCTTTAATTAGCAGACAACAAATTAATCTACGGGCGGGTTGTCCCGCCCGTAAATTCTTATCAAGGAGAGATAATTAATGAATGATAATCCTTCCGTTCTGGTAGATAACCTTTGTTCGTGGGATTTATATTTTAAGCGGGCGGCTGGCAATGGGGATATTAAAATCCCGGCAAATGCAAAAAACTTTCCGCTGTTGAAATATGATGAGGTTCTGTTACAAATTCAGAGCCGGAACATTATGTTTATCGGTACAGACGATGAAAACCCCGGTTCTCAT
The DNA here is from genome assembly GCA_028711215.1 of Endomicrobiaceae bacterium. Classification (GTDB taxonomy): domain Bacteria; phylum Elusimicrobiota; class Endomicrobiia; order Endomicrobiales; family Endomicrobiaceae; genus Proruminimicrobium. The sequence continues at coordinate 3,081 of JAQTSO010000034.1, read as the reverse complement.
GCGAGAATCAAGATTTTAGATGACAACCTTCGCAAAGAATTATTTGGTATTCCTGATGAAACGGCTATTGCTCCTGTGGTGCTTGATGTTGATGCGGTCAAATCTCTGCTGGCGATTAAGAACAAATTAAAATTCAACGCTACTCTTGCTGAACTGGTGAAGACGGATGCTGAGAAGAAAATGGTTGTTGAGCTTGCGAAAGCTGCTGGCGGCGATGAATATGAGGCATGGAAAACTGCCGCTATTGCTAATATTGCCAAGGGTATAGCTGAGTAATAAGAAAGGCGGGTGTGTGAATGAACACTACCTTTACAGTGATACAAACAAGGTTCCATTCCATGCCCATGACTAAGTATGTTATTAGTGAGAGCTTGGAAAAAGAATGGCTGAAAACTGCTGTAGCCGATTTCGAGCTTGAATTAAGCTGCGAACTTGGGTATGACGAAGAAAACTGCGTATTTTCATCTCAACTTGATGGGACAGTAATCCGCACACTTGCGTTGATGATGTATACAAGTTATCTTCAGCGTGAGAATAGTCGCGTGATGGCGTTAAATGGAATCTATGGTAAGGATATTACTATCACCGGCGCAGACGGAACAAAGAAATATACTAAGCAAGAACTTGATTCTGAGCTTGCGCGTGTTCAGGAGCTTTTACATAAGCAAAAGCAAAACTGCTTTGGATAAGGGGGTGCGATATGTCAAGTGATTGGTACTTAATGACACGTCCCCTATTTGATAGTGGTTATGAGAGTGACGAATTTACCTTGTTTGCTCAGGACGGATTTGAGGAAGTTTTAGAATCGTTTTTAGGTACAGATGTGGCTATTTATGATAGTAAGCTTTCTGATACACCAGTACAAACGAGGGCGATTATTCAAAACATCACGACCGACGTTATCAATAATTCAAATCAAAGGCAAATCTTATGTCGTATCGGAACACTTCGGTGTGGTCAGTATGTATTAGCAAATGGAGTATATTGGATAGTATGCTCGAAACCAGATAACAACCAGATGTATGAAAAAGCTTTACTCTGGCTGTGTAAATATAGCTTAAAGTTTATGTCCCCTAAAACTCATGAGGTTGTCACATATCCAGCTTATATCATAAACAGTACACAGTACAATTCTGGAGAAACGGCAAAAACCTATATGACAATAGGTACTTCTCAAAACTTGATATATGTTCCGTATAACGATGAAACTATTATGCTTGACCACGGGACTCGATTTCTTATTGATAAAAACACGGTAACTCCTACTGCGTTTAGAATTACTCAGGTAGATACTACCTCGTATTCTGTTGGAGTAGATGGGCTACTGCAATGGTCAGTAATGGAATCTGTATTTGACCCGAAAACAGACAATAAAGAATTGATGGTGGCCGACTATTATGGAATATCCGAATACACTGCAAACGACCAGGTTGATACCGGGTACAGTATCGTTTTAGAGGCGGATAGCGGATATATTATATATGGCGAAACAAATAATGTTTCGGTATCTCTTTGTAATAATGGTTCGACTGTCGAGTTAGATAGTTTCACTTGTGAAATAATTGATGGTGATGAGTATGCCACAATCGAAGAGCAAAGCGAAGATGGATTTGTGGTAAGGGCATTAAAGAACAAGCAAAATATAGGTCAAGAAGTCACTATACGTGTGACAAACCAAACAAATAGTATTCATCAAGATATAGTATTTGAAATTAGGGGGTGGTATTAATGTATCTTGAACAACTTCCAGATTACCGTGACAATATAATGAGCGGTATATGCCAGTCAGACGATATCATTAATTTACTACGACCAGAAAATGACCCTAATATGCCTATTATTGATATGCAATATAAGTACATCTTCCCGTATGACCATATGGTAAATACGACAACTGAAGCTGGTGCTTATCTATGCTTTGATATTGACGTTCCGAAAGTTATCAATAGAACATTTGTAGATTTAACAATATACATATGGATTATTGTGCATGAACGTTATATGCGTATGCCAGACGGGTTGCGTCTTGATAAGCTTGGTATTGCTATTGAAAAATTGATGAATGGAAGTAAAGATTTTGGGCTTGGTACTGTTGAGCTTAAATCATTTACACGTCTTAATCCTGCGGAGCAATTTCATGGGAGAGCGTTGGTTTATAAGACCGTAGATTTTAACAGACCGTAAGGAGGGTTCTAATGGACAAGCGAGATATGGAACTCAAACTACTGTCTGACAAACCTATTATGGTGGGTAGTATTCCTGTTTATCCAATCAGTATTGATGAAATCGCAAGCATCGGGTATTTACGGTATAATAGCGAATTACGAATATTGTGTCTTACCAATGATGACATCAAATTACTGGCTGGTAAAGATATAGGTCAAATAGGCGTATTCCATTACTTAGTTGGAAATGCGCTTAATGACAAAGAGATACTTGATATGATGATTTTCTGGTTCTCTATTGTAACTCATAAGGAAATTGTATTTTCAAAGAACACACTTACATTTGACCTTCAGGACGGAAGCGGGTTATCTATTAACTCTGATAACTTTGATGAAATCCAAACGATTATCAGATGTAGGAATGGACTTATGGATTACGAAGAAGAAGTTGATAATCCAGAAAACGACGCCGCAAGACGTGTTTTAGCACGTCGAAAAGAAGAGCGTATGAAAAGAAAAAAGAACCGCTCCGCCTCTGAAGATTCGGATGGAGATGACATAAATCTGTCTGATTTAGTTAGCATCCTTGCAAGTGGTCTTCACCTACCTATTTCCGAGATTATGGCATATGACCTATATCAGTTTAACAATCAGTTTAATAGGTTGAAGATTATGGATGATTACGAGGTAAGCGTTCAAGCTCTCTTACACGGCGCAAAGAAAAACGATATTCATTTCACGCATTGGATAACAAAAATCAAAGCACCAGAACAATAAAGTAATCCAAACAAAAACCCAACAAATCGTTGGGTTTTATTTTTTTATAACTATAAGGAGGTCACAAATATGGCAAATGTGCAATTTGGCGCTAAAGAAGTCATGGATGTTACACTGTATGATATGACAACTAACCTGC
>JAQTSO010000124.1 GCA_028711215.1 Endomicrobiaceae bacterium | reverse complement strand
AGGATGAAAATGGCAATCCTGTAGAAGATGAAAGAGAACTGTTTTGGAGAGTTGCAGAAAATATTGCCCAAGCAGATAAAATATATGATAAAGATGCAAATATAGATGAAACAATAAGAGAATTTTATACAGCCATGGCAAATCTTTATTTTTTGCCTAATTCCCCCACATTAATGAACGCAGGAAGACCATTACAGCAGTTGGCAGCATGTTTTGTATTACCGGTTGAAGATTCAATGGAATCAATTTTTGAAACTTTGAAAAATACTGCACTTATACATAAATCAGGCGGCGGAACAGGTTTTTCTTTTTCAAGACTAAGACCGTCAAATGACAGTGTCAAATCAACAAACGGTGTTTCATCAGGTCCTGTTTCTTTTATGCAGGTTTTTAATGCTGCGACAGAAGCAATCAAACAGGGCGGCACAAGACGCGGCGCAAATATGGGTATTTTAAGAGTTGATCATCCGGATATAATGAATTTTATAGTATGTAAAGATAAAAGCGACAGTTTAAATAATTTTAATATTTCAGTTGCGATAACAAATGAGTTTATGACGGCAGTTGAAGATGATGAAGATTATAATCTTTATAATCCGAGAACAAAAGAAGTTGCAGGTAAATTGAAAGCCAGAGAAGTTTATAATAAGATAGTTGAACAGGCCTGGAAAAACGGGGAACCGGGAATTGTATTTATTGATAAAATGAACCAATCAAATCCTACGATAGAAATCGGAGAAATTGAATCAACAAATCCATGCGGGGAACAGCCGTTGCTTCCTCATGAATCCTGTAATTTAGGGTCAATAAATCTCTCATGTTTTGTCAAAGACGAAGAAGTTGATTTTGAAAAATTGGAAAAAGTTGTTAAAGTTGCAGTTCATTTCTTAGATAATGTTATAGATATGAATAATTATCCGATACCAAAAATCGGAGAAATGACAAGATCAAACAGAAAAATAGGACTTGGAGTTATGGGTTGGGCAGATATGCTTGTTCAGATGGGAATTCCTTATAATTCTCCGGAAGCTATTATTCTTGCAGAAAAAGTAGCATCATTTATTCAAGTAAAGTCTCATGAATTTTCAGAGGAAATGGCTCTTAAAAGAGGAACTTTTCCTAATTTTAAATACAGTATCTACAAAAAGGGAAATCCTATAAGAAATGCAACAACGACAACGATAGCGCCTACAGGGACAATCGGTATAATAGCAGATGCATCCGGCGGTATTGAACCATTTTTTGCATTAGTATATAAAAGAGCAAATTGTTTAGATAACAATGAAATGTTCATTGTTAATCCTTATTTTGAAAAAATTGCAAAAGATTTAGGTTTTTATTCAAAAGAACTTATGGATAAAATTGCTCAGAAAGGAACAATACACGGGATGAAAGAAATTCCTGAAAAAATAAGAAGAGTATTTGTTACATCACATGATATATCTCCGGAAGACCATATAAGAATGCAGGCAGCTTTTCAAAAATTTGTTGATAATGCAGTATCAAAGACAGTTAATTTTCCAAATTCTGCAACAAAAGAAGATGTGGATAAAGCTTACATGTTGTCTTATAAATTGGGTTGTAAAGGAGTAACGGTTTATAGAGACGGAAGTCGTTCTATGCAGGTTTTAAATGTCGGAGACAAAAAGGATGCTACAGAAGTTGTAGAAGTACAACCAACGGAAAGAAAACCGAGAAGAAGACCAAGTACAGTTAAAGGGTCTACACGTTTGATACGTACAAGTTGCGGACATATGTATATTACGATCAATGAAGATGATGAATGTGCGTTTGAAGTCTTTGCACAGCTTGGAAAATCCGGTGGTTGCAAATCTGCACAGGCAGAAGCAATAAGCAGATTGGTATCTCTTGCTTTAAGATCAAGAGTGGCAATTCAGGAAGTTATTACACAACTTAAAAGCATAAGATGTGACAGCCCTACTTTTGGTGAAGATGGCGCAATTTTGTCATGTCCGGATGCTATTGCTAAAGCATTAGAATCATATTTGGCAGAAAAAACAGATCCGGATTTATTTACGGAAAAAAAAACTCTAATAGCTGAAAACAACAAATATACAGAACCTGTAGCAAAAAAAACAAGTACGGTTGATACTTTGAATACAGAAGATGAAATGCAGAATATGCGTTGTCCGGAGTATGGCGACAAATTGATGTTCAGAGAAGGGTGTTTGAGTTGTGTTTGTGGGTATTCAAAGTGCTCTTAATTTTTATAACGACTTCAAATTTATTGCTGCATTTTTGAATTTTCAAGTTTTATGTTTAAGTTGTAGTCAAAATATATCGGTTGCTATAAATGTAGTATAGGGGAGTAAATGGTTAAATCGGATAAATGGATAAAGAAAATGGCTCTTGAAAAAAAGATGATAGAGCCTTTTGCAGAACAACAGGTCAGACAAAATAATATATCTTACGGTACTTCTTCGTACGGTTATGACATGAGAATTTCCGGTGAATTTAAAATTATGCAGAAAAAATCCGACGGTTCCTTTATTGACCCCAAAAAAATAGATGAAAATTTATTTTTGTCAGTTCATGTTGATGATTTTATTATATTACAACCGCAAACAGTTGCTCTTGCCAGAACAGTTGAATATTTTAAGATACCAAGAGATGTTGTGACAATTGCTTTCGGCAAATCAACATATGCAAGATGCGGGATTTTGGTAAATATTACTCCATTTGAACCGGAATGGGAGGGTTTTGCAACTTTGGCAATTTCAAATATAAGTTCACTTCCTGTTAAAATATATGCCAATGAAGGTATTGCCCAATTATTATTTTTAGGCGCTGATGAAGTATGTGAAATTTCTTACGCAGACAGAGCCGGCAAATATCAGGCACAAAAAACAATAACGTCCGCAAAAGTTTAAAAAAGGGGATATTAAATGAAGAAAACATTAATAATGATAGCATCCGTCTTGTTTTTAGGTTCAAATGTATTTGCACAAAATGTTACCGGAATTTGGCAGACTATAGACGATGAAACTAACAAACCAAAAAGTGTGGTTTCTATTTATGAATATAATAATAAAGTTTTCGGAAGAATTATAATGACTTACGAAGATGACGGTGTTACCGTAAAAGATACGATGTATTTGAAAAAATATACTGCCGATAAAGTTGCAGGTAATCCCTTAATGTGCGGACTGGATATTATTTGGGATATGAATAAAGAGAAAGAAAGTAAAAAATACAAAAAAGGGAAAATTATGGATCCGCTAAAAGGTAAAATATATAATTCCGAAATGTGGTGTGCAGAAAACGGCGATTTGATAGTAAGAGGTAAAATAGCTTTTTTCGGCAAAAATCAAACATGGAAATCGTTTGATGTTAAAAATTTCCCGGCAGATTTTATAGTTCCTGATACAACAAACTGGGAACCGGTAATTCCGAAAACAAAATAAAATTTAATTTAAAAGAGTTTTAATTAAATTTGCTGCTTCAATTGCATCTTTTGAGTAGCCTTCGGCTTTGATGCTGTCGGCAAACGGTTGTGTGACAGGCGCTCCGCCGATTATAACTTTTGCTTTCAGATTTGAACTATTTTTCAATTCAATAACTTTTTCCATTTCTATCATGGTTGTGGTCATAAGAGCAGATAATCCTATTATATCGGCGTCAAAT
>JAQTSO010000033.1 GCA_028711215.1 Endomicrobiaceae bacterium | reverse complement strand
CGCATAATTGCTTCTTTGCCGAAATCTTTTTCAATTTGGGATAATGCCAGATTAAGTGCTTTTAATTTTTCATCTTTACTCATTTGAGTCCTCCGGTATTTAATTTATTTTTCATTTGAGTAAGCATACCATACAAACGTATAGTTTGTCAAGTGTTTAGTAATTTTCATGACAGATTTCACGGTAATTACAGTATTTACAAAAAAATCCGTTATCGGTTTTCTCGAAGATTTCTTTAGGTTTGGGTTTATTTTTTTCTATATCGGATAAATATTCATACATTTGATGTGTTTCTTCAATAATTTGTTTTTTTAAATTTTCTAAATCCTGTTCGTTTAATTCAATAGCGCTTTCATTATATGACGGACATAAATAAACAATAGCAGGCAGAATATCGCTGAATGTGGCATTAAAATGATAGCAAGCCCACAGAGCATAACCCATTAATTGTTTGGAATGCTTTTGTATATCCTGTTTACCGGTTTTCCAGTCTAAAATATGTATTTTATCATCAACAGGAATGAGATAGTCTACTTTGCAATATGCCTTATAGTCAGAAATTCTGGTTTCGCCGAATCCGTCGGGCTCTATTATCCAATTGGCACTTGCTTTTACTGCGGTTTCAAATATCCATCTTAATCGCTGACTGCTCAGAAAATTTACTAATGTTTTTTCTATCATCGGGGCTAAATCATCCGAAGTGACGGAATTTTTCTGCTTATAGTAAACTTCCGTAAATTTTTTTACTGAACAATATTTGTTTGTTTTTTCCAAAGCATATTGTAAAAACTTTTTTTTATCAATTGGTATCGAAGTTTTCTGTAATCTTAAAAGTAAATCTCTTATAACATCGTGGACAATATTACCTACTTCAAGGGGAACTGATGTTAAAGATTTCAACTGCTGGATTTTTTCAAGAGGGACTTCCTTGTCAAACTTGGCATAGTAATCATAAAAATATTGTCTCTTACAATTACTGAATCTGTCGTAACGCGATACTGACCAGCCCAAAATATCTGTATACGGGAATTTTTTTATTTTCGGGAGTTTCATAATGTTTGCCATTTTATCATTTAACAAGAGTAGTATCAAATATTATTTTTTAATATAATAACAGTGTGAAATATCATTTTAATATAACATCCGGTTTTAATAATATCAATGTTATTGAGGCACTTAAAAAAGCCGGAGCAACCGAACTATACACAGGTTTTTTTGAAGAGTCTGTAAATAAAAAATATCCAATAGCCTTTAATATTCTTAACAGACGCGGAGAAGACGCAAATTTTACGAACTGGCAGGAATTTAAAAAAGCAATAACTTTAGCAGAAAAACTGCAGCTTCCGGTTTATGTAACTTTTAACGGATTATATGTTCAAAAACAGTATAAACTTATACTGGACACTATCAATAAAGTAAGTTCTTTAAAAGGAATAAAAGGTATTATTGTTAATGATATTGCATTGTTATTACTGCTAAAAGAAAACAAATATAAAAAAGATATAGTTATTTCAACAGGCGGATCAATCTTTAATCGCCATACTGTTGCTTTTTATAAATCTCTGGGAGCAAAAAGAATAATTTTAGACAGGCAGTTATCGATAAAAGATATACTGGAAATAGTAAGTTATGACAAAACAATGCAATATGAAATTTTTGCTTTCGGAGGCAGTTGTTTTTTTATAGACGGATTTTGTTCTTTTTTTCACTGTTCGGAAAATTTGGATTATAATCAAAAAATAGTTAATACCTATAACGTGAATATGTGCGAAACAGGTTGTCATCTTATAGAACAAAATATCTCAAAATTTTCTAAATATTATAAGAAAAAATATAATCTTGATGCTGATAATTTTCTTTCATCCATGAAGCATTCCTGTAATTTGTGCAATTTATACGAACTTAAAAAAAATAAAAATTTATCGTTAAAAATAGTAAACAGAAAAAAATCTTCAATTTCTTTTGTTGAAGTTGTGGAATCGGCAGTAAATGCCCTTGAAACAATCAAATCAAAAAAAGAATATATAAAATACTGCAAACGTATTCTGGAGGGAAAAAAATTGTTTAAATGTAATGAAACACAATGTTTTTATAAATAATATATGAAAAAAGAAAAAGCAAAATTAATACACAGTATATCCGAGCTGAATTTATGTGATAAATTTGACAGAATTTATTTCGGCGATGAGTTTTGTGAAAATAAAATGCCGACTCTTGATAATTTAAATTTTTTACAAAAAAATATTAGTGATAAAAAAATTACACTTGTTTTTCCTTATATTACGCAGTCAAATTTTAAAAAAATACCGGAACTGATGAAGTTTATTTCTAAAAACGGTTTGAAATTTGATGAGATCGTATTTAACGATTGGGGTATATTTTACTTTATAAGAGAAAATTATCCGAAATTAAAACTTGTTTTAGGGAGACTTTTGACGAAACAAAAAACGGATCCGTTTGCAAATGATATTATTTTAAATCAACAAGAAATAGTATCTTTAAAACAAAAAGTTTTTGTGCCCAAAAAAACATCCTCGGATACTTCGGAATATTTCAGCCGTACTCTTATAAATTCTGCGGTACTTCAAAGGTTTATGTTGAAAAACAATATCGTAAGAGTTGAACTTGATAATTTAAACTGGGCTATGAATATTAGGCTGCCCAAAAAAATCAGAGTATCCGTCTATTTCCCGTATGTAAAAATATCAACGACAAGATATTGCGGACAGTTAAACATGCTTAAAAATAATTGTTCCCGGCAATGTGAAAAATCAGTTGTTACTCTCAAAAAATACAGAACGAAATTTAATTATATAATTAAGGGCAATGCAGTGTTTTTTAAAAATATGTGCATGACAAACATAAGCTTTGCAGACAGGATTGTTTATAATGACTGATAAAAATATAGTTTCAATAATTATTCCTTGTTTTAATGCAGTTAAGTATACAAGACAATGCATTGACAGTGTATTGAAAAATTCAACATATCCGTATGAACTGATTTTAATTAATAACGGATCAAGTGACGGAACAAAAAAATATTTTCAAAGGTTAAATTTAAAATCAAAATATTTAAAAAAATTGTGCATTATTCAACTGAAATCAAATTACGGTGTTGCCAAAGCACTAAATACAGGTGTTGCAAAATCTGACGGCAAATATATTTGTTATATAAATAATGACGTCATAGTTACCAAACAATGGCTTGAAGGGCTGATTTATGCCATAAACCAACATAAAAATAATGCCGTCGCCGGAACATTATTCAATCCTTTTGAGAATAAAGTATTCGTTAAAAAAGCCGAAAAAAATAAAAAAATCATTGATATAGTTGCGGATAAAACCAGATTGACAAATTATCATAATGTGAAAGAGGCAAAAACCGTTCACGGTTTGTGCATGTTCATAAAAAAAAGTATATTTAAAAAAGTCGGTTTATTTAACGAGAATTTTTATCCGTGTTTCGGAGAAGATATTGAATTTTGTAAAAGAGTAAAAAAATACGGATACAATTTAGTTGATGCGGCAGATGTTTTTGTATTTCATTATTGGAATAAATCCGTCAGGTCGGATGAATTTAAAAAACAAAATAAAAATATTGAAACTGTAATGAAGAATCACTACAAAAAATTTAAAATTCCAAAAAAACATAAGATTTAACAGATTAGTTACCCAAAATATTTTTTAAAACACTGTTCAGTTTTTTGCCTAGATCGGCACTCGTACCTTTTGATGCATCATTTAAAATTTCGCCGACTGTTCCGACAACATCAAAAGAAGTTTTTGGATTATCAACAGTTCCTAATACTTTCATCCTTGCATATAAACCCGTGTTTACTTTTAAATCAACGGTACCTGATTTAAAATCAACAAAACCTGTTGTAGCAATAGTTGTTATCGGCATTTTAAAATTAACTTGTTTTGTTGTCATTTTACCGTTTGCAAAAATAGTATCAAATATTAAGCTGTCATAGTTAATGCCTTTTTTATTTGTTTCATCTATTTTTTGGGATAGTTTTATGTTATTGTTTAATACATTGAAAATCATAAGAAAAATTTTGGCAAATTTATTTTCGGCAAGTTTTTCAACATTTGTAATTTTTCCGTTAACAATACCTATATTACAAGATCCGTTTAAATTTTTCATATCGGCAGTAACTGATTTTAAAGATGTTTTAAGATATGCATTTTGTCCGGTTAAATAAGGAATATCCACGGCATCTATACTGATATCCGTGTTTAAATTTATATTGTAATCTGATGGTTTCTCTTCTTTTTTTTGTTCGATTTTTTTTGTAGCGGTTGAAGAACTTGCTTTAATAAGCAATTTATCCATCTTTAATTTTAACTCTATATTGTCGCCTTTGTAAGAACCCGAAAATTTAAAAGTACCGGTATTAAATATTCCTGATGACTGTTCAATAATAATATTATCTTTTGAATTTATTACCGCTTTAAAATTTGTATCGCTTAAATCCATATATTGTTGCCGATATTTGAAAGACATATTTGAGCCTTCAATATTGCCGTTAAAATTACTGTTTGATATTTTTAATTTGGATTTTATTCTTCCGTTTAAACTGTATTCGGGTAAAAATTCTGATATTTTATCAAGCAAGATATCCATATTGGTTTTTAGACTATATTCCAAATCTTTATTTGCCCAGTTAACAGTACCGGATACATTACAGGTTGATTCCGGTAAAATGATTTCTAATTGTTCAATATCGGCAGTTTTATTTTCAATATCAATAACTGTTTTTGTCATGCAATCAATTGACGGTATATTGAATTTTGTTTTTGATACAAAAAAATCTTTAAATGTCGTATCGGTAATATTTTTACAAGTTAATTTCAAATCAATTTTTGGCATGTTTACATTTTCAAATTTACCGGTTGCACTGATACTTGCATCTTTATAACCGGTTTCAAAAGAAATAATATCAACAAATAGTTTATCAAAGTCCAAATCGTTCAGATTTAATTGTGTTTTTGCGGTTATCGGCAATAAAGCATCAATATTGTTTTGTTTATACTTAAGTGTAAATGACATTTGGCACGGGAACAATTCTGTAAATGAAAAATCTGACATTTCCATATTAAAATTTGAAATTTCAGTATCTAAATTTAAAATATCATCCTTAAATGATATGAAAGAATCTTTTACATGAAATTTATAAATTTTAAGAGGAATATCGGTTTTAATATTTTTTGCCTTATTTTCAACATTATCCACGGTTTGTTCTTTTTTTGTGGTTATATCATTAAAATTAAATCTTCCGCTTTTATCTTTGTGCATTTGTATATACATGCCGTCAATGCCTAAAGTTTGAACTTCTATTTTTTTATGCAGCAGAGGTTTCAGTGATACTTTAACCGTTAGATTTTTAGCTTTTATGAAGGTTCCCTTTTCAAAAGAAGATCTTTCAGACAATGCAAAGTTGTTAAGGTTTATGCCGATCAGATTGAATGATACCTTATCAAAGGAAACTTCTCTGTTAAAGTTTTCTCTTACATATGTAACGATGTATTGTTTGATTTTTTCCTGAGGCAAAAATATTTTAACGGCCAAAAAAGCCATGATAGCCAGTATAATCCCAAGACCTGCCAGAGAGACCAAAATCAGTTTAAATTTTTTCATTATGGCACCATTAAACAAAATAAAGATTTTTAAGTAAATACTCTTGCCCCGGATGCCATAAAAACGTACGGTTTGTTTAATAAAATTGCAGGTTCAAATCTTGTTGGCGGCATTTTTTATATAAACTGGAAATCTAGTTGAATCAAAAATGTTTTTATTTTTTTGATCTCTCAAATTCCAGTTCTTTTTTTAAAACGGCATTTTCTCTTTTCAGTAATTCCATCTCTTTTTTTGCAAGATATGCTTCTTTGTTATCATTAACAGTAAAGTTTTTATACGAAATACTGTCTTTATTAATTTCAAAAATTTTTTTAAGCTCTTCTTCGGATTTTTTAAACAGCTTTGACATTTTTTTTATGTTAGTTTCGGAAGGAGTTTGTATTCCCTTAAACCATGCCCCTACTGCCGGATGGGAAATCCCGAGTAATTTGGCCAATTTCAGTTGGCTGCCTCTGAGTTTGCCTTTGTTAATGTTTTTAAAAAAATCTATTTTTTCTTTTTGCATACCAGCCTCTTTTAAACTGTAAAAAACAACTTGACAAAAAACATCTTTTAAATTACAATAATATTGCATTTAAATTGAAATGTAATTACAATATAATTTTTTTCAAACATTTTAATATTTAAACAAGCGTAAAAATAGTTTTAAAAAGAGCATTTATGCGATACGGAATAATAAAACTATTAATTCAACAAAACAACAAAAATATTGTTGCGGCCTTTAAATACACCGTAACAGTAGCATCAGGTAGAGAGTGTAGAACTTTGAGAAGGGTATTATACTCTCACCTGATGTCCCTTAAAAGCTTACCAATTATACCAAAAATCAAATTCAGTATCAATTTATAGTATTTTCAAAATAAGCTGCGGGGGGTGGGTGGGGGAAGGACAATAAAAAAGTTTTGTATTTTTATAATTTATCCATCTGATGAATAAATAAGGGGGTACATTATGGATATAAAACGCTATATGGAATTTATTAAGAAAATGCAAAGAATTGAAATTAAGAACCAGATTGAAGAGGTTAGGTATTATAAAAAAATGATAGTTGTTAAAGGCGGGTATTGTTTCCGTGAATATTTGGAACTTGCATTAAATGAATTGCGAAAACTATTAAAAAATAGACATAGAGTTAAGAATATTTATAAGGGTGGTTTTTGAATGTTATTTTAAGGTTAAAAAATATAAAAATTAAATGATTTGAAGAAAAAATATTTAATCATGTCATTTATGAAACTTATTAGAGTTTGTCAAAAAAATCCAAAAACATAAAATTTAAAATATCATCTTTAAATAATACAGACGAATCTTTTACCTGCAATTTATAAATTTTAAAAGAAATATCATTTTCAACCTTTCTACAATTTGTTTTTTTGTGGTTATATCATTAAAATTGAAACTTCCGTATTTATCTTTAAGCATTTGTAATACATACCGTCAATATCTAAATTTTCTCATTAACTGTATCATTAAACGAAATAATTTTTAAAAGTAAACAGTCGTTATAAACAATATGGTATTTATTTTGTATAATCTAAAAATTAGTTTGAGTACGGAGATCAGAAAATGCTTAAACAAATAATCAAAAAACTGATTTTTCTTAATGTATTTTTTTTGTTTCTGATGACGGTTTATAGGATAATATTTACATTTTATTATGTTGATATATCCAGATTAATTTCCTATTGTTTAAGTAATTTAATAAAAGCATTTGTATTGGGTTTAAGGTATGATGCTGCAGTGCTTTTCTATATAAATATTTTTGTTCTTCTTTCCTTGATCATTCTTCTTTTTGTAGGCAGTAAAAAATTTTTTATGATTTTCATGAAGAGTCTGAAGTACTATTACACTTTCTTTGTCGGATCTGTTGTTTTAATTTCGTGTATGGATTTCGCTTTTTATTATTATTACGGGGAACATATAAATTTTACGATATTTGAAATTTTCAATAATAAATTATCATATTTATGGTTTATGTCTCAAAATGATCATAAATTATTTTTAATATTACTTTTAATATTAATTTTTATTGTTGTTTTAATATTTTTTATATCTAAATATATCTTAGAAAAAGATATTATAAATTTGAGTCTAAACGAAATAAAAATTAAATATAAAATTTTATTATTAATTTGTTTATTAGCATTAAATTTTTTAAGTGTTGAATTTGCTTTTAATTTAAAATCGGACAGAGATTTGATTTTATCTTATTTTACTGAAGGCATAGATTGTTATGTTTTTCCACAGATTAGTTTAAGTCCAATATATACTTTTTATGATACGTTTAAATCTAAAATAAAAAATAGAAATTGGATTTTAGATTTCGGGTATAAAAATAATATCAGACGGGCTTTCAGCGATTATTTAAATGTTAACATAAATTGTATAGATGAAAATCATCCGGAACAATCATTGATCAAAGTTACGAAATATAATAGGAATATAGAAGAAATAAAACCGAATGTTGTTTTAATAGTAATGGAGTCTTTAGATTCCGAGATTATATCTTATAATTCTTCTTCATTTAATATACTGGGTGAATTTAAAAAACATTTAGAAGAAGATGTAGTATTTTATAATTGTTTGTACTCTTTTAATAATACTCTTTTATCCTTAGAAGGAATAATGTTAAATCTAGTTAGATTGCCAATGGCAAAAATGCCTTATTGTAAATATACACCTTATTTAAATAAAATAATAACTTTCGGATTAAATGCATACAAAAAAAATAAATATTTAACTATTTATATTTCACCATATGTTAATTTAAATTTCGATATTTACGATAATAATGTTAAAAATAACGACGAAGACACATTTAATAATATTTTAAGACATTTAAAAATAAATAACGGTAAAAAATTTATTTATGCTATAACAATTTCAAATCATGCACCTTTTATAGTGCCCGAAAATTACAAGCCATTGCCGTTAAATGTTTCCGATAAGTTTAAAGACACTAGAGCAAATAGATGTAAAAATTTGTTAGCATTTCAGTATTCATGCCAGAAAGCGGGTGAATTTTTAACAAAATTTAAAAAATCAAAATATGCCGATAATACTATAATAGCAATTACCGGTGACCATGGAACAAGAGGCGCAATTCTTGATTCCGGATTTTCAATAAGCAAAAGGAGAGTGCCATTATATATATATATACCGAAACAATTGATGCCTGATAAAAAAAATATAAATATGTCGAAAATAATTTCACATATAGATATAATGCCGACATTATATGAGCTTTCATTGTCAAATATATCTTATTATTCAATGGGAGCAAATGTTTTGAATGATAATAAACAGATTGCTATTTGTCAGGATAATGCTAAGGCAATAATAACAGATTCAGAATATGTATGTAAATATTATCTTAATTCAAAACAAATTGAGTATTCTAAATTTAATAAAAATAAATATGATAGTTTTGGCGGTGTCATTTTGGATGAAGAAAAACAGGAACCTTTTAAATATCTGATAAAAAAATATAAAGCAGGAGTTAGTGTTGCACAATACATGCTTAAAAAAGACAGGATAATTATAAAATGAAATTATTTTATATTCAGAATATTTGTAATTTGTTAATGAAAAATAAATAGTATATAATAAAACAAGAAGTGCCATCATCGTCTAGCGGTTTAGGACATCGCCCTCTCAAGGCGGAGATCACGGGTTCAAATCCCGTTGGTGGCATTTCATGATTTAATTAAAAGACGGATTATTTTTTACTTGCACGGGAGCATATATGTTAGACATAAAATTATTCAGAGAAAATCTTGAATTTGTACAAAACGGGCTTAAAAAAAGGGGTTTTAATACTGATTTTGAAACACTAATAAATTTAGATAATGACAGAAGAAAACTTATTGTTGAAATAGAACAGGCAAGGCTCAGAAGAAATACGGATTCAGAAATGATAGGCAAACTTAAAAGAGAAGGGAAAGAACCGGATGCAACCCTTTTAGAAGAACTTGACCAATTCAGAGTCAGAATTCAGGAAAATGAAAGATATTTGTTGAATATTGAAAACCAGATTGAAGATATTTTAATGAGAATTCCAAATATACCGGATGAAACAATCCCAATTGGCAAAGATGCAAAGGACAATGTTGTTGTAAGAACTGCAGGTGAGATACCAAAATTTTCATTCAAGCCTAAACATCACTGGGAAATAGGTGAAAAACTGGGTATTTTGGATTTTGAAACAGCTTCTAAAATATCAGGTTCAAGATTTGCTCTTTTGAAAAATGAAGGATGTGCATTGGAAAGGGCAATCATAAGTTTTTTTCTTGATACTCATAAACAAAAAGGCTATCAGGAAATCATGGCACCGTATTTGGTTAATAAAGCTTCAATGAAAGGAACAGGGCAATTACCGAAATTTGAAGAAGAATTATTTAAATGTAGTGAAGATGAATTATATTTAATACCGACTGCTGAAGTTTCTGTTACAAATATGCACAGGGATGAAGTTCTTGATGAAAATACATTGACAAGAAAATATGTTTCTTATTCCGCATGTTTCAGAAGAGAAGCAGGTTCTTACGGGAAAGATACCAAAGGACTTATAAGAAATCATCAGTTTAACAAAGTTGAACTCGTTAAATTTGCAAAGCCTGAAGATTCGGCAACGGAACTTGAAGCTTTAACGGCAGATGCCGAAAACGTTTTACAATTATTAAAAATACCGTATAGAGTACTTGCTTTATGTTCCGGCGATATAGGATTCAGTTCTTCAAAAACATATGATCTTGAAGCATGGATGAGCGGAGAGGGCACATACAGAGAAATATCTTCATGTTCAAATTTCAAAGATTTTCAGGCAAGAAGAATGAATATTAAATTTAAAAGTGCTTCATCCAAAAAGAGAGATTTCGTTCATACGTTAAACGGTTCCGGTGTTGCTGTCGGCAGAACATTTGCAACAATACTTGAAAACTATCAACAGGAAGACGGCTCTGTTGTTATTCCGGAAGTTTTAAGAAAATATACAGGATTTGACATTATAAAACTCAAAAAATAATATTTATTTCAGATTATTTTAGGGAAAGATTGTTCAAAATATGAAGGTTCTAAAGTATCAATTCCTCTTTCATACAAATTATTAAATAAATATTTTGATATTGATTGCATTGTTAATACATCAGCCAATGCTCTGTGTTTTTCCGTAACGTTTATTGACAGAGTCTGGGCAATTTCACCTAATTTATTTGACGGGAATGAAAAGTATTGTCTTGAAATCAACAATGTGTCAATAAAGTACATTTCAGGCGATTTAATTTTACTGTCCATTATTTCTTTTGAAATAAAATTTAAATCAAAAGAAGCATTGTGACACACCATTATGTAGCCCTCCATAAAATCTGCAATTTCTTTTGCGACTTCATAAAATTTCGGGCTGTCTTTAACCATATCATCATTAATACCGTGTATTAGAAAACATGCTTCAGGAATTGGTATTTGGGGGTTTATCAACTTATTGAACGTGAATTCTTCGCCATCTTTTACTTTGAGCATGGCAACTTCACAAATTTTTGCTCCTTGATTAACTGACAATCCTGTAGTTTCTATATCCAAAAAAACAATGTTGTTCGGGTTATTTGTTCTCATTAACTTCCTTTTACATTTTATTAGGGGCCGATACTCCGAGTAAATCCAAACCTTTTGTTATAACTATTGAAACAGCTTTTAATAATTCAATTCGTGCTTTTGTTAAATCTTTTTCAACATCAAGCACTCTGCATTTTTCATAAAATCTGTGGTATATATCGGCAGTTTCCATTAAATATGTTGTTAAATGATGAGGGCTCATTGTTTTTTTGCAAATAATCAAAATGTCTTCAAATAAAATAAGTTTTTTTATTAAATCACGTTCTTCTTTTGAATTTAATAAATTAAAGTCTGCCGCAATATCCTTTTCATCTTTATAATCCCTGAAAATGGAATGGCACCTTGCATTTACATATTGTACGTAAAAAACAGGATTTTCGCTTGACTGTCTTTTTGCAAGTTCTAAATCAAATTCTAATTGAGAATCCGGTGCTCTTAATAAAAAGAAAAATCTGCAGGCATCAGTTCCGACTTCATCCAAAACTTCTTTGAGTGTTATAAATTCACCGCTTCTTGTTGACATCGCTACAGGTACTCCGTTTCTTACAAGTGAAACTAATTGATATAATATAACTTTTAATGCATCTTGAGTTTGTCCTAACATTTGAATTGCGGCATTTATTCTTGCTACATATCCGTGATGATCGGCACCCCATAAATTTATAACTTTTGTAAATTGTCTTTCATATTTATTTTTATGGTATGCAACATCTGAAGCAAGATACGTATATCTGCCGTCAGATCTCTTTAAAACTCGGTCTTTATCATCACCGTACTTTGTTGAGTTTAGCCACAAAGCCCCTTCTTGTTCATAAGCAAACCCTTTTTCTTTTAAAAATTGGCAAACTTTATCAACTTCTGTCAGATTATTGTTGTCTTTTTTTACGGCAATAGCAGATTCTGAAAACCAGTTATCAAATGTTACGGCAAATAAGTTTAAATCGTCTTTGATACCATTTAAAATTCTGGTATTAGCTTCTTCTTTAAAATCAATCTCTTCTGTTTTTTTGCCTTCATTAATTAATTCCCGGGCAATATCTTTTATGTAGTCGCCTTTATATCCGTCATCCAAAAACGGGATATCTTCACCTTTTAACTGTCGGTATCTTATTTTAGTTGATTCTCCCAAAACATTCATTTGGTTACCGACGTCATTAAGATAATACTCTTTAACAACATTATATCCGAGATGTTTTAAAATTCTGCCTAAACTGTCACCGATGGCAGCACCTCTGCCGTGACCTATATGTAAAGGACCGGTCGGGTTGGCAGAAACAAATTCAACCATTAATTTTTCTTTTTGATTATTTTGTTGTTTTGCATAGTCTTCTTTCTTATCAAGAATTTTTTTAAGTTCTTCCTGTAAAAAAGTATCTGTAAAATTTAAATTAATAAATCCGGCACCTGCAATATCTGCAGATTTAATCTCTTTTAATAATTCTGTCAAAATAATGTCTATTAATTCCTGTGCGATTATTCTCGGATTTGTTTTGAGTTTTTTTGCAATAAGCATCGCGACATTTGATGACAAATCTGCATTAATGTTTTTTGGAGGAATTTCAACAGCAAATAAAATATCTTCTTCTAAACCTTTTGATTTAGCAAAATTAGTTACTATTAATTTTAATTTTTCTTCTATGTTAAATTTTAACATTATATTTTCCCTTAAACTTCCGTAATTCTATCATTTTTAGCCGTCACTGTCGTTAAGTTTTTTAATTTTTAAACTTTTGTGTGCAATTACCATTTTTCATATCTGATTTTTTCCGGTTCCCATCTTTGTTTTTCTTTAATATATTCTGATTGTTTTCCGATTACAACTAAAGAAAAAGGAACAATATTTTGCGGTAAATTCAATAAATCCGCAAATGCTTTAACTCTTTCTTCTATAGGGTAAATACCGCACCAGACAGAGCCGTATCCTTTTGCCGTTGCACCAAGTAACATATTTTGTGTGCAGGCGCCACAATCCTGCTGTAAATAATTTTTGTACTGTTTTGTAACATCTCCGCATACTATTATGCCAAGCGGCGCATTTGCAAGCATCTGGGACGCTTTGTGTATCTGAATAATCTTCGTATGGGTTTCTTTGTTTTTTATAACGATAAAATGCCACGGTCTTGTATTCATAGCGGAAGGAGCACTCATTGCCGCATGCAAAATATAGTCTAAATCTTCCTGCGGTACCGGATCCGTTTTATAACTTCTGCAGCTTTTTCTTTCTAATAAAATATCCATATTAGTTCTCCTTGTCGTACAAATTTAATATTACATCCGCTACATCGTTAGCTATTATAGTATTGCCTAAATTGGTACAGTGTCCAAAACTTCCCCCAAACATATCACTAAAAATTTCCTCTGTTTTGTATATATTTAAAGCTTTTGTGAAATTTTCTTCATTGCTAATGAATATTAGTCTATCATAATATTTCGATTTGATTAACTCTTTTTTCAATATCTCAACCGGCAAGGTCGGATATTGCATTGCTATTACTTGTGTTTTTCCATTGAAATTATAAATTTTATTTAAAATTTCAATAGAATTGTTTTTTTTATTTTTAAGTATTTTTTCTTTATTTAAAATTTTAGTTTTAATCAAAATATCATCGTTATATTGTCTTTTTTTCTTCATGTCTTTTAACAAAAAAGAACAATCATATTTGTTTAATATTGAAGCGGTACCGATGTCGTCGTAAATCAATCTGTTTTTATTTTTCAATAACCAATTTTTAAATTTTTCACCGGAATTTTCTTGTTTTAAAAAGAATAATTCCAATTTATGCAAAATTCTGTAAGTTATTTCTCCGCGGTAGTTATCAATCAAGGTTTTTAATTTGTCTAAATTGTATTTAGTGGGTTCATCAAGATATAACCACATCAACAGCATAGCTGTGTTTTCAGAATAGTTATCAGATTTATTCATTAAAAAATTAAGAAGTTCTTCGCTTTCATTGATTTTTTTTTCTTTTATATGTTTCATTGCCAAATCTTGCAGTATAAAAAAACTTTCGTCGCTGTAATTATAAAAATATTTATTTTTAATATGTTTGTAAATTAATTGCAATAAATTTAGAGATTTGAATTTATATTTGATATAGCCTATGCCCTTGTCATTAATTCCAGTCATTAATATAACGCAATCCGGTTTATATTTTACCAAGTAAGAGTCGACGTCAGCTAAAATAAAAAATGTATTGTCCCCAGATTTTGCTTCATCTATAACTTTAAATTTTTTATATTTTGATTTTTCGTTTAATATTTTTTGTAATACCGGAGGCCACTGTCCGTCGGTAGTTGATTCGCCCAGACATAAAATAGTTATAGCGTTGGGATCTTTTAATTTTTTATTTTGATATTTTTTTATAGTTGTTAAAGTAAAACCCGTTGTTTGTAAGACTGTTTCCAATATCACGCAACTCAAACATATTCCAATTATAACAGCTAATATTTTCTTAAAAATCAAATTCATATTTTCAACTCTAATTTTTTATACATTATCATACAATTCTAATATTACCTTTGCCACATTTTCGGCTATTATGGTATTACCTAATTTTGTGCAATGTCCGAAACTTTTACCGAACATATCAGTAAAAATATGTTCAAGGTTATATTTTTTTAATGAATTATTAAAATTTTCTTCATTGCTAATAAATATCAATCTATCATAATATTTTGATTGTTTTAACTCTTCTTTTAGAATATCAACAGATAAAGTTGGATATTGCATAAGCATAACTGTTATTTTATTGTTAAAACTAAATATTTGTTTAACAAGTTCTCTGTAATTTTGTTCTAATATTTTTTTAGTGTTAGTTTCTGATAAGGACTGAAGTTTTATATTTTCTCTGTGTTCAAAATTTTGTAAAACATCAGCACAATTGTATTTTTTTAATAATAATATAGTCATTTGATCATTTATAAATCTGTCCTTATTTTTGTGTAAAAAATTACGGATTACAGTTTCGGATTTTTTGTTAGCCTCAAAATATGACAATATAAGCTTAAGGCAATCTTTGTTTATAGGGCATTCATAAGAATTAATTAG
>JAQTSO010000032.1 GCA_028711215.1 Endomicrobiaceae bacterium | reverse complement strand
CCGCCCTGTGAAACTTTACCTTTTATAAAGTTTATGACAAGAGCTCTTAAAATGCCTTTTGTGGATATACCCCAATGTTCATAAAATTCATTATCTTCAATTGCAATAAAAGCATTTTGTAAGTCGGCAGGAATATCTTTTAACGGGACTAAAACTCTTCGTTCTATAAATAATTCAGAAATAATATTGCCGTCTTTATCAAAAATTTTTGTTACAACACTTGGTTTAAAATTTTCCAAGTTTGATATAGACGGTAATTCGTCAATTAATTTAGATATAAAGACAACGCTAAATATTATACCTAAAGAAAATATAATGGTGAAAATAAACAATGTTTTAAATTTCATAATTGTAGTTTTTTTAATATAGTCTACGGACAGGAGATATTATACTTGAAAAATAGTTATTTAACAAATTTTGAGAATTATTAATTAATGTAAAAAATGTCCAAGAATTGCTACCAAGACAACACCGAAAAAAAAGCAAATGCCTGACATTTTATTTGAATCTTTGTGAGTTTCAGGGATTAAATCAGAGGCGGATAAATATATAAACGTACCTGCTACAAATGCTAAAAAAACACCAACAAGTTCTTTTGATATATAATTAAAAAATATTAATCCGATAACAGTTCCAACCGGTGTAAAAAATGCAACCAAAAAAGAATATTTTAATATTTTTTTGATTTCCATTTTGGAATGAAGCAAAATACTTGTTATTGTAATGCCATCGGAAATTTTATGTAAAATTATGGCAATAGTTGTTAAAACTCCGATACTAAAACTTGCTTCAAATCCTATACAGACTATAAGACCGTCAAAGAAAGAATGCATGCCGAGTCCTAAAATTGATAAGGCACCCATATGATGAACGTGACAATGGTCGTCATGGCACGGATGAAAAAAGAAAAAATACTGTATAAAAAACATAGTTAAAAAACCTAAAAAAACATAAACAATAGCGTTGTCAGTGTTTTCAACGGACTCCGGGATCAAATGAATAAAAGCAATTGAAATCATTACACCGGCGGCAAATCCTATAAGTAATATTGAATTTTTTTTAGACCAATTGCTGAACTTCAAAACTAGAAAAGTTCCGCAAAGTGCTGATACCATCGCAATTGATGAATACAAAATTTCGTTCATGTTTCCTCGGTGAAATTAATAATCCCGTATCTTGGTTTTATCCGGCAAATTAAAGCCGGTATATGTTCTTTTCCGTAAAACTTATAATATTTCCCATCATTTTAACTGCTTTATCAGGAAATTTTCCTACAGCAGTTTCTGCGGATAACATAACAAAATTACTGCCGTCTATTATGGCATTTGCAACATCACTGACTTCTGCTCTTGTAGGTGTAGGAGACTCAACCATGCTTTCAAGCATCTGTGTTGCGGTAATAACAAATTTATTTCTTGAACGGCATTTTTTAATAATATATTTTTGAACTACAGGAACTGTCCAGAGAGGTATTGATATACCCAAGTCACCTCTTGCAACCATTATTCCGTCGCAGGTATCTATAATAGAAGTTATATTGTCAAGTCCTTCTCTGTCTTCAATTTTTGCAATTAACTTACACTTCGGATGTTTTTTTGAAACAGCCTTTTTTAGTGCAATCATATCTTGTTTATTTCTTACAAAAGAGTTCGCAATAAATTCCAACTTATGTTTTATTGCAAAATCTATATGAGCTATATCATGTTCTTCTATTACCGGGAAATGTAATTTTGCATCAGGAATATTAACACCTTTATTTTGCTTTAATATATAATCAATTTCAACTTCAGTTATAATGATGTCTTTTGATACTGATTTTACCGTAAGTTTTAAATTTCCGTCATCTATGTAAATGGCAAGTCCTTTTTTAAAATCTGTGATGGGTCCGGAATAATCTATAGAAACAATTTTATTGTCTCCTGTAATTCCTTTTGTGGTAAGTGTTAATTTTTGTCCTTTTTTTAAAGCAACAGGTTGACCATTTTTTAATTCTCCGATTCTTATTCTGTGCCCTTCTAAATCACCGAGAATTTTAATTTTTTTATTGTATTTTTTATTAACAGATCTTATTAAAGAGATATCCTTTTCATACTGTTCAAAATTCCCGTGTGAAAAATTGAGTCTGGCAACATTCATGCCGGCATCAGCCATTTTTTTCAAAACGGGTATAGATCTGGTCGCCGGTCCCAATGTGCAAATAATTCCTGTTTTAGACATTACAATTTAACCTCTGGTAAAAGTTTTAAATTCTTCTCAACATCCTCTTTAGAAAATACACAATCTTCTAAATCTCCGGCAAGAGCATGTTCATAAGCTGATAAGTCAAAATGTCCGTGACCGGAAAGATTGAACAATATAGTTTTTGAAATTCCTTCTTCTTTTGCCTTTAATGCTTCATCAATTGCAACTTTAATTGCATGAGCAGATTCAGGAGCCGGAAGAATGCCTTCACATTGTGTAAATGTTATTGCTGCATCAAAAACTTCTCTTTGTTTTACAACAACAGTTTCAGCCAAGCCTGCATTAACGATAGCCGAAACAATAGGAGATGCTCCGTGATATCTTAATCCTCCGGCGTGAGTGCCGCCCGGTATAAATGAATGACCTAAAGTATACATTTTCATTGCAGGCGTAAATCCGGAACTGTCACCGTAATCATATGCAAATACTCCGTGGGTAAGTTTCGGGCAAGCAGACGGTTCAACAGCTATTGCTCTTAAATTTTTATTTTTTCCCTGAATTTTATCCATCAGAAAAGGAAATGTTAATCCTGAAAAATTAGACCCGCCGCCTAAACAGGCAATAAGAACATCGGGATATCTGCCGATAATTTCCATTTGTTTTTTTGCTTCAAGTCCTAAAACTGTTTGATGTAAGGCAACATGATTTAATACGCTGCCGAGTGCATATTTTGTATCCTTATGAGTAACAACATCCTCTATTGCTTCAGATATAGCTATACCCAAAGAACCGGGATTATCAGGATCTGTTTCCAAAATTTTTCTTCCGACTTCCGTGTATTTTGACGGACTTGAGAAAACATTTGCACCAAAAACCTGCATCAGAATTTTTCTGTATGGTTTTTGTTCATAGGAAACTTTTACCATATAGACAACGCATTCCATATCATAAAATTTGCATGCCATTGCAAGAGCAGAACCCCATTGACCGGCACCTGTTTCCGTTGCTATTCTTTTTACGCCGCATTTTTTATTGTAGTAAGCCTGAGGTATTGCTGAATTAGATTTATGGCTTCCGGACGGACTGACACCTTCATTTTTAAAATAAATTTTTGCAGGGGTATCTAGAAATTTCTCAAGATGTCTTGCTCTGATAAGAGGAGAAGGTCTCCATATCTTGTAAATATGGACAACTTCTTCAGGAATATCTATAAATCTTTCCTGACTCATTTCCTGGTCTATAATATCTTCACAAAATATAGGTAAAAAATCTTCTTTGGTTGCTATTTTTCCGGTTCTTGTATTAAACGGCGGATCCATGGGTTTTAAGTCGGCGACTATATTATACCATTGTCTCGGAATATCTTTTTCACTCAAAATTATCTTTTTATCTTCTAACATATCCTAATCTCCTTGCTGTTTAAAATTGGTTTGATTTTAAAATATACTGCAATGAAATGCTCCCTAGGCAACAAAACAACACCATCGAAAATTAGATCGTCTTTGAAAATTAAATTTGAAATGATTATAAATATAGTTGCTTGTCATAAATACACAGCGATTATATATAAAATATGATTGTTCGTCAAGATTTCAATTTTTTAATTGACGAAATATGGGTATTTTAATACAATAAGACAGCGGTGTGGGGAATAAAAATGTTCACTTTAGAAATAGATATTTACTGGTTAATATTTTTAGGAATATTTTTTATAAATTTTATATCTATTATTGTTCTGATTTTTAAAGAACAACATAAACCGTACTCCATAACAGTTTGGACTATTGTTATTTTGTTGTTGCCTGTATTCGGTTTTTTTCTTTATCTTCTGGTAGGCAAAGGACCATCATTAAAAAATCAAAAAAAATTCTATTTAAAAATGCAAAGCGATACAAAACTGGCTAAATTTTTGCATAAAAATCTTAGAGAATTTAATAAAACAGATTTTTTTCATCAGCATAATGTTAAGGATATAATTGAATTTAATTCAAAATTTAATTTGGCGCCGCTTGCGGTGAATAATGAGGTCAAAATTTATACTGATATATCAGAACAATACGAAGATATGATGTCGGATATATTAAATGCAAAGAAAAATATTAATATTTTATATTTTGTTTACAGAAAAGATGTTATAGGGTCAAAACTTTTAGAAATTTTGGTTCAAAAAGCAAAAGAAGGTGTGTCTGTTAAACTTATAGTTGATGATATAGGGTCTCTTTGGGCAAACAGGGATTTTTTTAAACCTTTGATTGACAGTGGCGGAGAAGTTCTTAGATTCTTGCCCGGATCATGGAAATATTTAAACAGAAATCTAAATTATCGCAATCATCGTAAAATGATAATAATTGATGAAGCAATTGCATATACGGGCGGGGCAAATATCGGAGATGAGTATATGAATAAGGGGTCGATTCCCTGGAGAGATACGCATATGAAAGTTATCGGTGATGCCGTATCTTTTATAAATCTAAGGTTTTTACAAGATTATGCATATGTTGCAAATAAAGATGTTACAAGCGATGTTGTTGATTTTACAAAACATAAAATAACAAAAATATTGCCAATGCAACTTATAAGTTCAGGTCCGGATGTTTTAACTGAAGAAATAAAACAAACATACATAAAACTTATTTACGGCGCTAAAGAAAGAATTTGGATACAAAGCCCGTATTATATTCCCGATGACAGTTTTGCAGATGCAATAGCAACTGCTACAAGAGGCGGAGTTGATGTAAGAATTATGATTCCTGAAATACCCGATAAAAAAGAAGTTTATTATGCTACAAAAAGTTATGTAAGCGATATGATTAAACTTGGAGCAAAAGTTTATTTATATCCTGCTTTTATTCATAGTAAAACACTTGTAGTAGATAGCGAAATTTGTTCTTTAGGTACGTTCAATATAGATATCCGCAGTTTCAAACTGCATTTTGAAATGACAATGCTTATGTATGGCAAAGAAATAACTGCAAAAATGGCAAATATTTTTATACAGGATATAGACAAATGCTCTGTTATGGATATGGGATATTTGAGAATTCAAACAAAAACTGACAGATTAATGCAGACTGTAATGAGATTATTCAGCCCGTTATTCTAATTTGTATTGTCGTTTAAAAATATATGAATATTTTTTGCAGCTTGTTTACCCATTCCCATAGCTTCAATAACAGTACTTCCACCGGCAATATCTCCGCCGGCAAAAACACCATTTAATTTAGTCATAAACTTATCGTTAATAATCAGATAGCCGTGGCCGTCAGTTTCCAACCCTTTTGTAAGAGACGGGAGAATAGGGTTAGGATTTAATCCTAGTGCCAATATAACAACATCAGTTTCAAGTATAAAATTTGAATCTTTAATAACAACCGGCTTTCTTCTGCCGGAAGCATCAGGTTCTGTTAGTTGCATTTTAACACATTCCATAGCTTTAACAAATTTAGTATCATCAGCTATGAATTTAACAGGATTTGTCAATTCAACAAACTCAATACCTTCTTCAAGAGCATGATGTCTTTCCTCAAGTCGTGCCGGCATTTCTTCTTGAGTTCTCCTGTATACCAGTTTAACAGATTCTGCTCCTATTCTTTTTGCCGTTCTTGCAGAATCCATTGCAGTGTTACCGCCGCCTATTACAACCACATTTTTTCCCTTATATATCGGAGTATCAAATTCAGGAAATTTAAATGCTGACATAAGATTTATTCTTACTAAAAATTCGTTAGCGGAATAAATATTATTGTAATTTTCACCTTCAATATTCAAAAATGTCGGAAGTCCTGCACCGGTACCGATAAAAATTGCATTAAATCCCTCATCAAACAAATCTTGTATAGTTTTTGTTCTTCCGATTAAACAATTAAAAACAAACTTTATTCCAAGAGCCTTTAATGTGTCAACTTCAGCATCCAATACATTACTTGGAAGTCTGAAATCAGGGATTCCGTATCTTAAAACACCACCGCTAGCGTGCAGTGATTCAAAAATTGTGATATCATATCCTAGTTTTGCAAGGTCACCCGCACAAGTAAGTCCGGCAGGTCCGGAACCGATAATTGCAACTTTTTTCCCGTTTGGCGTTATTTCAGTTTTTTCATTTTTTAGATTTGCAGTTGCCCAATCGGCGGCAAATCTTTCAAGATTTCCGATTCCAACCGATTCTTGTTTTTTAGCCAAAATACAAAACTTCTCACATTGACTTTCCTGAGGGCAAACTCTTCCGCAGACTGCAGGAAGATTATTTTTTTCTTTTAAGACTTTTATTGCTTGACTAAAATTGTTTTCTGCGATATGTTTAATAAAACCGGGGATATTTATTTCAACAGGGCACCCTTGGGTGCAAAAAGCTTTTTTGCATTGCAAACATCTTTTTGCTTCTTCTATAGCCTGTTCCGGAGTGTACCCCAGATTTACTTGTTTAAAATCTTTATTTCTTTCATTTGGTTGTCGTTCAGACATTTTTATTTTTTGTGACATTTGCACTCCGGATTATGTTTGTAATTTTCAAAAGATTCATTCTCAAATTTTTTAAATAATGAAAGTCTGGATATAAGCTCATCCCAATTAACTTTATGACCGTCAAATTCAGGTCCGTCTACACAGGCAAATTTTGTTTTATTGTCAACAGTCACTCTGCAAGCACCGCACATTCCGGTTCCATCAACCATTATCGGGTTTAATGAAACTAAAGTTTCTATACCGAGTTCCTTTGTCATGTTTGATACAGCTTTCATCATCGGAACAGGTCCGATTGCATAAATAACATTAACTTTTTCTTTTGATATAACATCAGATAAAACTGTTGTTACAAAACCCTTAATTCCATAAGAACCGTCATCTGTTGCAATTAATAATTCTGTGGAATTTTCTTTTAATTCATTCTCTAATATTAACAAATCTTTATTTCGTGCACCGACAATCGTAATTACTTTATTGCCTGCTTTTAACAAACTTTTAATAACAGGCAAAACTTCTGCTGTTCCAACGCCACCGGCAACTGCGACAACGGTTCCGTAATTTTTAATTTCTGTCGGTTGTCCTAATGGACCGACAAAATCTTTTATGGAATCCCCAATATTTAATGTGCCAAGCTCTGTTGTTGTTTTTCCGGCTTCTTGGAATATTATTCTGACAGTTCCTGTCCGTATGTCAGTTCCTGCTATAGTTAACGGTATTCTTTCACCTGTATCATGCAATCTTAAAATTACAAATTGACCGGCCTTTGCATTTTTTGCAATATCCGGGGCATGCACTTCATAACTTTTTATATTTGATGATAAAATTTGTTTTGAAATAATTTTAAACATAATTCTCCTGTAACAATATGTAAATTCCGTGGTATTGTATAAATTTTGCATGAAATATTCAACTGTTTTATGCCTGATTTTTATTTGATTGACAAAATCTTACATATTGTGATATAATCCTTCAACGTCAGTATTTCAAGACGGCAGTATTCGGGAAGTAGCGTAATTGGCTATCGCGCCTGCTTTGGGAGCAGGAGGTTGCGGGTTCAAGTCCCGCCTTCCCGATTTTCCTCATAGGAGAGTGTTAATTTATGTCAACTAATTTATTGGTTATATCTGCAAATCAAAAAGATAACATCGATAAAAAACACAGCAAGTGTATAGACAAAATTTTAAACAAACATGATGTGTTTTATTTTGAAGAAACTTCGTTAGGTGTTTTAAAAACCCAATTGCTTGCAAATTCGTATGCAACAATTATTGTCACATACCCTGAGTTAATAAAAAACTACAGAATTTTAAGAATTATAAAAGTCTTAAATCCAAAAGCAAAATTGGTTTTATTAATGCCACAAATATCAAATTTGAAAGAATATGTTAAACAAAATGATAGTTTGTATGATGAAGTTCATGGTTTGTTAAAAAAATCCAGCGGTATGGAAGTTAGCAATTGTCAACTATCAGATGCTGTTATAGTTGAAAATGCTGAGGATGTTGATTTAATAAAAAAAGAGATTTCAAATATAAGCGTAGATACAATAGATGAGGTTATTGTTAAGGGCTTAACGTTTAAGGATAAACCAAAATATCTTGTCAGCATAGTTATGTTGACCTACAATCAGTTGGATGACACAAAAATTTGTGTAGAATCTCTTTTTAAACATACAACGGATGTTAATTATGAACTTATATTTGTAGATAACGGGTCAACAAAGGACGATACAAAAACATATTTGGAAGGATTGAAAGAAAAATATTCAAATGTTAAGGTCATATTAAATGAGACAAATTTAGGATTTGCCTGTGCAAATAACCAGGGTGTGGAAATTTCCGAAGGTGAATATGTATTGCTTTTGAATAATGACGTTATTTTGACGGACGGATGGCTTGGCAGGATGGTGTTAGTTGCTGAAAGTGATAAAAAGACAGGGATAGTTGGTCCGTGCACAAATCACGCATCCGGGAGACAGGTTGTTGTTTTTGACGGTTCGGCTGATGATGATGATGCAATACAAAAGTTTGGTAAAGATATATTGTCAAAGAATGCCGGTTTTTGGTTTTCAGTCAGCAGAATAATAGGTTTTTGTGTTTTAATAAAAAGAGAAGTTTTATTTAACGTAGGTGTTTTGGATGAAATGTTTGGTCCCGGCGGATATGAAGATTTTGATTATTGTATGCGGGTAAAGCAGGCTGGTTATAATATTGTGATAGCAGGCGATACGTTTATATATCACGTTGGTGGCAAAGGATATTCAGCAAACAATATGGATTATGATGTTTTGAGAACAAAAAACATAGAACTTTTAATTGATAAATGGACAAAAAATGTTCTTGAAATTATGGAAAAGCTTCCTGATGGAATATAAATAAATATGAAAGTTAGTCAGTTCTCTTCTTCAAAAATCTTACAACACATAGACAGAATAAGTGAGTGGAAAGAAAATAAAATTTCTAAACCAATAACTTATGAGTTGGATATGACCAATGTTTGTAACGCAAAATGCCATTTTTGTTTTGGTTTTTTTGAACAATCAAAACATCTTGACAGTATGAATCTTAGAGAAGCAAAAAATATTTTAAAACAAGTCAAGTCTTTTGGCGGCAAGGCAGTTACATTTACCGGCGGAGGGGATCCTCTCTGCAATAAAGATACAATAGAAGCAGTTATTTATGCAAGAAAAATAGGATTGGACGTCGGTTTTATTACAAATGGAATTTTATTAAACCAAAAAAAAATTGAAGAAATTGTAAAGAATTGCACATGGATAAGAATTAGTTTGGATGCATCATCAAAAGCGAACTACAAGATTACTCACGGTATGAATTCTACAACTTTTGATGTTGTTTTAAAAAATATTAAAATGCTTGTAAGAGAGAAAAAGAAACGTAATAGCTCAATAACAATAGGAGTCGGCCTTTTAACATATGATAAAACCATTTGTGATATAATTCCATTTGCCAAATTAAGTTTGTCATTGGGTGTGGATTATGCACAATACAGACCGTTATTGAAAAAATTTAAAGAAAAAGAAATAAACAATAAAAATCAGATTTTGATTTTAAAAAAAATGAAAATTGCTGAAAAATATGGAACTAAAAATTTTTCAGTTGTAAGTTCTGTTCATAAATATGTCTTGATGGAAACGAATAATACAGAAAGACAATATGATGTTTGTTACGGACATAATTTTGCCACAGTCGTGGCAGCTGACCAGAAGATGTATTTGTGTTGTCATATGAGAGGAATGGAAAAATATTGTATCGGGGATTTGAAAAAAAATTCTTTGAAGGAAATTTGGTCTTCGGAACACAGGAAAAAAGTTTTTTCAAATATCGACTTCAATGATTGTCCGTTGTTATGCAGATGTGATAGTTTTAATACAGTACTTTTCAATATGCAAAAAAAAGTTGATCATGTAAATTTTTTGTAAAGTTAATCAGAGTGGATAAATTAATAAAATTCAATAGTATATTAAACAATTTTGAAATAAATAAGTCTGCTGTTGTATTGAGTTCAATACCGAAAAATATAGGTATAGGAGCTCATTTTTTTTGCAATGCCAAATGTATTTTTTGTTTGGGCGGAAAATATCCGCAATTTTCAATAGACAGATATAAAATATTTTTTGAAGAAAAATTAAAAGATATATTGATAAAGGCAGAGAATGTTGATTTTCATGGTTACGGAGAATTGCTGCTTATGCCGGATATTAATTCTTTTATAAAAAGAATTAATAAAACATTGCCCAATCAAAAGAAAACTTTTTTTACTAATGGCATTAATTTAAAAAACAAAGATTTTGATGATGGTAAGTTTAATATAATAGTATCTTTGCATGCTTCCAATAGTACATTACATAAAAATATAGTAGGTGTTGACGGGTTTGAAGATATTATTTCAAATATAAAAGAGTTAAGAAAACAAAAAAATATAAAAATTACATTGTACAGCGTTATAACAAAAATAAACTTAGATGACATGTTAAATTTTGTAAGATTGGCTTCAAAATTAAATGTTGATGCGATAACATTCAGATACCTAACAATTTTTGATTATAAAGATTTTGATTTAACAGTTTTTATGAATAAGAATCAGGCAAATGAAAATATAAGTAAATCATTAGAACTTGCCAAAAAACTTGGGATATATGTTAATGTTCCGCAAATGTTTTTAAATGATAAAACAAAACAAATGAAAAAAATCTGCAAATGTCCATGGGATTATACTTATATTGAAAATCAGGGAACGGTTAATGCATGTGTTTTTGCGGGGAAACATATTGGAAATTTAAGTAATTCTACTTTTGAAGATGTCTGGAATTCTTTAAAATATAAAAATCTTAGGGAAGAATTATTAAATAATAGTCCTAACAGTATATGCAGAAAATGTATAGAATATGATTCAAATAATATTGATAAAATTTCATCGCATATTACATTCAGGTCGTTGACATATCAAAAGATGCTAAAATATATAACAGAGAACAGAAAAAAATATGGCTTGTCTATGAAGGATGTAATTTAATTATGAAAAAAATTCTTATTATTTCCCCATACTTTCCTTATCCGCCACGTGATGGAGGCAAAGTCAGGCTTTATAATCTTATAAAACATTTGGCAAAAGAAAATGATATTTATCTGCTTGCATATATTGAACCTGACGCTTCAACGGATTCAATCAGTATGGCAAAGGAAGTATGTAAAGAGGTATTTTCGGTAGTCAGACATGAGGATAAACGCATAGAAAGAGAAGATATCCCGAGGTGTGTCAGTTTTTTTTATACACAGGCAATGATAGATGAATTATATAGAGTTTTGGAATATGTAAAACCTGATGTTGTTCAATTAGATTTTTTAGTCATGACACAATATGTAAATCATATAAAGAATGTTCCTGTTTTTTATACAGAACATGATCTTGGTTCATTAGATTTTAACCAATCATTTCATGACAGGGATTTACCTGATAATTTAAGATATGTTGAATGGAGAAAGTTGGTTGAATATGAAAAACGAATTATAAATAAATTTAACTCAGTAATTGTTTTAACAGATAGAGATGGGAGAATAATGAATTCATTTAATTCTGAAGTCAAAACGGTTGTTATTCCTACAGGTGTAGATGTTGATTTTTTTAACATGATTGATGATATAGAAAAAGAAAAAAAATTAGTTTTCATAGGACATTATAAACATTATCCTAATGCGGATGCGATTGTATATTTTGTTAAATTTATTTTTGATAAAATAGTGAAGCAAATTCCAAATATCAAATTATATATTGTCGGGTCCGGGCTTACGGAAGATGTTAGTCGTTTGAAAAGTGAAAATATTATTATTACAGGTGAAGTTGAAGATGTAAGATATTATTTAAAATGTCCGAATATTTTTGTAGCACCTGTTAGATTGGGTGGCGGAATAAAAGGTAAAGTTTTAGAGGCAATGGCTTCAGGCATTCCTGTTGTTGCAACGCAGGAAGCTGCGGATGGAATAAAATGTGAAAATTTTCATGATATATTGGTTGGTAACACCGAAGATGAATTTGCAGATATGGTTGTAAAATTGTTTTTTGATGATAAACTATACAACAAAATCTCTAAAAATGCTAAAATAAACGTTAAGCAAAAATATGACTGGAAAATAATTGCAGAAGCATTAAATAAATTTTACGATGGCAGTATATAATTAAAAAAATTATTGTAATTATGAGGGATAATTTATGAAAAAAGTTCTTGTTGTCAGTCAAAAAGATATAATAGAAAATCCTATTTTCAGACAAGATAAACAATTAAAAGAAATTTTGGATATTTTAAGTAAAAATGACAGTGACATCTCGTTATTATATTTGAACAAAGAAATCAAAACAGAAGAAACTACGGACAATAATGAAACCAACACAATCAAAAAAACTTATCTTAGAGATATGATAAAAAAAGATTTATTAAGCAAGAATCTAATAAATTATATCACAGATGGAAATTTTGAAAATATTATATTTTCATCATATAATATGGCACAATTTATACTACCACATATAAAAGAAATATGTGGCAATATAAATATAATTGTGGATTTTAGATTGTCACAATTGGAGTATATTTTACAAAAACACAAAGCAGAAACATCCAAAAAATATCAAAATTTGTATTTGTTAAATAAATCCTTTAAAATTTACTTTTTTCAGGCAATTTCAGTATTTAATATGAGTGATGCCAATATTTTTGGCGAAGACATTGAACTTGATTTGTTAAAAAAAGAAAAAATAAAAAATATTATTGATGTTTCAGATATTTGTAATCCGTTAAAGAAAGAAAACAAAAAACATGATTTTAAGATTGAAACAATATGTATAAATGCTGATAATTTTGCTTCAAGAGCGACAGCAATGCAACCGGTTAAAAAAGACGGAATAAATTATGTTAATTTTTCTAAAAATACCAATGTGATAGATGTAATTAATAATATAATTTTAAAAACAAATTCTAATTTTATATTTTTTTATAATTCAAAAATGAAAATTTTCCCGCCAACTTCTAGTGAATTGGCAAAATATTTATCATTCAATGATAATATAGGAGTTGTATCGCCTATCACTTCATATGTGCAGGGGAATACGGATAAAAAATTAGAAATGGCATTTGAAGAACAAAGAAACAATAATTTTGCTAATAGCGAAGAAGCATATCCCAGCCTTTTTGCAGACTGTTTTATGATTAATAAGGGTTTTTTAAAAAAATTCGGCTATTTTGATTCAAAATTTAAAACGGTAAATTTTGCCTTGTTTGATTTTTTAATGAAGTTGTATCAAAACAAAATTTATTTTTTTGCGACAAAAGATATTGCAGTTTTTAAAGCCTTATCGGTTAAACAACCTCTTTCCTTGTTAAAAAAAGACAGAGAATATTTATATAGAAAGTGGGGAGAACTTAGTTTTGATTTCTCACTGGAATAAATGTGAAATTAAATAAGAATATTACTTTAAAATCAGGATTAATAAAAAAAAATGAAAAGTGGTCAGGCAATATTCTTATTGGTGCTAGTGTTACTGTTTTGGAGGGAGTACAGGTTGTTGTAGAACCCGGTACAATAATAAAATTTGCTAATAAAGATGTTTCTGTAAATAATGAAAGAGACCAAAAACTAGATTTTTTGTTTAGTAAATTTAATATAGAAAGAGAACAATACACAGGAAATCCGTCTATAATTGTGTATGGTTCTTTTTTTGTTGTCGGTAAGAAAGATAATAATATACATATAGGTAATTGTAGTTGGAACGGGCATATATTTATAGCAAAAAATGGTTGGTGTAAATTTAAATATGTTGAAATAAAATATTCTTTTGGATTGATTTTTGACTTTAATGCAAAAAATTCAAAAATAGAATCTTGTTTGTTTGAACAATGTTTTTTCGGAATTGTTAACTTTTCTAAAATTATAGTAAAACAATCAGTATTTCGTTTTAATGTTTATGGCATATTAGCATATGAAAGATGCATCACATTTAATAATGCATTATATGAAAATCTCAAACATGGGATAATTATAGAGTCAGCAAGTAAATCATATATTGTTTCAAACTATTTGTTTTTAAATAATAACGCAATTGGGTGCAAACAATCTTTAAAAATACTTACAAAAGATAATATATTGTATGGCAATTCTTTAGGAATTTCAATTTTAAATTCTTCAGATATTAGGATTGCAAATGATATATTTTTAAATAATAATATCGGACTTAAAGTAGCAGGAAACTCGGCTGATGTTTATATAGGTAATTGTCTGTATTCTAATTCTCAAATTTATATTCTTGACGAAAGTTGTGTTGAGGTTTATGAAAGTTTAGTTATAATCTGCAATGTAGCCATAACATGTTCAGAGCGAACGAATGTTTTTATTTCCAAAAGTAATTTTTTTGACAATAAAGTAAATTTTATGCTTTTTGATAACAGTTGTGTTGAAGTTTTGGATTCAAAAAGTTATACATTTAATATAAACGTTATACTGTGCGGACAGTCATTTTTATCTGTAGATAAATCAATTTTTGATTCGAAAAATTGTTTGTATGTATGTTGTAATAATTCTTTTTTAAATATTTGTGATTCGGAAATAAAAGGGCAGGACTTTTTATATAGCGATTTTTTTTCTGAAATACTATTAAAAAATAATTTTATAGACGTTCATAATTTTATAAAAATGTTTGATTGTTCAAATGTATATTTATATAAAAACAATATACATATTTATAATGATGGTATTATATCAAATGATTGCAATTATATATTTGTAGAAAAAACAAACATATCAATTGACATAGGTGCTTTTCTTGATTTAAAAAATGATGAAATTATTTATATAAATGATTCGAATATAAAAGGTTTATTTTGTAAATCTTTTTATAATTGCAATTTGAGAATTAAAAACTCTTCTATTGAAAACAAGTACAATTACATTGAGATTTTTAATAATGTATGTGTAAAATTTGAAAACACTAAAATAGAAGGCGATATATTGGTAAATGGTACGTCTAATATAGAAGTAAAAAACAGCAATGTGGGTTCAATATCAGTAGCAGGTTTTAGTATATTGAATATAGAAAAGAGTTATGTAAAAGGAAATATATTAAATATAAGTGATATTGGGGAACTTAATTTTAAAAATAGTGTTATAACCGGCAATATAATAAAT
>JAQTSO010000123.1 GCA_028711215.1 Endomicrobiaceae bacterium | reverse complement strand
ATGCAAAGATTATGGGACTTACAAATGAAATTGTACCTGTTCCGATGTCTACATTTGAAGTTCCGATAAAAAGACCGTTAGTTACTGCAATGTCTAACAGAAAAATATCTGAAGCACTTGGAGTAAAGATTCCTAATTGGGAAGATTCTTTAAGAACTTACTGCAATGTTATAAAAAGTAATCATGATTTGATAATATAATGAACGAAATACAAAGTATTAATAAGTTTTTTTATTCAACAAAGTATATCCCAACCGTTTCTGAAACATTTTGTTCTTACATGAAAAATTTAAAATCAGATGAGAAAGTGTTCTATAATTTGGCATTATCCTTATCTGAGAAAATAGAACCGTTTAAAAATGGTTTTGATGTTTTTGTGAGTGTTCCAAAATATCAAAAAACTGATTATGAAACAGATTATGCCGAAAAGTTGGTTCATATCTTATCTTCAAAATTAAACATTCCATATAAAAAAGGTATCCTTTCTAAAATAAAAGATACAAAAAAATTGAAAATATTGCCGGATAGTGAAAGAATTTCTGAAATATCATCTGCATTTAAACTTAATGATGAGAAATATAAAAGAATTTGTCTTGTTGATGATGTTTATTCTTCAGGTGCTACCGTTGGGGAAATTATAAAAACATTTAATAAATGCGGGATAATTGATATATCAGTTGCAGTTCTTGTTTTGCAATCACAAAATAAATTATAACGAAACTGTATTTTTGCATTTTGCTTCCTTATGTATAATTTAACTTTTGTCGGACAAGGGGGGATTTAAATGAAAGTTCTTATTTCCGGAGCTTCTGGGCAACTGGCAAAATCTTTTATATATGAATTAAATAAAAGAAAGATAGAGTTTATTGCTCCGTCGAAGGAAGATTTTGACATAACCAGTTATTATAAAATTAATAAATTCATAGCTCCATTCAGACCTGACGTTATAATAAACTGTGCCTCTTATAATGATGTGGAACTGGCTGAAAAAAACACAACTCAGGCAATAGATATAAATTATAAAGGAGTAAAAAATCTAGTTCAAATATCACAATTGTATAATATTAAACTTGTTCATTTTAGCACCGATTATGTTTTTGACGGGATGAAACATTCTCCATACGTTGAGACAGATAGTCCTAATCCTTTAAATTTATACGGGAAAAGCAAACTTGCCGGTGAAAATGAAGTTATGATTTATAGTAACAGTCTTGTTTTCAGACATGGCTGGGTTATAGGATACGGGAAAAATAGTTTTCTTTATAAATTCACAAAATGGATTCAAGACGAGTCTGTCGTAAAAGTTCCAAACGATGAAATATCGGTGCCGACCTTTACATTTGATATTGTTAAATATGTTTTAATAGCACTTGATAAAAAACTTACAGGATTATATCACCTGACAAATTCAGGTAAAGCCTCAAGATATGAGCTTGCCGATAAATACGCAAAACTTATGGGATTTACAAATGAGATTATTCCGGCACCTATGGCAACATTTAAAACAATTGTAAAGAGACCGCTTGTTATTGTTATGTCAAATCAAAAAATATCGGAAGCTTTGGGCGTAAGTATTCCAAACTGGGAAGATTCTCTGAAAATTTACTGTAATGCGATTAGGAGTAATCCGGATTTGAGATTCTAAAATTATAGCGACCGCAATATTTTGGCTACAGTTTTGTAATTTTAAAGCTCATTTACTAATAGCTTTGCTTTCTCTTTATGCGGATTTAATATTTGGGTTACACTTTTGTATTTTGCTACGTTATGTACCGTTTTCACTTTCGTACACCACAGTCGCAAAATACTTCAGTTCACTTCGGTTGATTGCCTTTTTTAATGTAAGGCAACAATCCGCCCAACAGCCCAAATCTTAAATTCTAACGACAACGGCTATATTCAGTCGTAAAAAAACATAAGCATTTATATATTATGTTCTATTTAAAATAATATCTTTAAATTTAATTAATAATAACCTATACTTTGTCGTAATAAATTATTATGGAGGCAGATTTAATATGAATCATAAAAAAATAAAAAATGAATATTATAAAGAACTGTATGAAAAATCTACAGGTAAGGAGATATTCTTGTGGATTCCTTTCATTAAAGAATTATTTATTAAGATCTTAGAATTAAAAGATAAAAAAGAACTGGCAAATATTTATAATTCGTATTATAAAGAAAACAATGAAATTATAGAAAACATTTCACCTATAGGTTTTATTCTATGGATTAGTTGTCCGACCAATTTTGATTATAAGTATGATATTCAATATTGGAATAAAGTAATGAATTTAGTAAAGGATAAATTGAAAATTGATTCAGATATCCCACTTGCAATGCCATATATGAGAGAATGGTCTCATATGGGATATGAAATTAATACAGATTGTAATTTGGAAACAAATTTTTGTCTTGATCTGTGGGAAAATAAAAAGCCTGATAAAAAGTTATTTAACAAAATTCTGAAGAATGGTTATTGGACTCAATATCGATTAGCTCATTTTCTTTTTCTGGTAATGCCTGAAATTTTTTACGATGTTACAATATGGGTGCTTAAATTGTCAAATTATGAAAAAAGTAATATAAAAAAGAATTATGATTCATATATGTGTTATCAGGAATATATGCAAAAAAATTATGGGGATATAAAACCATATGAATTAACTGTTAAAGCATACGGTTTTTCTCTTACAGAGAATCAGAAAAATGATTTAAGCGATTTTGAACAAATGCTGAAACAAACATTTCCCAGTATTAAATTATTAAGTGAGATAAAATTAGAAGAAGAAAAAAATGAAAATGAACTAAGTGAAGAAGATAAAAAAGTCATATTAGAAAAAGCACAACAAGCTAATGGTTCCCCCAAACCAATGATTTATATTGGTAAAGGATATTATAGAGATAAATATGTTATAAAACATGTAAAAAATAGAGCAAATGGTAAATGCGAAATGTGTAATAATTATGCTCCATTTTTTACACAATTTAACAATCCATACTTAGAAGTTCATCATATAAAACCATTGGCAGAAGGTGGGGAAGATACAATAGAAAATACAATTGCTCTATGTCCGAATTGTCATCGCAAATTGCATCATAGCAAAGAAAAGGAAGAACTTTATAACAAATTAATTAATAAGAAAAATAATGGTTAAATTATCGGCATAAATAGAAGTATGGGCAATTTTTACAATCTGTTTTATCGTAGGATTCACTTTTAAAAGGCAAATCACTGTTAATTTCAGATATAACATATTTTAGTTTATCCAGACAGATTGAATATAGTTGTTCTTTATCATTTGAATTTTCTTTAAATAAGGATGTGAAATCTAAGGTCTTTAAACTGTAGAGAACACAATTTTCAACACTATTTGATGTTTCAGCTTCATACAGATATTTATAAATAATTAATTGGAATGATTTAATTGTTTTCTGAATGGTTTGTCTGTCTGTGTTTATAGTATTCAGAATATTTTTTTCATTTAATGGTGCTTTCGTAGAACCCGTTTTATAGTCAATGATTATATTGCCAAAAGGGGTTTTATCAATCCTGTCAATTTTAGCCTTTAAATTATATAGTTCATCGTTTATTTGTATTTTAGATTCAAATTCCTTTTCCGTATCAATGATTGTCCAGTTATTTCTCTCAATTTCTTTATAATAAAATAAATTAAGTTTATGTCTGACAATTTTTGAAAGTAGTAAATT
>JAQTSO010000122.1 GCA_028711215.1 Endomicrobiaceae bacterium | reverse complement strand
AAAAAATTATAAGACTTAAAACAGCTATTATAAGAATCATACCCAAAGTCAAATAATGTCCGTATACAGAAACAGCACATGAAACGGCAACAACAGTAAGCACAGTGCTTATAATAATAATTTTATTATATTTCATACTTGTTTTAACTAAACTCAAAGCTCTTATAAGCAACATAACATTCACAAAACCAAATACAACAAGAGTTCTGTTAGCTGGCGACATTCTCATTAAAGAAATCTCTGCAAACAGTTTTGGAACTCCGGCAACACACCAAAGACCGACAAGCACTACACAAGCCAATAATATTATAAGCAGCCTGTCTTTTGTTTTTTCTTTAAAGATTACCCATAATGATAAAATCAATCCTATCGGGAACAAATCTATAAATGACGATCTTTCGCATACATTTGAGACCGGCAAAACATCTTTTATACTAAAGAATATATTGCCCCATGATTGAAATAATTCACCTATCATCCCGCCACCTGTTTCAAACCTTTTACCGGGATATACTGTATGCATCAATGCATATATCGTATCTGCTGATTTATTAAAAATATATAATAAACTTATAATTAATAGCAATAAAAAAAACAATATACTTAAAAAATCTTTCAGCTTTATTGAACACTGTTTTCTGTTTTCCAATATTACCCACAATGCAACTCCGGCAAATACATAAGCAAAAGGTATCTGCCATGGCGGATAAACAGTAAGTGCATATCCTCCGCAACATATAAAAATAGCAGACAAATATAAAAATCTCCTGATAAAATTATTATTATCCATATACTTATACAACATCAAAATTGAAAGCTGCCCAAATATAAGCATTTCCACCATGCCATTAGGAGTAAACCACCATTGCACAGCAGGAGCAAAAGTCACCATAATTGCCCCAAGAAGTGCTAATAATTTTTTATTATTAGTTAACATCATAAAAAACATAAGAGATAACAAAAATAAACTTACTATTTTCGCAGTCCAGTAAAAAGCCAGTCCTCTTGCCATATCAAAAATAAGAAATCCACTTAAAAAAGGTCTAAAAACAGACATTACATTTTTTACCGGCTGTGCGTAAAAAAGAAACATATCCGTCTTTGTACCTCTCAAAATATCGTTAAAATATTTATAATCCGATATGTTTTGAGAAAACAGTATTGGAGTATAAACACACCATTCATCACCTCTGAGCCATCTTGGTTTACCTATCAAAACAGATTCTTTACATATTGAATCTGTTGAATATTGCCACATAGCGAGAGATGAACCGTTTAACTCAAAAACAACCGCAAAAACAACAACGGAAAAACCTATGAGATATTTATATTTATAAATTTTTTCATACATCAATTTTATGTTAAAAATAAAATGCGAAAAAATAAAAAATACAACAATAAATATAAGTAAAAATCTGATTAGAAAATATTTATTGTAAATTGATTCATTAACAGTTATTTTTTTTATATTATCATAATTTTCAGTGTCACTCATAAGTAATGCTAAATCTGAAAATGAATTATCTATTGTTATGCTTTTATAAAAAAGTTTTTGAGAAATTATTGCACTACTAATAAAATTTATATTTTCATTATTTATTATATTGTAAATTCTTAATCCCGATTCTTTATCAATTAAGTGTTTGAAATATATATTAATATTGCCTACATATCCATTAACATTTATAAATATATATTTATTATTTTGATTATCTATTTGAAAATCTAAATCTTTATATGAAATTGTTTGTTTTTTTGAGTTCAACAATAATTTAAAATCGATTGAAAAATTATTTTTTTTTGATATTGAATAAGATAGAGTAAGTGCTATTACAACAGAAATAACTAAGCATATAATGTAATATACTATTGCTTTTTTTTGATTACTGATCATGAAAACCTTTTTTAGATTATTTACTTTTATACTTTAACATTATCTCATATAATTCTTGATGTTTTCTGACTATTGTCTGCAAGATTATCCCGCATATCCACATAAGCAAAGACATTGTAGCTATTACTCCTGAGACTATCAATGTCGGGAATTTCGGGACTTTGCTCGTTTCTAAAAACTCTATAAGAATAGGGATAAATAAAAACATTGAAACTAAAAACAAACAGATTGAAACTATTGAAAAAAACATAAACGGTTTATAATCTTTAAACAGACTTCCTATTGTTTTCAAAACCAACAAACCATCACCGAATGTATTTAATTTTGATATACTCCCTAATGGCCTTTCATTATATTTAACCGAAATCTCTTTTATGGTAAAATTTTTATCTAAAGCATGTATAGTCATTTCTGTTTCTATTTCAAAACCTTTTGATAAAATGGGGGCAGATTTAACAAACAATTTACTCATTGCTCTATAACCGGACATTATATCTTTTATATTGCTTTCAAATAATTTATTTACAAGAAATCTTACTATGCGATTTCCCATATTATGAAAAGGACGTTTATTTGTTCTAAAATATGAAAAAGAAAGCCTATCACCTACAACCATATCTATATTTTCATTCACAACCAAATCACACATTTTTTTAACATCTTCTAAGGAATATGTTAAATCACCATCAACCATAAGATAACAATCAGCCTCTATCTCTCTAAACATTTTTCTAACAACATTTCCTTTGCCCTGTTTATGCACATATCTAACAATCGCTCCTGCTTGTATGGCAATTTCATCACTACCATCTGTAGAATTATTATCATAAACATATATTTCGGCTTCCGGCAAATATTTTTTGCAATCATCAATAACTTTTTTTATAGTAACAACTTCATTATAACATGGGATTAATACTGCTATTTTTGTCATTTTAACTCCACCAATATTATCTCATTTGTTTTCATTTTTTTACATATTCCCAATTATGTCTTTTTTGCTTTGCCGTTAAAGACTTTAAAATCGTTATAAAGAACCTAATGCTTTCTTCTGAGCCATCGTTATTTTTTGTATTCCCGAATAAGCTACATCCAACATTTTATCCAAATCTTTCCTTGAAAAAACATCGCCTTCTGCAGTGCCTTGTACTTCAATTAAATCACCTTTAGAAGTCATAACAACGTTCATATCAACATCG
This sequence comes from Endomicrobiaceae bacterium, assembly GCA_028711215.1. GTDB lineage: Bacteria > Elusimicrobiota > Endomicrobiia > Endomicrobiales > Endomicrobiaceae > Proruminimicrobium. Next base: position 700 of record JAQTSO010000122.1, on the reverse strand, counting down.
GCGACATTATCTTCCTTTGCAGATAAATCTAAAACCATTTTGCCGTTTGCAAAACCGACACTGACTGCGCCGATATAATCTTTTACGGGAAGTTCTTTTATAAGTTTTTTCTTTTGTAAATTTTTAAGTGCCAATACCAAAGCTATAAAACCGCCGTTAATTGATGCTGTTCTTGTTCCGCCGTCTGCTCTTATAACATCACAGTCTATTGTAATTGTTCTTTTACCAAGTTTTTTCATATCAATACTTGCCCTCAAAGACCTTCCGATAAGTCTTGATATTTCCTGAGCTCTGCCGTTCTGCAGTCTGTTTCTTGATATTCTGTCGTTACAAGATCTCGGGAGCATTGAATATTCAGCTGTTACCCATCCTTCATCCGTTTTTTTTGCCTCAATAAAAGGAGGAACTTTTTCTTCAACTGTCGCAACACACAAAACTTTCGTTTCACCTAATGAAAACATACATGAACCTTCGGCATGTTTTAAATAATTTTTTACAATTTTAATTTTTCGCATCATATATCCTTTTTAATATTAAATTTTCAATTGGAACTTCTAAATATACCTTTTGGATAAATCAAAAAAATCTTTTATCCCCAAATAATCGCTAACCCAATTATTATATTCTTCCCAATCACAAGGTCTTGCTTGTATTAACCTTTTATCTATATTCATTAAATTGCTGCTGTTAAAAATCTCAA
>JAQTSO010000121.1 GCA_028711215.1 Endomicrobiaceae bacterium | reverse complement strand
ACGACAATCTTGTTTTTGTTGCGACAGATTCTTTTAGGTTGGCAGAAAAAATTATTAAAATAAAAAAGAATATAGAATTAAATAATATTCTGATTCCTTTTAAGAATGCTGTAGATATTTTAAAAATTCTTGATAATACAGATATAGAAGTTGAAATTAATTCAACCAAAAATCAAATATCTTTTGTTTTTGGTGGTATATATTTAGTTTCAAGGGTTATAGATGGAGTTTTTCCTGATTATAAACAAATTTTACCAAAAGAAGAAAAAACAAAGGTTGTCTTATTAAAACAAGATCTAATAAATTCATTAAAAATATCAAATATTTTTTCAGATAATTTTAACCAAATGAACATAAGTGCTGTTAGTGGCAAAAAAGAGATAGAAGTTAAAACAAGGAATAATACTATAGGTGAAAATATAAATAAAATTGATGCAATTATTGAAGGTGAAAGTATAGAGGTTAATTTTAATTACAAATATATAATAGACTGTCTGTCTTCAATTACATCTGATAGTGTCTCTCTTTCATTTAATGGGGTAAATAGACCTCTTGTTGTAAAAGGTGCTTCAGATAAGACATTTACTTATCTTGTGATGCCTATGAACCGATAAAAAATACAATTATAAATTATGAATGATAAATTATAAATTATATAAAATTCATAATTCATAATTTACAATTCACAATTAATTACCATGTTTGATATAGCTCAATATTTAGAAAAATTTAAAAACATTATATCCTCTCAGGATTTTTTGAGAAATTCTGTTGCGGAAGCAATAAAAGAAATTTGTTCTATAAACATAGACCCAAAAAAAATTACAATTAAAAATTATACAGCCAGAATAGAAGAAAAACCTATTATAAAAACAAGTATATTTTTGAAAAAAATAAAAATACTTGAACTTTTAGATAAAAAAACAGAAGGGAAGATAAAAGATATATTGTAATTATAAAAACAACCCCCATGGGTTGTTTTTATAATTAATTTTTAATTTTAATAGGTATTGTTATTTCATTTCTATTATAAACTCCATCATAAACAACAATTTTTAATTGATTTTCTCCTATTTCAAAAGAATCTGTTGATGAGGGTATAAAATTAAATACAAAAGGATAGGTAAATGATGTTCCAACAAACTCATCATTTAGGTAAAAATCAGCTTTAATAATAGAATATTTTGAGTTGGTAGAGAATATAATGTTTATCCTGCTATCTTTGCCGTATTCAAAACTTTGAGTAGGTGAAAGTATTGTTATTATTGGTTTATTTGCTTCTGTGTGGATGTCATCGTACATTGTTGGTTTTATCGTTGTTGTTTGTGGGTGTAATGATAACCAATTTTGAACAGAATATTCCCATGAGATAAATTGCGAATCATTTTCAGGGTTTGTTGGAACAGGGCCAAGAGGATTATTTTTGTCTACATAATAAAGTATTGAGTGAATGTTTTGTATAGAAACTTCTTTTTTTGTTTCTTCTGGTGTCATGTCTGTAGCAAGTTTTCCTGATATTGTATCTATAAAATATGTTTCATTTCCTTGCCAAAACCCTCTAAGTATAGGTTTAAGGTCACTGCTTACTTGTGGTGGTTTGATAAATAATTCACCTGTTGTACTTGCAAGTGCAGCTTCCATAACCTCATGCCATAGTGGTGCAAGTATTGTCCCTGCAACTTTTTTTACCATAGGGGTATTATCATTATTTCCTGCCCATGCTCCAACTACAATTTCCGGGGTGTAACCTATAGTCCAAACATCTTTGTAATTATTTGTTGTTCCTGTTTTTGATGCAACTTGTTTACCAGAAAAGAACAATGGCGAATTTGCTCCGTATGCTGGGATTTTTGCAGTAACATCAGATAAGACATCAGAAATATTTTCTGCAACACTTGGAGACAAAACTGTTTGGGATTTTTGTGTGTAACTTTCTAAAACATTACCATTTAAATCTTCAATTGAAAGAATGCCTGTATATGGATTTCTTATACCGTCATTTGCAAATACTCCATAAGCACTGGTCATATCTAAAAGTGAGACTTCGCCTCCACCGATAACCAAAGTCAATCCATACTGATTTGGGTTTGTAAGATTTTTTACGCCCATAGATTTTGCTGTTTCAATAGAATCTTTTATTCCAGTAAGATATAACATTTTCACAGCAGGAACGTTTCTAGATTGTGCCAAAGCATTTCTTAATGATATTGGGCCTAAATATTCTCCATCATAATCTTCTGGCATATAACAAGCAGTTGAAGAAGAAATAACTGTGTTAGGATTTATAGGTGTGCCATCTGGGTTACATGTTGTTTGAAATTCTGTTGGTGTATCAAAAACAACAGTATCTGGTGTATATCCTTTTTCAAATGCAGTTGCGTATACAAAAGGTTTAAAAGTTGAACCAGGTTGTCTATAAGCTAAGGTTACATTAAAATTTCCATCTATTTCTTTATCAAAGTAATCACGAGAACCAACCATTGATAATATTTGTCCAGTCTTTGGATCAATAACAACTACGGCTGCATTTGATGCATTAAAATTTTCTGTATTTTCAAGGGCTCTTCTTTTTACTATTTCTTCAGCTTTTTCTTGCAAGTCATAATTTAGAGTTGTTATAACTTTGAATCCTTTTTCTTTAATTGCATCCTCACCGTATTTATCTACAAGATATTGTTTTATAAATTCTACAAAATGAGGGGCTTTAATGCCATACTTTTGTTGAGGTAAAAATGTTACTTTTTCTTGGATTGCCGAATCATATTCTTTTTGAGAAATAAATTTATACTCAAGCATTTTTGCAAGAACTAATTTTTGTCTATCATCCAATTTTGTTTTATTTTGTCCGTAAGGTGAATAATAAGTAGGTGCTTTTGGTATGGCTGCAATATAAGCCGCTTCCGCTAGAGTTACATCTATAGCTTTTTTGCCAAAAAACGTCTCACATGCTTCCTCAACACCGTAAACTGTTCCACCATAAGGGTTCCCATTCAAATAAATAGCGAGTATCTCATCTTTTGTCATTGTTTTTTCAAGCTGGATTGAAAGGAACCATTCTTTTAATTTTCTTGAAATTTTCTTTTCTGTTGTTAACAAAGAATTTTTTATGACTTGTTGTGTTATTGTTGAACCGCCCTGACTAAAGCTGCCAGAAAAAAGATTTGCAATAACTGCTCTAAAGAAAGAGGAAATTTTAATCCCGCCATGCTCATAAAAAGTATTATCTTCTATTGCAACTGTGGCATTTTTTATATCTTTTGAAATATTTTCAAAAGGGACAACAACTCTTTTTGTGTTTTCGTGTATATCATATAGCAAAATAGTTCCTGTCCTATCATATATTTTTGTTGATTGAGTTATCTTTCTTGTATCAAAAGATTCAAGATCTGGCATTTGAAAAGTTGAAATCCACAAAGCTATGATCCCAGAAAATGTAAAAAATATTGCAATTAGTGAAATAAGAATTTCTTTTTTATTGGATTTTACAAAACTTAACCCTTTTTTTGTGTGAGGTTTGATGTTTTTATCTATATGATGTCTAATAGTTTTTATTTTGTGTTTTAACATGTTGAAATTATAACACAAATAATTTTTGATAGAGAAGAAAAACCTTATTGTTTTGACCTTTATAAAAATCAATTCTTGTGATAAATTTATATGTAATGATAAATACAGATCCAAAAAAAATAGAAGATTTTTTAACACGTGGGGTTGAAAATGTTTACCCAAATAAAGATTTTGTAAAAAAACAACTTTTAAATGGTAAAAAATTGAGAATGTATCTAGGGATTGATCCTACAGGACCAACTTTGCATTTAGGGAATGCGGTTCAGTTAAAAAAACTTAAAGAAT
>JAQTSO010000120.1 GCA_028711215.1 Endomicrobiaceae bacterium | reverse complement strand
TGCTATATTTATAATTTTAAAAATATTCACAAACACACCTGTTTAAACTTTATTTATCCAAACTTCTGTATTTAATCGCTTCTGCTATATGGGTTGAGGTAATTGTCTCTGATTCTGCCAAATCGGCTATTGTTCTTGCAACTTTTAAAATTCTGTCATATGCTCTTGCTGAAAAACCTAATTTTTCAATTGCATTTTTTAGCAAATCTTTTGCTTTGTCATCCAAAACACAATATTTTTTTATTTCTTTTGGTCCCATTTGGGCATTACAATAAATATTTTTATCTTTAAATCTTTCATATTGGATATTTCTTGCTTTTATTACTCTTTGTTTAATTACATCTGAAGTTTCCGCAATTGTTTTATCAGCGGTAATCTCGTCAATTTTAAGTGCCGGAACTTCTATCTGAATATCTATTCTGTCCATAAGCGGTCCCGATATTTTTGAACGATATTTTGTGATTTGATACTGGTTGCATGTACATTCCTTATTGGCATCTCCGTAATGCCCGCACTGGCACGGATTCATTGAAGCAATCAACATAAATGAGGCAGGAAAAGATAATGTACTTTTTGCTCTTGATACTGTGACTATTTTATCTTCCAATGGTTGTCTTAAAACTTCCAAAACATCCCTTCTAAATTCAGTTAATTCATCCAAAAACAAAACACCGTTATGTGCCAAACTGACTTCACCGGGTTTCGGGTATGAACCGCCGCCTATCAATGCAATCGAAGATGTTGTGTGATGCGGACTTCTGAACGGTCTTTGTTTTACCAAACTTTCGCCTGCCTGAATAAGCCCTGATACCGACCATATTTTTGTTGTTTCCACTGATTCTTCAAAACTCATAGAAGGAAGTATCGTCGGTATTCTTTTTGCTATCATTGTTTTACCTGAGCCCGGAGGTCCTATCATTATCATGTTATGTCCGCCGGCAGAAGCAACTTCTGCTCCTCTTTTTGCAAGGAACTGTCCTTTTATATCTGAAAAATCAATGCTCGGTAAAATCTGATTATCTGTATCTATCGTATTATCTGCCTTAAAAGGCAAAACTTGAATTTCATTTTTTAAAAACTTAACAACTTCGCTTAATGTTGAAAACGGATAAATTTCAATATCTTTCGCAACTGATGCCTCATTTTTATTACCTTCGGGAATTATTACTTTTTTTATTCCGAATTTTTTCAAACTTAAAACTATCGGGAGCAGTCCTTTTACAGGTCTTAATTTTCCGTCAAGTGATAATTCGCCGATTGCACAAATTTTATGAACAGATTTTTTTTCAACATATCCGCTTGAAACTAAAATACCGATTGCTATAGGCAAATCAAATAATCCGCCTTCTTTTTTTATATCTGCAGGTGCCAAGTTAACTGTAATTTTTTTTGCAGGAAAATCAAAACCTGAATTTTTTATTGCAGCTACTACCCTGTCTCTTGATTCTTTTACGGCAGTGTCAGGAAGCCCTACTATTGAAAATACGGGAAGTCCCGAGGAGATATCAACTTCAACATCTATCAAATAAGCATTTATACCGTTAACTGCCGATGAGTGTAGAAATGAAATCATTTTTTAACCTATCAGATTTGATATATTCTTTTTAAAATTCTGAAGCGCCAAAGCCCTGTGGCTTATTTTATTTTTAATACCGTTTTTAAGTTCCGCAAATGTCTGTTTATATTCTTCTACAAAAAATATAGGGTCATAACCAAAACCTTTTTCACCGGAAATTTTTTCACTTATAATTCCTGAAATTTCACCTTTTGAAAGTATTACATTGTTCCCGTTTGGATCGCTTAATGCAATAACACATCTGAATTTTGCTTTTCTGTTATCTGCATTTTCCAATGCTTTGAGAAGTTTTTTATTGTTGTCCTCATAAGTACACCCTTCTCCTGCGTATCTTGCGGCAAAAACGCCCGGCGCTCCGTTAAGATATTCAACTTCAAGACCGGTATCATCTGCAACAGCCCAACTGTTGAAAAACTTTGCAACCTCAACTGCCTTTTTTGTTGCATTCTCTTCAAGAGTTAGCCCGTCTTCAACTACATTCGGATAATTATCAAACTCTATCATAGGTTTTATATTTATGTTTAAATCGGAAAGAATATCTTTTATTTCAGATACTTTATGTTTGTTGCCTGTTGCAAGTATTATTTCTTTTATTTTCATATTTTCTCTTTATTTTAATTATATTAAAACTTTATTTGTATTAACAACTCAACTTATTAAGTATTTTTTTGAAAAAACAAACAATTTATATCCCTTGGTAAAATATTAACTAATGGCAAAAATATCACTAGTAACAAAAAAACTGTAACAGAATATATTTTATTTTTATTTGTTACACTTATTCTATCATATAATCCTTTTATAACAAATGTATCCTGCTTTACATAACTATTAAATATAAATCCATGTTTATCCATTAAAATTTTTAAATTATAATTGTTAAAATAATATATATGTGGACTTTCAGTTTCAAACTGCCACAATCTTTTAAAAAAACTTGTAATACCAAAAACATTTAAAATACTTGCCACTTTATACAAAACACCCGTACTTATAGGCAAATTTATTATTAAAAAACCATTTTCATTAATTCTATCATAACATTCTTTTATTATTTTGTTTATATTTGGTATATGTTCCAATGTATCATTAAAAATAATAAAATCAAATTTTTGTTCATTTTTAAAATCATCCGGGAAAAAGCCATTAATAACATTTAATCCTTTTTTCTTTGCTTCCAAAAAACTGTTCTTCATAGGCTCAATGCCAACCATGGAAATATGTTTTTGCTCCGCCAATTCTATAAATAATCCAGTTGCTGAACCTATTTCTAATCCTTTGATTTTATGTTTTCTTATTTTTGTTAATATGTTTGTTATTATGTTTATAAAATTCCTTGTTCTTAACGAAGAAACTGACTTTAAAATTAAATTATAATCCACTTTTGGATTATTTATATTATCTACAACAGCCCATAAAAATCTGCATTTACAGCATAGATTTATGTCTTCTTTTAATTTTGTTTTTATTTTAAAACTCCGACAATTGCATACAGGACATATTTTATACTTCATTCTATATCCTTAATCCCATAAATTTTATAATATCCGTCAGAATATATTTCTTCAAATTTGATATTTTCGGTACTATATTTTGACAAATCGTTTTTAGTAAACACATAAGAAACGTTTAAAGTTCTTAAATCCCGAGTCGTTAAATTTATTTTTATTGCGTCAAAATCTATTAATTGAAATTTATCCTGCAATGGCTCTTTTGTTAATACGGTACTTATATGACAATATCTATTATAAACGTTTTGATATTTACCATCCTTATCGAATTTTTGCCATAATGCTATATTCGGATATGTATTAGTCGAATTAACGGTCTGAACTCCCTGCATTATTATATAATTTGGAATATAAAAGTTTGTTCCCTCCGTCATCCATAATCCTTTTCTATTGGCATTGATTTTACGTATTGCAATCGCCAGTGGCGTTTCATTTATACCAGCCGTACCACTTTGCACGGGATTTACAAAAAAACCTCCTGCAAGAACAATAAAAGAAACCGTTATCGCAAAGATTTTAAAACATCTAACATTTAATCCTGTTGAAAAAATTATAAAACTTAAAACAGCTATTATAAGAATCATACCCAAAGTCAAATAATGTCCGTATACAGAAACAGCACATGAAACGGTAACAACAGTAAGCACAATGCTTATAATAATAATTTTATTATATTTCATACTTGTTTTAACTAAACTCAAAGCTCTTATAAGCAACATAACATTCACAAAACCAAATACAACAAGAGTTCTGTTAGCTGGCGACATTCTCATTA
>JAQTSO010000031.1 GCA_028711215.1 Endomicrobiaceae bacterium | reverse complement strand
TTAACCATTTATCGGCATTCTTATTATTTTCTTCAGTAATTTTAATAATATCGGTATAATCTGTTTTAATATTTTCAATGCCGAGTTTTTTTGCAAGATTAATATTGTTTAATAATGACGGAACCCCGATTTTTTCTGCTTTATCGGTTAATAAAAAATTTAAACTTGAAGTTTTAAATCCGACTCTGTTTTTTATATTTGAACAAAATACCGTTATTAAAGTTTCCGGTGATTCTGAAAAAAGAAGCGCCGTATTTATATTCTCTTTTTTTATATTTCCTATCAATTTTAATTTTTTAAAAAAACTCTTTTCTTTTATAAAAATTTTATCAACAAGTTTTGTTGATTCTAAAAGCTCTACTAAATTTGGGCAGATGACCGAATAAAGTTTAATATCAGGGTATTGTTTCCTTATTGCCTGTAATATAGGCAATGAAAACAATAAATCTCCGAGTTGATTCATATGAAATAAAATTATTTTATCCATTTTTGTATGCTTCCAAACACCATTTTAGGTTTTATTTCTTCCAAACATCTTTCAATAGTATACTTACATTTTCCTCTGCATGGGCTACAATTTAAATTGGCGCTTAACACTATTGAGTTTTTTCCGTAAGGAGATGTTTCATTTATATCCGAACCGCCAAAAATAAATAAACTGTTAATGCCCATCGCATTTGCAAGATGTGTTGCTCCCGTATCAGAACCTATAACACAAATGCATTTTTTCAAAATATTTGCCAATTCTAAAATATCTGTTCTGCCGCACAAGTCTACCGTATATTTAGACCTTAGTTTCCCATAGTCATTTTTTGAACCTAAAATAATGATTTTAACGTCATTATTTTTTTTAATCATCTCTGCAAGTTTTAAATAATATTGTATGTTCCAATTTTTTGTTTTACCTCTTGAAAAAGGAATGAACGCTATCACTTTTTCATCATTTGTAATTTTACAATTTTCAAAAATATTATTTTTACTTTCTGCATGAATTTTAAATTCCACAGGATATTGTTTACCTGTAATATATGTCAAAGATTTTAAATTTCTCAATACCGCATTTAGTTTTGGATCTTCTTTATAAGGTTGTTTAACAAGTAACCAGCTAAACTCTTTCATCCCGCTGACACCGACTTTTTGCTTTGCTTTTAATAATCTTGTAAACATGGCAGTTCTGAGAAGTCCCTGTAAATCTATTACAATGTCATAATTTTCTTTATTGCAATCTTTCAAAATATCAAAAAAAGCTTTAATGCCCCCCTCTCTATCCCAAACTTTAATGTTGTGCACGTTGGGAAATAATCTGACAACTTGTTCCCACTGTTTAAAAACAAGCCAGTCTATCTGGCTAATCGGCCATTGCAATTTAATAGCTTGTAATACGGGATTGGCTTGTATAATATCGCCGAATGAACTTGGCTTAACAATTAAAATTTTCATAATTATCCTAATGTATTGAACTAAACACTGTTTTGTATTCTACTAAATATAATCAATATTGACAATTTTATATATTTAATATAGAATGCTTGGAAGTTGGATATTGAAGTAGCCGTCCCGGCTCACCTTCACCCTATGGGAAAAAGGTTAAATATTAGTATAGCATTTTGTTATATTTTATGGGACGGATGGCTTTATCCGTTCTATTTTTTATTTTGTGTAGTTAAAGACTACAAGGAGGATATCATCGATACAAGAAGATATCGCACTAATCAGTACATTAGAGTCCCTGAAGTAAGATTAATTGATGAAAATGGAGCTCCGGTCGGAATTGTACCTATTGGCGAAGCATTATCAAGAGCACAGGCAAGCGGCAAAGATCTTATTGAAATTTCACCGCAGGCAAAACCGCCTGTTTGTAAAATTCTTGAGTTTTCTAAATTTCGTTATGAATTATCAAAGAAAGAAAAAGAATCTAAGAAAAAACAAAAAACCGTACAACTAAAAGAAGTTCGATTAAGAACCAGAATTGCAGGTCATGATTTGGAAGTAAAAATTAAAAGAATCAGAGAGTTCTTAATGGACGGAGATAACGTACAGTTAACTGTTATGTTCTCAGGAAGAGAAATGACTCATAAAGATTTAGGCTTTGCTATTTTGGAAAAGGTAAAAGAACAGGTTGCAGATATTGCAGGAACCGAAGGCAGAATTGCTTCAATGGGAACCAGATCTTTTTTAACATTGAACCCTAAGAAAAAAGAATTAAAAAAATAAAAATAACAAAGAGGAGATAAAAAATGCCTAAGATGAAAACCCATAGCGGTGCAAAAAAAAGGTTTAGAACTACCGGCACAGGTAAAGTAAAATATAAAAAACCCGGTCAAAGACACTTATTAACAGGTATGAAATCTAAAAAAGGAAGAGCTTTGAGAAAATCTGATATCGTTGATGCTACAGATATGAACAGAATAAAAAAGTTTATGCCTTATTCTGTATAATTTACTGTTTCAATAATCTAAGGAGAAAACATAATGAGAGTAAAAAGCGTTGTTTATACAAGACAAAGAAAGAAAAAAACTTTTAGGTTAGCTAAAGGTTATTATGCATCAAAGAAAAATCATTGGAGAATGGTAATCCAACAGGTTGAAAAATCTCTGGTTTATGCATATAATGACAGAAAAGACCGTAAAGGCACCTTCAGAAGCATGTGGATTGTAAGACTTAATGCTGCTGTCAGAGAAGAAGGTATGTCATACAACAGATTTATTTCAGGTTTAAAACAGGCTAATGTGATAATTGACAGAAAAATGCTTGCAGATATAGCTGTAAATGATAATGCAACATTTAAACAACTTGTTGAAATTGCAAAAGCTTCTAAATAATTTTAAATATGAATAGCAGTTCCACAGTAAGGACTATTATTTTATTTTTTGCCGGTCTCATAATTCTTGGCACTATACTTTTATGTTTGCCATTTTCAAGGACCAGCGGAACATTGTCAGTTTTAACTTGTCTGTTTACGGCAACATCTGCCGTATGCGTGACAGGTTTGGTTGTAGTGGATACCGGAACTTATTTTTCTACTTTCGGACAACTTTTAATACTTTGTCTGATACAAATAGGCGGGTTCGGATACATGATTGTATCCACGGGACTTGGACTACTGGTTGGCAAGATGACATTAAAAGACAGAAAAATAATGCAGGAACTTTTTGATATAAAGTCATTTAATGATCTTTTAAAATTACTGAAAAAAGCAATCGTTTTGGTATTACTTATTGAATTTATAGGTGCCATATTTTTGACTTTTGAATTTTCAGGACAATATCCGTTGCCGAAAGCTATATATTTAGGATTTTTTCATTCAATATCTGCTTTCTGTAACGCGGGATTTAGTCCGTTTGCAAATAGTTTAGAAAATTTTTCTAATAGTCCTTTAATACTATATACAGTAGGAATACTCATTGTATTGGGAGGGCTTGGTTTTTTTGTACTGGTAGATATTATTGACAGAGTTAAAGGTAAAACTAATTCTTTGACTTTTCATTCAAAGGTAATTTTATGGATAACTGCTATTATAATTGTACTGGGAATCATAAGTTTTTATTTTGGGGAATCAATAACTGCTTTATCAAATAATCATATGTTCTTATTTAATAATTCGTTCTTTCAAACAGTTAGTGCAAGAACTGCAGGTTTTAATTCTATACCAATCGGCACACTTACAACCTCTGCCGCTTTTTTGATAATTATACTTATGTTTGTTGGTGGCGGACCGGGTAGTACTGCCGGCGGTATGAAAATTACTACTCTTGCTTTGGTATTTGTTTTTCTAAGATCTGTTTTAAAAGGTAATGATGAATATTATTTGGCTAAAAGAAACATTGAATCTGATTTAGTGAAAAAAGCATTATCAATGTTTATTGTAATGTTAATACTTATGTCTTTTTTTACATTACTTTTGATGTTTGTTGAGCCTCAAATTGATGCAATCAAAGTGATATTTGAATCGGTGTCCGCTTTTTGTACGGTTGGATTATCCATGGGTATTACACCGGAACTGTCAGATTTAGGCAAAATTACTCTGATTTGCGCAATGTTTGTCGGAAGAATCGGGGCTGTAACAATGCTTATATATTTGGTAAACTTAAATGTCTCAAAAAGTAATATAAGATATCCTGACGGAAAAGTTTTAATAGGATAACAACGAAGCAATGGAGTTTTTATGTCAAAAAAACAATTTGGAGTAATTGGGCTTGGAACTTTTGGATCAAGTATTGCCAGAGAACTGTTTAAAAAAAATGTTCAGGTTCTTGCAATAGACATCAATGAAGAAATTGTTAATAAAATCAGTAATTCCGTAACACAGGCAATTGTAGCTGATGCAACCGATGAACAATCTTTGGAACATGCCGGTGTAAAAGACTGTGATACTATTATAATATCAATAGGTGAAGATATTGAAACAAGCATTTTGGCAACTTTGATTGTAAAAGATTTCGGTGTAAAAAATGTTATTGTTAAATGTATAAGTCAGTGGCATTCAAAAATAGCTGCAAAAATCGGAGCTGATAAGGTAGTATATCCCGAGCTTGAAATGGCAAAAAAACTTGCTGACAGTTTGGTTTCTCCAAACATTTTGGAACAAATTGAATTTTCAAAAGATTATAATCTGGTTGAAATCGTTGCGCCTAAAGATTTTTGGGGCAAAACTATAAAAGCTTCCGGTATAAGAAACAAACACGGTTTAAATATTATTGCTATCAAAAGGCAAACTCCATTTATAAATGATGACGGTAAAACAGATATAACAGAAGATGTAAATGTCGCTCCGGGTCCGGATGACGACATTTTAGAACATGATATTTTAGTTGTTGTCGGTAAACAAGAATTTATTGAACAATTCAAAGATAATTAATTAGGGGTTATAATTTTTTTATGGATACAAACAAAAAAAGTCAAGAAGAGTTAATATTAGAGACGGCAACTTTATATTTTTTAAATAGTAAATTTGATGAATCTATTGAAGAATTTAAAAAAGTTTTAAAACTTAATCCGGCAAATGTTGAAGCCTATTGCGGATTGGGGTTGATATATGAAAACAAAAAACAGGCTGAACAAGCAAAGAAAATGTATGAAAAAACATTGCTTTTGGATAAAACCAATAAGGTTGCAAAAGAACATTTAAATAAACTTATAGGAATCAAAGACGATGATCAAGATTAAACCAATTTTAGATGAAGCATTACTAAAACTTAAAACTGCAAATATAGATGATATTGAAAGTGTAAGAATTGAATATCTCGGAAAAAAAGGAAAAATTACCGAAATGCTCAAGAATCTTTCCGAACTTTCAATAGAAGAAAAAAAACAGTTCGGTGCTGAAATAAATATTGCAAAAACAAAATTAAATGACACTATTGAAAATAAGAAAAAAGATATAGCAACTAAACTTTTAGAAGAAAAAATGAAAAATGAAAAGATTGATATTTCATCATCTTTTGCATTTCCTTTTTCTAAAGGGCATCAACATATAATAACTAAAACCATCAGAGAAATAAGTGATATTTTTGTTTCTCTCGGGTTTGATATTGCCGAAGGAAAAGAAATTGAAACCGACTGGTATAATTTTGAAGCATTAAATATCCCAAAAGATCATCCGGCAAGAGATACCCAGGATACATTTTATCTTGAAGGTTCTCAAAATTTACTGAGAACTCATACTTCCCCCGGTCAGATACATATTATGGAAGAAACTCAACCGCCAATCAGAGTGATTGTGCCGGGCAGAGTTTACAGAAATGAAGCAACCGATGCAACTCATTCTGCAATATTTCACCAAATTGAAGGCTTGGTTGTCGGTGAAAATATAACATTTGCGGAACTTAAAGGAACTCTTACATTATTTATACACAAACTATTCGGACAAGAAATAGATTTAAGATTCAGACCTTCACACTTTCAGTTTACGGAACCGTCGGCAGAAGTTGATATTAAATGCGTTCTGTGTGGCGGAAAAGGGTGCAAGGTTTGCAAAGGAAGCGGATGGCTTGAAGTACTTGGTTGCGGAATGGTACATCCGAATGTTTTTAAAGCAGTAAAATATGACAGTGAAAAATACACAGGTTATGCTTTCGGACTTGGAGTTGAAAGATTTGCAATGTTTAAAAACGGTATTGATGACATGCGTGTATTGTACGAAAATGACATCAGGGTTTTAAAACAGTTTTAAAAGCAGTGACCGGAAACTTAGACGTTATGTAACAACAAAGATAGAGGATTTAACAAAATGAAAATTTCATATAATTGGTTAAAAGAACTTATAGATTTTGATTTATCACCTGAAGAACTGTCAAATACTCTTACTTTTTTAGGGATTGAAACTTCTATACTAAGCGGTGGTATAAAATGGACAGGTGTTATAACTGCAAAAGTTTTAGAAAAACAAAAACATCCTAATGCGGATAAACTTTCTTTATGTAAGGTTAATGACGGTATCAAAGATTATGAAATAGTTTGCGGTGCTTCAAATGTTGATGCCGGACAGATTATTCCGCTTGCCGTTGTAGGAGCGGTACTGCCAGGTAATTTTGAAATAAAACCGACAAAAATCAGAGGTATATCATCTGAAGGCATGATATGTTCCGAACAGGAGCTGGGATTAAAAGATTCTTCCGACGGCATCATGATTTTAAATTCCGATACGGCTCTCGGTAAAAAACTGGAAGATGTTTTAGAAAATATTGATACTATTTTGCAAATAGAGATAACAACAAACCGAGGAGATTGTTTAAGTCATTGGGGAGTTGCAAGAGAAATCAGTGCAAAACTTCAGAAAATGACAAATTTACCGCCGGTAAAAGAATCTAAATTTATTGAAAAAAATATCGTGGATATACAAAGTGCGGATTTATGTTCCAGATACATAGGATGTCATATAAAAGATGTTAAAATTGCACCCGCTCCTCAATGGATGACAAACAGATTGGAAAGCTGCGGAATAAAATCTATAAATAATGTTGTAGATATAACAAATTATGTTATGTTGGAATTAGGACATCCTCTTCATGCTTTTGACAGTTCAAAGATCAGTGGTGAAAAAATAATTGTCAGAACAGCAACAGACAAAGAACAAATTTCAACATTGGACAATAAAACTTATGAGTTAACCGAAAATATGCTGGTTATTGCAGATAAAGAAAAACCGTTGGCTATTGCCGGTATAATAGGCGGAGCATTTTCAGCTATAAATGATACGACAAAAGATATATTTTTAGAAAGTGCCGTTTTTGAACCGGGCAATATCAGAAAAACTTCTAAAACTTTAAATCTATCTACTGATTCTTCTTACAGATTTGAAAGAGGAACTTCTTGGAAAGTTGCAGAAAAAGCATCGTGGAGAGCAATAAATTTAATTTCAGAACTGGCAGGCGGACGCCTTGAAACGAGGGAAGACGTAAACTCAAAAGATAACGAAAAATTAATTATACAGTTGAGAGTTGAACGAATTAAAAAAGTACTTGGTTATTCAATTGATGAAAAGAAAATTGCAAATATTTTACGTTTTTTAGGCATTGAAATCAGTTCAAAAGTACAAAATGTTCTTATAGCAGAAATTCCTTCTTGGAGAAATGATATAAAACAAGAAATTGATTTAATTGAAGAAATTGCAAGGGTTGACGGATATGAAAATATACCTTTACTTGAAGAAAATAAAGTTGTTATCGCAGATAAACAACAAGATAACAATACTGACAAATTTATAAAAAATATGAGTGATAGTTTAATCGGACTTGGTTTTTGTGAAGCAGTCAATTATAGTTTTGCCGAAATAACAGATTTAGATAAATTTTATTTGAAATACACTTATAAAATAGCTAATCCTATTTCAAAAGAAAATGAAGTTTTAAGACCGTCTTTATTAGTCGGTTTAATCAAAAATTTAAATTTTAACGTCGGACAAGGAATAAACGACATAAAACTTTTTGAAATAGGCAAAACTTTCAATGATGAAGGCGAAAATAAAGCTATAGGAATTTTAATGTACGGTAATGTATGGCACAATTGGTGGAAATGGGAAGAAACCAAAACTGATACTGTTTTTAATTTTAATTTTGCAAATGGTATAATCAATGCGATTTTACCGAAAGGTTTTACAGTAGAAGATAACAGAGTAGCAAAAAAATATTATCATCCCGGTAAAACTGCTTCTGTTGTATACAGAGGCACAGTTGTCGGCCAATTTGGTGTTTTAAGACCGGATATAACATCTGATTTTTCAAATGAAGTACTTTATGCCGAAATCAATGTTGATTTAATAGATACCAAATCTTTGACAAAACTTAATTTTTATCAGCCGATTTCAAAGTTTCCGGCAGTTAAGAGAGATATTTCAATAGTTTGTGATAAAAAAGTGCCGTTTGAAGAAATTGAAAAGATAATAAAACAAATTATGAAATCCGGTAATATATTGAAAGGATTCGATCTGTTTTCGGTATATGAAAATGAAAAATTAGGCTCAGATAAAATCAGTTATTCTCTAAGATTGTCCTATAAACATAATGATAAAACTTTAAATGACAGCGAAGTTAGTGCTGATATGAATGCTTTATTAGATAAGCTCAGAAAAGATTTAGGAGTTATACTCAGGAGTTAAGAATTGAAAATAAATTTTAATTTTTTCAAAAGAATTAAAATTTAAAGAAAATAGCAATATGTTTTAAAAAAAGGAGATGAGTAAAAGTGAAAAAAGTATTATTTGTATTCGTTTGTTTGTCTTTATTTGCATTAGGCTGTAAACAACAAGAAGTAGCAGTTCCGGTAGCTACTGAAGAAGTTGCAGTTGAAACAACAGAAACAACAACACCAGAAGTTGCAACATCAACAGAAACAGCAGTAACACCTGAAGCAACACAAGCTGTTGAAGGAAAGTAACTTAATGACGTATTAAACATTAAGCAAAATCAAATAAAAAAACAAGGGATATCTTTTTAAAAAAGATGTCCCTGTTTTATTTTGAATTTTTTTGTAATAAATTGTATTTGCTGTAAAGACTTTAATGTTTTAGCTGAATTGAAGTATTGAAAAAGTGAGGTGTACATAAGTAAAACGGTACATGAGCTTTGCAATACAAAAATATAAGCAATTTATAGAATTTGATTTTTTAAGGTTTTAGAGTTTGGAGCGAAGTGAAGTAATTTCAAGTTGCGGTGTACGTAAGTGAAGCGGAGCGTGCGGTACATAAGACTTGAAAAATTCGTTTTATTAACTACGTTAATAAATCCGCCCAACATCTCAAAACTGTAGCCCAAAGTATAAAACCGTTAACTATACGGAAAAATATTTTGTAGCAAAATCTTTAAACGAACACTCATACTTTATTACATTTTTAAAGTAAATCTCAAATCTCTTAAAAACATCTTTATCTTTTTGCAAAAATTCAAAATAATCTGTAATTTCTTTTAAGTTTTTACATTTACCTTTATCGCACGAAGCTATTTTACTTAGCATCTCACTATGCTGATTTGCAGATTTATTTATATTGATAACGGAAATTTCCGGCACTTTGTTATTTTTTATATTTTTTATTTTTCTGAAATTGTATATTCTGGAAAGCATATAGGTAAAATATCTGTCAGCTTCCGGAAGAGAATATCCGATAAAACACCAATTATCTGCCTCAGAAAGCAATTGTTCTGCTTTACTCCATATCTGAGTAATATATTTATTCGCATATATTCTGTTGTTTGCAGGATGTATTATATACGGTTCTAATGATGATGACCCGCAATGGTAACATTTAATGCCATCAACTAGATCAAGAGGTTTGCCTTGTTGCGAAATTCTGGAAAATACTTTACCGCATGTTGCGCAAAACAGCCAATTAATCGAACCGTGCGGTCTTAATAAATAAATTTTTCTTTTTCTTGGTCTGTGAAACCAATCCTGCAAATCATAATTGCCGAGTTCTATTGCAAAATCAACATCATAAGTTTTTCTTTCATCTTTATTGTACATTGAAAGCAAAACTCTGTCTAAACATATATCATAATTAAATGTTATAAAAGAAAAATTAATATCTCGTTCTTTATAGTTATCAAAAATCTTTTTCCCTATTATTGTGTACGGGCTCTGCGGATTTTTATTAAGAACATTATGTTCTTTGAGTTTTGCATCCGTAAGAGTTGCAAACATTATCCCTTCTATGAGCATATCGTAATACTTTTTTATTTTTTCAAGCTTGACTTCACCTATATTGTGATCTTGGCTGATTGCTGTTTCCAAAATATTAAATATACTTTCCAAGCTGATATTTTCAAGCGTTTGATTAGAATTAAATATAGTTTTTAAGAGTTTTTTTATACCGTCTGAAACTTTCTTGTATTCTTTTTTATGCAAGCCTTGTTTATTGCTCATTGCAAATTTTCTTTTAAGAATATTCTGCAATATCTCATTTTGAATAGGCAAATTGTCATCTTTACTTGCACCCGCCCCCATTATAAAAACATATTTTTTATTAGGATTTATCTGAAAACTTTTCATTTATTCCCCAGCATATATTTTTTATTAATAAAATCATTGAAAGTATTTAAAGCATTCTCTATTGTTTTATCCATATCCCAATATTGATATGACCCCAAACGTCCGCCGATTATAATATTTCTGTTTTTAACGGCTTCTTTAATATATTTAGCGTGTAAATAGTTATTTTCTTTATCGTTTACCGGATAATAAGGTTCCATACCGTTTTTATAATCAGCCGGATATTCATAACAAATTACGGTTTTTTTAGATTCAAAAATTTTTGTTCTTTCAGTATGATAATGTTTAAATTCGTGAATTCGCGTATACGGAATATCCAAATCCGCAAAATGCATTGCGGCATTCCCCTGAAAATCGGAACGATTGTATCTTTTCCACTTAAACTTAAGACTGCGCCATGCAAGACCGCCGTGTTTATAATCAAAAAATTTGTCAATCATTCCGGTAAATATAATTTTGCAATCTTTGGGAAGCATATTTTTTATTTCATAATAATCCGTATTTAGTTTTACGGTGATATTTTTATGCGCCAAAATTTTGCCAAACAGTCCGGTATATCCTTCAATCGGTATTCCCTGATACATATCGTAATAATAATTATCGTTATAGTTTGTTCTTACAGGAAGCCTGGCAATAATTTCCGGCGATAGATTTTTAGGATCTGTACCCCATTGTTTGGTTGTATAATTTTTTATAAGCGTTCCATACAATCCCGAACCTATAATTGAGATCGCTTTTTCTTCAAAATTTTTAGGATTTTTTATTTTATCTTTTTCTTTTTTCAACAGAGCCTCTGCTTCAACAGGGGTCAAATTCAAATTATAGTATGAATTAATTGTAGCCAAATTTACAGGCATTGAATAAACTTTATTTTTGTTTAGGATTAAAACTTTATGTTTATAACCGTTGAATTCGGAAAATCTGTTTACATAATCCCAAACATTTTTAAGACTTGTGTGAAAAATATGGCAGCCGTATTGATGGCATTCAATCCCTGTCTTTTTATCTGTTTTGGAATAACAGTTGCCGCCGATGTGGTTTCTTTTATCTATTACTAAAATTTTTTCATTTAAAACCGAAGCCAGTCTTTCGGCAAAAACCGAACCCCAGAAACCGGCGCCTACAACGATATATTTTAAGCCGCCAAAATTCACATTCCCCTCTTAAAATATTTATTCTAAAATAATATTGTAATCTTCTCTGTCTACGGAATCAATTGAAATAATTTCTATTTCTTTTTTAAATAATTCAATCAGTCTTGTTTTTCTTTCATTAAAATACTGGGCAACTTCAGGATTAAGTTTTATTTTAATTTTACCGTAATGTTTTTCTATCTTCATTTGCTCCAGTTCCTGGCAAACATTAATAAAAATAGACTCTTTTGATAAAACAAGCCCTAAACCGTGACAAGTCGGACAACTATCTCCGAGCAAAGAAAATAACGATTCTCTTTTTCTTTCTCTTGTCATTTCAATAAGCCCAAGTTTTGTAATAGGCCATATTTTAATTTTTGCTTTATCATTTTTTGTCGCATTTCTTAACTCTTCCAAAACTTTTTTTCTGTTTTTTTCTTTTTTCATGTCAATAAAATCTATAACTATTATTCCGCCGATATTTCTCAGTCTCAATTGTCTTGCGACTTCGTTTGCCGCTTCAACGTTTGTCATTGTCACAACTTCTTCCTGCGTATTATTTTTGCCCGTAAATTTACCGCTGTTTACGTCAACTGCACACAACGATTCGGCTTCCTGTATTATCAAATAACCGCCGGACGGAAGCCTTGCTTTATTTGACCTTAATCTTTTAATTTCTTCTTCTATACCGTAAGCTTTAAAAATAGGTTGCTTGCCTTCATATAATGCTATTCTGCCCCCAAGCTCAGGAGATACTGTCTGAACAAACTCTGTTACGTCTTTCAATTCTTTTGGATTGTCTATATGCATCAATGTAACATCTTCCGTAAAATGATCTCTTACCGTTTGAAAAACAACTCCCAAATCTTTATGAATAGGAGTTCCGAATTTTGCATTATTAAATCTGCTTATAATTGATGCCCACAATCTTGATAAATACTTTATTTCTCTTTTTATTTCATCTTCTGTTGCATCTTCTGCTTCAGTCCTGACGATAATCCCGCCTGCCAAATCAGAATCTGCTTTTAAATTTTTAACAATGTTTTTCAATCTGCTGTATTCTTCTTGTTCTTCTATCTGTTTTGATACGCCTATATTATTGCTGAACGGCATATATACCAAAAGACGTCCGGGAAGAGAAATATCCATAGTAACCTTTGGACCTTTTGTATTTATAGGTTCTTTATAAATCTGAACCATTATTTCCTGTCCGACTTTTAACATATTTTCAATATTATGTTCATTTTTAGCTGCAACAATATCATCCTTTGACAGATAAGCACTTTTACCAAATCCAACATCGATAAAAGCGGATGAAAGCCCCGTAACAATATTCTGAACTTTGCCCTTATAGATATTGTTTAATATTTTTTCTGATTCTCTTCTTTCAATAAAAATATCGGAAAGTTTGCCGTTATCTAAAACTGCAACTCTTGTTTCTTCATGTGTTCTGTTAACTACTATTTCTTTTGTCATTTAAATTCCTATTTTATAATTTTTCTGTCCTTTAAAAATGAAAACATTTTTTTTGATAAATTGTACAAACTGTAATCCATATTGCCTGTAAATTCAAACTTATTTGAAAAAAATAATATGCCGTCATTGCTTTCTTCTATATAGTTTTTTACGACTTCGTTTATTTTAAGTTCATCCGGATAACTTGAAAAAATCAGATTAATATTGTTTTTAGCATACAATTCTTTTATTTTATCTAAATCACTTAATGCCCAATCCAATATCGTCCGATGTTTTACTTCATAATTTGAAGTATTCAGAGTTGTTATTGTTGTAATTTCTTCAGACACATCGCCTGCAACTTCATAAACAGCACGTGCAAAATATAAAATATCGTTAGAAATTCCGCCTTTATATGACATATATAAATAAATAAGTCCCTTGTAACACATATTCCTGCTGTTACGAACATCTACAAGTATACCCTCTTCAAAAAATTTCAATGCATTTATTTCTGCATTTTCTTTTTGTTCTAACAAATAAAGAGAGCCTAATGCATAGTAAAACATACTGTGGCTTGATTTCTTTGATATAACACTAAAAAGAAAATCCCTTGCCTGATTGTATTTTTTTGTTCTTATCAACTCCCATGCATATGAATATGCAGAAATTGATGCTATTGTATTCGGATCTTCAATAAACTTATCATTTAAAGCATAAAAATTCGGTACTATTTTAGGTTTATATTCTTTTTTATTGTTTGAAAACATTTGTTTACCGGCAATTTTCAATAAAGAAGTCTTTTGTTCATAAATATCCATAATTTCTTCATTTATTTGTTTTAATGTTTTATTATTTATTTTTTTAGGTTTTGCATTTTTTCTTTTTGACAGGTACGAAGAAAAACCGCGCAAATTGTATTGGTTGGCTTCCCCGATGGTAATTATCACTGTTTTAGGCAAGTAATTTCTTGCATTGAAAGATTTTAAAAACTCCAAGCAATCCGTTGTATTAAAATCAAATCTTGAAAACTTTTTTAATTTTATTGCATCTTTACCGTAATTATCATCCATTAGAGTCTGCAACATATCCGCATATTTTGTAACAAAATTATCGCCTAAATGAATATTATCGCTGACATACAGTATAACCCTCTCTTCACAAAAAACAGTTTTTGCAAAAAACATTAAAATTAAAATACTTAAAATTTTAAATTTCATAAATATTTTCATTTTTCTCTATGCACATTTTTTTTCTTTCTATATGTAAAATTTTAATATGATCTTCTTGTAAATTCAACAAATTCTGCAGTATTGATCCAAATTTCAAATTTTTATTTTGTCCGAATCTTAAAAGTATTTTGAGTCCATTATCTTCAACTTTTTCTATGCTTAATATCAAAGGTTTTGCATCTACTAAAATTTCTTTGCCTTTTTTTATCTTCGCAATCAATATTTCTTTTTGCCCTAAATAATCAGCTATCTGTTGTTCACTTACAGATACATTTTTTACTGCATATTCCGCTACATTAACCAATACTTCAACCGCCGGAAATTTCATCGGCATCTGTTTAACTTCTTCTATGTTGTAGCCATCAGGCAGTTTGTCTGAAATCCCGCACTTAATTATATCTAAATTAACTTTCTCTGTAAAATATAAATCAGCATATTCACAATCACTTTCATACCCGACCGATATGGCAGGACCGAAAGACATTTTAATCTGCGGGCTAAATCCGGCAGTATAGGCAACCGGCAAATTTGTTCTTTTAACAGCCCTTCTTAAACAATCTATTTGTTCCAATTGAGAAATATACTTAACATCACCATGTCTTGAGAATTTTAAAAGCACTCTGAAATTAGTTTCCGTATTGGTTTTCTTTATCTGAATTTTATTTTCCGGCAATATTGTAGTTCTTTCCTGAATTTCTTCTTTTATATCAGCCGTTTCCGAAAGCCCGTTCAAATAATCATTATATAATTGTTCTTTACTGACCCCGAGATCCAAATGTTCCCATGGTAAAATTTCTTCTTTACTTCTCTTTCTGTATACATAAAAATCTAAATCTAAATTTGATTCTTTTAAACATTCTAACCACATATCAAAATTAAATCTATCAGCCCATTGGTCAAATCTCAAACCTTTTTTCCAGGCAAGATAAATAACATTTGACAATTTTCTGTCGCCTCTTGCAAGCATGGCTTCTATGATGCTTGCTCTGTAATTATGCGCTTTTATGGTTGCCGGTATTTTATTTTTTAATTTATTTATTACTTCCTTCATATAATTTGCAGAAAACATTTCCTGCCATTGAAATGCGGTATGAGCCTTAGGAGCAAACGGAGCTATCGTAATGTTAAAGTTTAACCCTTTTGCCTGAAGTTTAATTTTTTTAACTAGATCTATAATAGCGATAATATCATCTTCAGTTTCCGTAGGAAGACCTATCATAAAATAAAGTTTTATCGTACGCCAGCCCATTTGGTATGCAGTTATTAACGTATTTATAATTTCTTTTTCAGATAAATATTTACCTATAACATTTCTTAATCTGTCGGAACCTGCTTCGGGTGCAAACGTAATTGTCGGTTTTTTATCTCTGTTAATATATTCTGCAACTTTCAATGAGAAAGTATTGCATCTCATTGACGGCAGGGAAATATTTAAATTTTGTGCTGAATATTTTTCATTTGTTTCTTGCAATAAAGTATCCAAATTTTTATAGTCTGTACATGAAAGAGATGAAAAAGCAATATCTTCATAACCTGTTTTTTTTAGGCCTTCATCAACTAAATCCATAATTATTTTCGGGTTTCTGGTACGCCAAGGCCGGTAATATTTTGATGCCTGGCAAAATCTGCATCTGCCAATACACCCTCTTGCTATTTCAATATTTAACCTGTTATGAACAGTTTCAACAAAAGGAACTATTTTATTTTTATGAAAAAAAGATTTGTCCAAATCTACAATAGTTTTTTTTATAATTTCAGGTGCTGTAGAATTAAGTGTATTAACTTCGTTTATCGTGTTATCTTCATTATATTTAATTTCATAAAAAGACGGGACGTATACACCTTCTAATTTTGACAATACTGTCAAAATTTCATTTCTTGATT
>JAQTSO010000119.1 GCA_028711215.1 Endomicrobiaceae bacterium | reverse complement strand
AAAAATCTGTCGCAAGAGTTTGGTTTCATAAAAAATCGGAGGATAGTATGCAATATTTTTTAAGTGAAGAACAACAAATGTTAGTTGACGTGGCAAGAGAAATAGCGGAGAAAAAAATTAAGCCGGTCAGAGAAAAATATGACGAAGAAGGGATATTCCCTTGGGATATAATAAAGGAACTTGCACAGGCAGATTTGTGCGGTGTTTATATACCGGAACAATACGGCGGAGTAGATCAGGGTATTATGGGACTCGTTCTTGTAACAGAAGAGCTTTGCAAAGTTGACGGAAGTATCGCACTTGCACTTGCCGCTACGGCACTGGGAACACTTCCTATTTTGGTAGGCGGAAACGAAGCACAAAAAAGTAAATATTTGCCGGATATCGCATCAGGTAAAAAACTTGCAGCATTCGGTTTAACAGAACCCTCGGCAGGTTCAGATGCCACGGCAATGAAAACTACTGCCGTAAAAGACGGAGATTATTATATTCTTAACGGAACAAAATGTTTCATAACAAATGCAGGCGAAGCCGAGACTTATACGGTATTTGCCAAAACGAATCCTTCAAGAGGAGCAAGAGGTATTTCTTGTTTTATTTTGGAAAAAGGAATGGAAGGTTTTACGTTCGGTAAAAAAGAAAATAAAATGGGTATTAGGTCATCCGTAACAAGAGAATTGATATTCAATAATTGCAGAGTACATAAAGATAATCTATTAGGAAAAGAAGGACACGGTTTACTAATCGCTCAGGCAACGCTTGACGGTTCAAGACCGGGTGTTGCTGCACAGGCTTTAGGTATAGCAGCAGGCGCATTGGACGAAGCAGTTAAGTATGCAAGAACAAGAATTCAGTTCGGTCAGCCGATTTCTTCATTTCAGGGTATTCAGCATATGTTGGCTGATATGGCAACAAAAGTTGAAGCAGCAAGATGTTTAATATATCAGGTTTCAAGAATGATAGATGACAATAATAAAAAACCTGAAAATGAAAAAGTAAGAACAAGTAAAGAATCGGCAATGGCAAAACTTTTTGCATCCGAAACTGCAATGCAGGTTACAACAGATGCAGTCCAGATTTTCGGCGGATACGGCTATTGCAAAGAATATCCTGTAGAAAAGATGATGAGAGATGCCAAAATTACAACTCTTTATGAAGGTACAAGCCAAATTCAGAAAAATGAAATTGCTTTGAATCTTATTAAAGAATCTGCAGCCAGCAAATAATAACCGAAATATTTCGGCTACACCTTTGTATTTTCAAAGCTCATTTACGGTTTCACTTATGTAAACTTCGCTTTGAAAATACTTCGGTTCGCTCGAAATCTTTCTGGTTATCATGTACGGAATGATATTTTTAGATTTATCAACAGGAGGATGAAATAAAGATGCACATAATAGTTTGTATAAAACAGGTTCCGGGAACAACAAACGTTCAAATTGATCCTGAAAAAGGAACATTAAAAAGAGAAGGAGTTGAAGCAGTTATCAATCCCTTTGATGAATATGCTTTAGAAGAAGGCGTCAGACTAAAAGAAAGAACAGGCGGAAAAGTAACCGTCATAACAATGGGTCCGCCACAGGCAGATTCTGCTCTCAGAGAAGCAATTTCAAAAGGAGCTGATGAAGCCATATTAGTCAGTGACAGAGCATTTGCAGGTGCCGATACATGGGCAACTGCTTATGCATTATCATCGGCAATTAAAACTATACCTGATTACAGTGTAATTATCTGCGGAAAACAGGCAACAGACGGAGATACGGCACAAGTCGGCCCTTCAGTTGCAGAAATGTTGAATATCCCGCATGTAGCTTATGTTAAAAAAGTTGAAGAGATAAACTCTTCATTAATGAAGGTTGAAAGAATGATGGAAGACGGATATGATTTAATTGAAACTCCTGTTCCATGTTTGATTACAGTTGTTAAAGAAATTAATACACCGAGAGTCGCATCGCTTAAAGGTAAAATGAATGCAAAAAAAGCAGTTATAAAACAGCTTAATGTTCAATCAATTAATGCTGATACTGAAAAATGCGGACTCAAAGGTTCTCCTACACAAGTTATGAAAATATTTACACCGCCTCAAAGAAAAGGCGGCGATAAATTTACAGGAGAAGCAAACGTTCAGGCACAGGCATTAGTTCAAAAATTAAAAGAAGCAAGTCTTATATAGAAGCTTTGAAGTTTGGAAGTTGGGCGGATTTGCGAAGCAAACCGAAGAGGCTTAGCAGCTTAGCAACGACTTTAACGACAATAACGGCAGAGACTTGGAAGCTCGGATGCTGAGCAACGACTTTAAAGACAAATGCGGAAATTTGAAAAAAGACAAACGAATTATAAGGGAGAAGTAAAAAATGGCAAATCAAATAAACATACTGGCAGATAAATGTATCGGTTGTTCTCTTTGTGTAACTGCATGTCCTTTCGGTGCTATCACAATGATTGACAGACTTGATCATCCTAAAAAATTTAAATTGGCAGTTATAG
Organism: Endomicrobiaceae bacterium; assembly: GCA_028711215.1. Taxonomy (GTDB): domain Bacteria; phylum Elusimicrobiota; class Endomicrobiia; order Endomicrobiales; family Endomicrobiaceae; genus Proruminimicrobium. The sequence goes on along the minus strand of JAQTSO010000119.1, from coordinate 1,404 downwards.
ACGTAAATAAATGTACATTTTGCGGAGCATGCGTACAGGCATGTAAAGTTTTCAAAGCAATTGAAATGAAAAAAGATGAAGTTAAACCGGCAGTCGATTTGTCACAATACAGAGGTGTTTGGGTCTATGCGGAACAAAGACACGGTGTTATATCAACGGTTGTTTATGAACTTTTAAATCAGGGAAGAATTTTGGCAGACAAATTGCAGGTTCCTCTGAGTGCAGTTTTAATCGGTTCAAATATAACTTCAAAATCACAGGATTTGATAGACAGAGGTGCCGATAAAGTTTATGTTTACGACGATCCTATTTTTACGGAATTCCAAGATGATTCTTATACGGCAGTTCTTACAGAATTATTGAAAAAAGAAAAACCTGAAATAATTCTTATGGGTGCAACAAATATCGGAAGATCATTTGCATCAAGAGTTGCAGCCAAAATTTATACCGGTTTAACGGCAGATTGTACAGGCTTAGACGTAGATTTAACAACAAGAAATCTACAACAGACAAGACCTGCTTTCGGCGGTAATATAATGGCAACGATTTTAACGCCAAGACACAGACCGCAAATGGCAACAGTAAGACATAAAGTTTTTAAAGAAGCTAAAGCCCAGTCAGGCAGAAAGGGTGAAGTTATAGTTAATAAAGTAGATGCATCAAAAATAATAAACAGAACAAAATTTTTACAGTTTTTTAAAGATAACAGTGCTCATGTTAATCTTCACGATGCAGACATAATAGTGTCAGGCGGAAGAGGATTAGGTAAATCCGAAGGGTTTAAATTAGTTGAAGAACTTGCAGATTTACTCGGCGGTGCAGTCGGTTCGTCAAGAGCAGCCGTTGATTCAGAATGGATACCTTATTCACATCAGGTCGGTCAAACAGGCACAACAGTTTCGCCGAAAGTTTATATAGCATGCGGTATCTCAGGACAAATCCAGCATATGATCGGTATGGGTTCTGCAGAAACAATTATCGCAATAAATAAAGATAAAGATTGTCCTATGATGCAGGTTGCAACTTATTCGTTGGAAGGCGATTTGTATGAGATTATTCCTTCCATAATATCAGAAATTAAAAAAGCCAGAGCATAATCAGGCTTTAATCTTTCGCTTACAATTTTGAAACACAAGAGCTTATGTACACCGTAAAGGAACGTACACCTCGCTCTTGTGTTTCTTCATTTCAGCAGAAATCTTAAAATATCAATTTTTTCTAATGGTTTGATTGACAAATTATCTCCAACCTGTATAAAATATCAAGATAATGAAAACTAAAAATGAAATTTACCTTTTTTTTCAAGATATTGAATATATATTTATCGGTTTATATAAATGTATACAAAAACATTTTAACTTTACGTATTTTATAATAGCAGTTATCCATTTTGTTGCCACTTTT
>JAQTSO010000118.1 GCA_028711215.1 Endomicrobiaceae bacterium | reverse complement strand
CGCCGGACAAAACAATTCCTTTAACATCTTTTATATGTGCAATTTCATTTATATTTTTTGTGCCGGGGCATATTTCGCAATAAACCTGAGCTTCTCTGATTCTTCTTGCAATAAGTTGTGTATATTGGGAACCAAAATCTAAAATCAATATCATACTTCTTTCTCCTTTATAAACGAATATGTATCTGTTAATTTTTTTCTTTACTGTGCGTCTTTGCCGTAAAAGACTTAAAAGTTTTGAGCGAAACAAACAATTTTCAAGTTGAGGTGTACGAAAGTGAAACGGTACATAAAACTTGAAAATTGAAAGTTGCAGCCAAAAATTTTAAGTCGCTATAAACATTTATTGTTTTAGCAAATCTATTAAAATCTTATTGACTATCTGCGGATTAGCTTTTCCTTTTGATTTTTTCATAACCAATCCTACGATAGCCCCTATTGCTCTTTCTTTACCGGCTTTATATTCCTCAACAATTTTAGGACTTTCTGCTATTGCCTCTTTACATATTCCGATAATTGCTCCTTCGTCAGATATTTGTACAAGTCCTTTTTCTTTTATAACCGTATCAGGATCTTTACCGTCATTAAACATATCTTCAAATACTATCTTTGCAATTTTACCTGAAATTGTACCTTTTATGATTAATGCAACAAGAGTCCCAAGATTTTCTGCTTTAACAGGTGTTTCTTTTATTGTTAATTTTGCATTATTAAGTTTTCCGAGCAGTTCAGTCGTTAACCAATTTGCTATTTGTTTACCCGGATTTTCAACTTGTTTTGTTGCTGTCTGCAAAGCTGATTCATAATAATCGGCAAGCGCTTTATCTGCAATAATTACATTTGCATCATATTCAGATAATCCACACTCAGAAATAAGTCTCTGTTTTCTTTTTTCAGGAAGTTCCGGAATATTTTTTTTGATGTCATTGATAAACTTATCGTCTAAAATTACAGGCACTAAATCAGGGTCAGCAAAATATCTGTAATCGTGAGCATTTTCTTTTGACCTCATAGACTTTGTAACTTTTTCATTTGGATCCCAAGTTCTTGTTTCCTGAACTATTTTACCGCCGTTTTCTACTACTTCTATCTGTCTTTGAATTTCATAAGTTAATGCTTCTTCAACTCCTGAAATTGTATTCATATTTTTTAATTCTGCTTTTGTGCCGAACTCTTTTTGTCCGACAGGTCTTATGCTGACATTTGCATCACATCTGAATTTTCCTTCTTCCATATTGCAATCGGAAGTTTCAACATATTCAATCAAACTTTTTAAAGCAGACAAATATGCCGATGCATCTTGCGGAGATCTCATATCGGGTTCTGAAACAATTTCCATTAGAGGAATACCTGTTCTGTTATAATCTGCAAGTGAATAATCAAGTTTTCTCATGCCGATATCATGAATAAGCTTACCTGCATCTTCTTCCAAATGAATTCTCGTTATACCTATAGTTTTTATCTGACCGTCAACGGTAATATTTAATTTCCCGTGTTCCGCAAAAGGAAGATCATATTGTGATATCTGATAATTTTTCGGTAAATCCGGATAAAAATACTGTTTTCTTGCGAAAACAGATTTTTTGTTAATAGTACAATCTAAAGCAATACCTGTTTTAACCAACAACTCAACTGCTTTTTTATTTAATACCGGTAACACTCCGGGCTGACCTGTACAAACAGGACAGATATTGGTATTAGGCTGAGAATGAAAATCCGTAGAACAATTACAAAATACTTTTGTATCTGTTTTAATTTGCGAGTGTACTTCAAGTCCTATAACTACTTCGTATTTACCATTCATCATTATATCCTCGGAAATTGTTTATGATAATCTGTTGCCTGTTGATATTTGTATGCAACATTAAACATTGTTTCTTCATCAAAATATTTAGATAAAAGTTGTAATCCTATCGGAATACCACCCTTTGAAAAACCGCAAGGAACAGATATTCCGCCTACACCTGCCAAATTACATGATATTGTAAATATATCTGATAAATACATTTGTAAAGGATCTGAACTTTTCTCGCCGATTTTAAATGCAGGTGTCGGAGCAGAAGGTGTTAAAATAATATCAACTTTTTCATAAGCTTTTTCAAAATCCTGTTTTATTAAAGTTCTGACCTTTTGGGCTTTACCGTAATATGCATCATAATAGCCTGCCGATAAAGCATATGTTCCTAACATTATTCTTCTTTTAACTTCAGCACCAAACCCTTGTCCTCTTGATTTTCTGTATTCATCTAATAAATTATCACATTCCGCTCTGAATCCGTATCTCACACCGTCGTATCTTGCAAGATTTGCAGATGCTTCACTGCAACAAATAATATAATAAACTGCAACTGCATAATCCGTATGAGGAAGTGATATCTCTATCATTTCGCAGCCAAGATTTTTATATACTTCAATTGCATTATCAATCGCTTTCTTAACATCACTATCTAATCCGTCAATAAAATATTCTTTTGGAAGCCCTATTTTTATACCTTTTAAATCTTTATTTATATTTACTAAATAATTTGGAACAGGTTTATTTATCGATGTAGAATCTTTCTTATCATAACCTGCAAGAACATTTAAAAGAAGTGCCGAATCTTCAACAGTTTTTGACATCGGACCAATCTGGTCAAGTGAAGATGCAAATGCAACAGCACCAAATCTGCTGACTCTGCCGTATGTCGGTTTTACTCCTACAATACCACAACAGCTGGCAGGTTGCCTTATTGAACCACCGGTATCTGTTCCAAGTGCAAGAGGCGCAGTCATAGCACTTACTGCTGATGCACTTCCGCCGGATGATCCACCGGGTATATGTTCAAGATTCCAAGGATTTCTGGTAGTAAAAAATGCCGAATTTTCCGTTGAAGAACCCATGGCAAATTCGTCTAGGTTTGTTTTACCTACAAAAACTGCACCTGCAGTTTTTAATTTTTCAATAACTGTTGCATCATACGGTGCAATATAATTTTCAAGTATTTTTGATGAAGCAGTCATTTTTAAATCTTTAATTAAAATATTATCTTTTATTGCTACCGGCACTCCTTCAAGTGCTCCAAGATCTTTGCCTTCAGAAATTTTTTGATCAGATATTTTTGCCTGAACTAATGCGTACTCTTCATTTATATTCATATATGCTTTTATTTTTGGATCAACTTCTTTGGCTCTGTTTATAAAAGCCTGTGTTATTTCCACGCTTTTTAACTGTTTTGTTCTAATTTTTTCTGCAAGTTCTGTTGCAGTCATTTTTATTATTTCATTCATTTTTTTGCCTTTTTAATTTTCATTATGTTTTCTTAAAGTTATTTTATTAAAAAAAATTTAATCTTCGGTATCCATAACTTTTTCTACTTTAAAAAACAATCCGTCTTTTTCAGGTGCATTTTTAAATAAAGAATCTATTGTATCCTGACTGCTTTTAACAACGTCATCCGATCTCCAAACATTTTCACCCGTAAACCCGTGACTCGTCGGTTCAATCTTTGAAGTATCAACTTCTTTAATCTTTTCAACATACCCTAAAATAGAAGCTAACTGGTCTATAAGTTTTTCTTCTTCTTTTGCTTCAAACTCTAATCTCGCCAAAGTTGCAACATAATCAACATCTTTTTTTGATATTTTCATCAAAAACTCCCATTTACTGTAATCAGATTCTTTTTATTATACAAAAATTGTATTCAATTTATAAGTTTTACCAAAGTATCTGCCAAGTTATCTGCTATCATCTGGTTGCCTAAATCAGTACAATGTCCGAAATCACCGGCAAATAAGTCTTTAAAAATCATTTTACAATTTGTTGTTTTAAGTCTTTCTTTAAAATTTTTCTCATTACTTACAAAAATTATATTATTAAAATCTTTTAATATATTTTGCAATGGTTTTACACTTCTAACCGGATATTGCATTGCAATAATTTT
>JAQTSO010000030.1 GCA_028711215.1 Endomicrobiaceae bacterium | reverse complement strand
ATTGGCACCAGAAGTAATATAATTAATAGGATAGAAATATGCTTAATATCAAGAAGAAAGACAAAGTAGTGGTTTTAGCAGGAAAAGATAAAGGAAAACAAGGTGAAGTTTTAAAATTGTTTTTTGATGAGGGAAAAGTTGTCGTTTCAAAAGTTGGTGTTGTGAAAAGACATACAAAACCTACACAAAGAGATCCCGGTGGTATCAAAGAAAAAGAATCACCGATATCAATTTCAAACGTTATGTTGGTTTGCCCAAAATGTGCAAAACCCAACAGACCTAAATTTGATAAACTCTCAGACGGTAAAAAAGTAAGAGTATGCAGAAAATGTGGTGAAATAATAGTTTAATAAGGGAAAAGAAATATGAATCAAGTTCCTAGAATGAAAGAAGTGTTTTTAAAAAATGTTATACCGGCTTTGGAAAAAGAATTCGGGTTTAAAAATGTAAACCAAGTCCCAAAGTTGGCGAAGATCGTTATAAATATCGGTCTTAGCGAAGCAAAAGAAAATATTAAAGTTGTTGAAACTGCAAGTGAAGAGCTTGCGGCAATAACCGGTCAAAAGCCGGTTGTCTGCAAAGCAAAACAATCTGTTTCAAACTTTAAAATACGTGAAGGTATGCCTATCGGAGTTAAAGTAACTCTCAGGGGTACGGTAATGTATGAATTTTTAGACAGATTCATAAACATTGCAATACCAAGAATCAGAGATTTTAGAGGGCTTGAGCCTAATAAATTCGACGGACAAGGTAATTTTAATTTAGGTCTTACGGAACAGTATATATTCCCTGAGATCAACATTGAAAAATCTGACAAAGCAAGAGGAATGAATATAACTTTTGTAACGACGGCAAAAAAAGACGAACATGCCAAAATGCTTTTGGAATATTTGGGCATGCCGTTTAAGAAAAGATAGTTTCAGAAGCTGGGAAGTTTAGAGGCTTAGAAGCTTGGCAAAAAACCATAAGATGTTTATAGAGAAGAAAAGTAAATAAAATAAAGTAGAGGTTTATTATGGCAACAACATCAGCAGAAGCAAAAATGCGCAAACCTCAGAAGTTTGCTACTAGGTACAGGAACAGATGTCGCCTGTGTGGAAGGCCTAGAGGCTACTACAGAGATTTTGGTCTATGCAGAATATGCTTCCGTAAGCTTGCACACAATGGTGAGATACCGGGTGTAACAAAGTCAAGTTGGTAAAGAATAAAGTAAAAAGTTTATAGAGTAAAACAAAATTAGAAAGAGGTTGGGTAATGATTACAGATCCTATATCAGACATGTTTGTGAGAATAAGGAATGCAAATTCTAAATTACACGAAAAAGTTGATATTCCTGCATCAAAAATAAAAACTGAGATAGCAAAAGTTTTGAAAGATGAGGGATATATCACAAATTATAAAAACATTGAAGATCAGAAACAAGGTGTTTTAAGAGTTTATTTGAAGTATGATTTAAACGGTAAACCTGCTCTCAGCGGTTTAAAAAGAGTATCAAAGCCGGGACTAAGAATTTATAAAGGCTATGAAGAATTGCCTAAAGTTCTAGGCAGCTTCGGTACTGCAATTGTTTCTACACCAAAAGGAATGATGGCAAGCAAAAAAGCCAGAGACACAAAAGTCGGTGGCGAAGTCATAGGTTATGTTTGGTAAATTTTTATATTGAGGTTGCAAAATGAGTCGCTTAGGAAGAAAGCCAATAGCAATACCGGAAAAAATTAAAGTAGAATTTAAAAACGGTGTATTAGAAGTTTCAGGTGTAAAAGAGAAACTTTATCAGAAGATAGACGATAGATTAACTGTAAAACTTGATAATACTTCAATTACTCTTGAAAAGAAAGAAGAAACAAGAGAAGCTGATATGCTCCAAGGTCTTTTAAGAGGGCTTATCGGTAATATGATTGAAGGTGTTACAAACGGTTACAAAAAAGATCTAGAATTAAACGGTCTCGGGTTTAAAGCTGTTTTAACAGGCAGTAATCTGACGTTAACCGTCGGTTTTTCTCATACAGTTACGAAAGAAGTTCCGAAAAATGTAAAAGTTGTTGTCGGTGTTACGGCAGATAAAATACCTACGCTTACGATTACCGGTGCAGATAAACAGGCGGTAGGTGCATTTGCAGCTGAAGTAAGAGCTGTAAAACCTCCGGAACCTTATAAAGGTTTTGGTATCAGATATGCAGGTGAAAAGATTATAAGAAAAGCAGGTAAGTCTGCAGCAGCCGGAGCAAAAAAGTAAAATAGTTTTAAAAAGCCGTCAGGCTTTAATTTGGAAATGACAAAGACAAAGAGGATATAGTAATGAAAGGGTCAAAAATAAGGGCAGTATTAAGAAAAAAAAGAGTCAGAAGTAAAATTTCCGGAACTACGGAAAGACCAAGATTGAATGTAAAATGCGGACATAAACATATTTATGCCCAAATTATTGACGATTCAAGAGGGATTACTTTAGCATCAGCATCAACTCTATCACCTGAACTTAAAGGCAAATTAAAATCTAATGATACTGTTGAAGCAGCAAAAACTGTCGGTAAATTAATCGCTCAAAAAGCAACTGAAAATAAAATTAAATTAGTTGTTTTTGACAGATCAAGCAAATCTTATGAAGGTAAAATAAAGGCACTTGCCGAAGAAGCAAGAGCCGGTGGATTAGAATTCTAAAAATTTTTATATGGTCGCAGTTGGGAGGATAAGTTGGCTGATAATAAATATAACAAAGAAAATGAAAGTGGTTTGAAAGAAACCGTAGTATCCGTTAACAGAGTTACAAAAGTCGTTAAGGGCGGAAAAAGAATGTCCTTTAATGCGCTTGTTGTAGTCGGTGACGGAGCAGGTAAAGTCGGTTGCGGTCTCGGGAAAGCAAACGAAGTTCAGTCTGCAATCAAAAAGGGCAGTACAAAAGCACAAAAAAGCATGGTAAAAGTATCTCTTAGAAATACTAGTATTCCTCATGAAATTATAGGAATCAGCGGAGCAGGAAAAGTTTTGTTGAAACCTGCAGTTCCGGGAACAGGTGTTATAGCCGGCGGTTCTGTAAGAGCAGTTCTTGAAGCTGTCGGAGTAAAAGATATTCTTACAAAATCAATGGGGTCACCAAATCCTTTCAATGTTGTATATGCTACAATTGAAGGATTAAAATCATTGAGAACAAAAGAAGAAGTGGCAAAAATAAGAAATAAAGAGGTTGCAGAAATATGATCGGATTAAATACATTGAAACCTGCAGAAGGTTCGAGACATAGAAGAAAAATTATCGGAAGAGGAGTCGGTTCAGGTCACGGTAGAACTTCTACCAGAGGTAGTAAAGGCCAAAAATCAAGATCCGGTGACGGCAGTAATATGTCGCATTTTGAAGGCGGACAGATATCTTTAGTCAGAAGAATCCCAAAAAGGGGTTTCAGTAATGCTGCTTTCAGAAAACAATATGAAATTGTTAATCTTGATGTAATAGTGTCAAAGTTTAATACAGGCGATGAAATCACGGTTGCAAAACTCAAAGAAGCCGGTATAATTAAAAAAGGCAAACTTGTAAAAGTTTTGGCAAACGGCGGCAACATAGATAAAAAGTTTACTGTTTCAGCAAACAGTTTTTCAAAAACAGCTAAAGGAATAATTGAAAAGGCCGGCGGGAAAGTTGTAATAGTGGAAGCTTAGGTTGATATAAACCGTAAAGGTTTATGACAGCAAAAGAGTTTTTTAACTACAAACACTCTAAAATATAAAAGGTGACACAATGCTAAAAACATTCGCAGATATATTCAAAGTCCATCAATTAAGAAATAAAGTTTTATTTACTCTTGCAATAATTATTGCTTATAGAATCGGAGCGTCAGTTCCGATACCGGGTATCAATGCAGAGGCTGTAAAGTCTTTGTTCCAAGCAAACAGCAACGGGTTACTGGGATTTTTGGATATGTTTTCAGGTGGAGCATTAAATAGAATGTCAGTATTTTCTATGGGCATAATGCCTTATATCAATGCATCCATTATAATGAGTTTGATGCAGGGTGCACACGTTATCCCTTATCTTGACAGACTTGCAAAAGAAGGCGAGCAGGGAAGAAAAAAAATAACTCAGATTACAAGATATGCGACATTGATTTTAGGTGCAATTCAGTCTTTCGGTTTAACAATGGCAATTACAAAAATGCCTACACCAAGCGGGATGCCGATAGTTTTAGACCCTACAATGGCTTGGATGTCAATGACTGTTATGACATTGGTTGCCGGCACAGTGCTTATAATGTGGCTTGGAGAACAGGTTACGGAAAGAGGTATCGGTAACGGTATATCATTAATCATTTTTGCAGGTATAGTTGAAAGGCTTCCGTCTGCTTCATTAGGTGTTATGAAATTGATACAGATGGACGAATTATCACTACTTTTTGCAATAGTATTAGTTGCTTTGGTTTTAACGGTATTGGCATTTGTTGTTTGGATTGAAACAGGACAGAGAAGAATACCGGTTCATTATGCAAAAAGAATGGTAGGAAGAAAAATGTACGGTGGTCAAACTTCATTTTTACCTATTAAAGTTGACCAGTCGGGTGTTATTGCTGTTATATTTGCAGTATCTATAATGTCAGCACCTCTGACAGTAGCACAATTTGCTCCGGACTGGACTGTATTTGGTATTCCGCTTTCAAAAAAGATACTTGAATGGTTTAACCGCAGCTCTATTGTATATAACGGAGTTTATGCGGCACTTGTAATATTTTTCTGTTATTTTTATAATTCTATTTCATTTAATCCTAAAGATTTATCTGAAAATATGAAAAAGTCAGGTGGTTTTATACCGGGTGTAAGACCGGGCGATCCGACAGCAGTATACATCCAAAAAATATTGGAAAGAGTAACTCTTGGCGGCGCTTTGTTTGTTGCGGGTATCGCAGTACTTCCTGATTATATCAGAACATTTTTGGGAGCACCTTTCTTCTTCGGAGGAACGTCGCTTCTTATCGTTGTAGGTGTTTCTCTTGATACGATAGGCCAGATTGAGTCTCATTTGATTATGAGGCATTATGAAGGGTTTATGAAAGAGGGACGCATCAAGGGTCGTTGGTTCAACGTCAAATAGTACGACCGAATCTTTTTAATTTAAAATGACGATTTAAAAATCTTATGTACCGTACGCTCCGCTTTACTTACGTACACCGCGATTTTTGAATCGTCATTTTTCTTTTAAAAATCTTCTAGTCGCTTAACAGCAAAGAAATAAATTTAATTTATTTTATTGATTTACTTGCAATAAAAAACAAAATTTTGCTATTATTTGACTAAACATACTAATGTATACTATAAACTAAAAAATCAATAAATATTTAATATGAAAAAAATCAAAATAATATCATTGTTTTCAGGTGCTGGTGGTTTAGATTTAGGATTTCATATGTCTGGATTTCAAACAATTTGGGCTAATGAATACGATCCTGAGATTTGGGATACATTTGAACATAATTTTAAAAACGTCGTATTGGACAGACGGAGTATTACAGATATTCAAGCAAAAGAAATTCCTAGTACAGAAGGGATAATAGGTGGACCGCCATGTCAGAGTTGGAGTGAAGCCGGTGCTGGTAGAGGCATCAATGATAGTAGAGGAAAATTATTTTACGATTACATTAGAATATTGAAAGATAAGCAACCCAAATTTTTTCTTGTTGAAAATGTGTCAGGGATGTTGCAACCTAAACATAAAGAAGCATTTACAAATTTTGTAAAAGATTTTGCAAAAGTTGGATATACTATTTCATGGAAATTATTAAACGCTAATGATTATAATGTCCCAGAAGATAGGCTTCGTGTTTTTATAGTAGGTTATAGAAAAGATTTAAATAAAAAATTTGAATTCCCGAAGGAAAACTGTAAAAAACTAACGCTTAAAGATGCAATATATGATTTAAGATTGGCCCAACCTGCAAAAGATAAAAATAAAACGAATGGAGAAGAGTTAAAAATAGCTAATCATGAATATATGAACGGTGGATTTTCAACTATTTATATGTCAAGGAATCGTGTTAGGTCATGGGATGAACCTTCTTTTACAATTCAAGCAGGCGGTAGACATGCTCCAATACATCCGCAAGCTCCTAAGATGAAATTCATATCTCAAAATAAGAGAATTTTCGAACCAGGCAATGAACATTTATATCGTCGCCTTTCAGTGCGTGAATGTGCAAGGATACAGACATTCCCAGATAATTTTATTTTTAAATATAAAGATATAGCAAGTGGTTATAAAATGGTTGGGAATGCAGTTCCAGTTAATCTTGCTTTTATAATTGCAAAAAATATAAAAAAGGATTTGTCTAATGTTAACGACTGAACAATCAACAATTAAAGGTAAAGCCTATGAATATGCATGTGTTTTAGCTTTAAAAGAAATAGTATCAAAAATTAGATCTGTTAAAATTATTGAAAATTCAAGTTTGGAAATAGCTAAAGCTCGTTATTTGAATGACATTGATATTTCAGAACAAAAAGAGATGATTTCTTCGGCAAAATCTGGGATAAGAACAATTATATCAATGGAACCTCGCATTACAGAAGATGGTATTGATGAGTTAACGGTTTCTTTACAACCTGATAATATAGCTAGAAGTGGAGATGTTAGAGATATACTTGTAATACGTCGTTCTATTAAATGGGAAATTGGGATATCCGTAAAACATAATCATTCTGCATTAAAACATTCTCGTTTATCAAAAATTTTAGATTTCGGTAAAAAATGGTTTGGATTTTCATGTTCGCAAAAATATTTTTGCGAAATAAAACCAATATTTGAAAGTTTGGAACAACTGAGAAAAAAAGGTTGTTTATGGAAAGATTTGTCTAATAAAGAGAATTTAATATATATGCCTCTATTAAATGCTTTTATTTGTGAGTTTAAATCACTGTATTCAAATAATGGCATCAATGTTGTTGAAGGTCTTATAAAATATTTGATTGGTAGTAATGGTAATGATTATTATAAATTAATTCATTGCGATAATCATATTACAAAAGTACTTCCGTTTAATCTGCACGGTCAATTAAATCAACCCACAAAATATAAAAAACCAGATATTGCAATACCGAAAATAAAATTGCCTATGCGTATAATAGAATTAATATTTAAGAATAATTCAAAAACAACTGTCATTTTAACAATGGATAATGGTTGGGCAATTTCATTTAGAATTCACAATGCAAGTTCTAAAGTAGAAACAAGTTTAAAATTTGATATTCAACTTGTAGGACAACCAGCAGATTTGTTTTATCTTGATGTTAAATGGTAATTTTGGAATAAATGTATTCAAATTTGTTTTCATATTTAAAATGTGACGCATTGCGTCACAAATAGAAAAAGCATGAAAATTTTAAGTATAGTTTAAATTTAAAGTTGCTCAGCTTCCAAGCTGCCAAACTTCCCAGCTTCTAAGCTTCTCAGCTTCCAACATCAGAACTTCCAGTCTTCGGAGACGTTTCTAGTGAGGGCTTTTAGGCCGGAGTCGGTTATTTTATAAAGGCCTCTGGTGCCTACTTTTATAATTAGTTCTTTTTTGTGCATGTAAGACATTGCCCATGATACTCGGTTTGTAATAACGGCAGGAATTTTTCTTGGCAGTAACTTTTGTAAATCTTCACTTGAAATTCTTAAAATGTCGCCAACGATGGCCTCTATTTGTTTCTGTGTTTTTGCTTTGCCGTCTGCAAAAGCTTCAAGGACAGGTTTTACGGATTCTTTACGTTTAGGTTTTAGCATAAATTCTCTCTGTTAGATTTCAATAATCAATAGTACAACTGAATTATACATTAAAATTGTACGAAAGAAAAACATTGAAAAATCATATAAGATTTTAGTTTTTGATTTTTTGTTTTGGCAGTAAGGTTTTTACTAAACTTCAAAACTTCTAAGCTGCTAATCTTCCGAGCTTCAGTCGTTAGCGTTGTTGCCCAGCTTCCAAGCTGCTAAGCTTCCAGTTTTGGGGTTTCCAATTTCCAAGCATCATGCATGTTATCATTTAGAACTTTCAGACCGGTGTCGGTTATTTTGTAACATCCGCGATTGTCTACTTTTACAAGCAGGTCTGCTTTTTGCATGTGTGATATTGCCCATGATACTCTGTCTGCGATAACTGTTTGGACTTTGCTTGGTAACAGATGTTCTAATTCTTCATTGGAAAGGTTTAGAATGGATGCAACAATTGTTTCTACTTCTTTTTGTACTTTTGCTTTGCCGTCTGCAAAAGCTTTTAAAACAGGCTTCATGCATTCATGGCGGTAAGGTATTGTCATAAATCCCTCCGTACTAGGTAGGTGTAAATAATGGGAAGCTACACAATATAATAAAATTTAACAAAAATCAGTTGTTAAGGTCGTTGCTGAGCTACCCGGCTTCCAAGCTTCCTAGCTTTAAAGTGCATTTAGATCCAACGTTTTATTTACTGCATTTAAGCCGGAGCTTGTTATTTTGTAAAATCCGCCACTTTCTGCTTTTACAAGAAATCCTGCTCTATACAAGTTGCATAATGCCCATTCAATTCTCTCTTCAATAATTGTTTTGCTTGAGATTAATGAAAATTGTTCAAAGTCTTCCTTTGAAAAATTTAAGGCAACGGCAACTATGATTTCTACTTGTTTTTGGTTTCTGGCCTCACCGTCGGCAAAGGCTTTCAAAACAGGTCTCATGAATTCCTGACGTAATGGTATTGTCATAAATCCTCCCCGCATCAGTAGATGTAAACAATCGTAAGTTATATACAACAGTATTTTTATACTACGATGGAATTATACAATAAAATTTAATAAAAATACCAGCCTCCGCATTTTTGTTCTTCATTCTTCTGTCGTTATTGTTGTTAACGCCGTTGCTAAACTTCCCGGCTTCTGCCGTTATTGTTGTTAAATCCGTTGCTAAGCTTCCCGGCTTCCGCCGTTATGTCCGTTGACTTGTTAATTGTTTTTATTTACAATATCGGAGTCTCGTATGTTAATTAAATGTTAAGGAGAGAGTATGAAAAAGATTTTCTTGTTGGTTTTGGCATTAGCTTTGTTTATTCCTCAAATAGCAAGTGCAAAAATAAATTTGTACGGGCAGTTTGACATAATGGGTGCAGATTGGCAATGGAAAACTATGGGTTCTACATTTGAAAACGGAATCAGTTTTACAAATACAAGATTTTTGCTTGGCGGAAACTTTGATTTAACAGAAAATGTTGAAGGTAACGTAGCTTTGTTGTATGTAAGCACTTGGGGAGATAATTATTTAGCAGGGCAACAGGCAGACAACAGCACTAATACGGGATTGCTAAACAAAACAATGATAGCCGAAGCAAACGTAGTATTTAAGAATTTTTTTGATAACGATAGGTTAACATTAAAAGTCGGTAAATTTTACTACGGTGAAAAAGGCGATTCAATATTTTATGTAGGCTTGCGAGATATGTCAAGATGGCTTGCATATTCCCAGAATTATTGGCTTGGGGCATATAATGGCGGTATGGACGGAGTTGTCTTAAATTATAACGATAAAGAAAAATTAAATATTGATTTTTTATATTCAAAAATATCAAATGAAAATGCTGATACTATGATGATGGCACAGACAAAAGTAAATATATCTTTAATAAACGCAAAATATAAATTAAATGACAATATAAATCTTACAGCATATTTATATGATTCAGAAACAGCAGAAATTGTTCCAATCGGACTTTATGGCACTAACAGAACGGAAATTATAGGTTTTAAACCTGAATTTAAAAAATGTAATTTAAGTGCTTCTGCAGAAATAGCAAAACTCTTTTACAGTCTTCAATCAAACATGTTTGACCAGTCCGAAACAGATTCTCTTCTTGTAAAATTAAATGCAGAATACAGAATTGTTTTAAAAGATATGATGATTACCCCAAGAGTTCAATATTTAAGAGCCGGTCAATATTTTGCAACAAGTTTGTCTGATGCAAATTTCGGGATGATGACCAATAACTATGAATTTATGTGGGGAATGTACAATGTTGAATCATTAAATGCCGGTATAGATTTTTCAAAGGGTAAAGTTAAGTTGATATTGGATTTGTTCAAAAACAGCAATGCAGCCGGCGGTGCAGGAAGATATGAATATAATGCAAAAGCAGAATACAATTATACGGAAGATTTAAAATTGTATGTAGGATATGCTTATGCTCTGGATGCTGAAACTCCGGAGAATTGGTGGTGTGCTTATTCAGTAATGGGTGCAACATGGAAGTTCGGCAAATAAGCAGTTTTTAATATAATCAAAAAGAGACAGGAATTTAAAAAACCCTGTCTCTTTTTATTTTGACAAATTTATAATAAAATCAAAATATTGAATGTGTATTCTTGGTGTTGGTAATTTTTTTTGCGGAAAATATTGTGCTATAATGCCATAAAGGATAACCTTTATTAAAAATAAAGAGGTTTTTATGAATTATTTAAAATCGTTCTTAAGTTTTTTTGTCATTATTTGTTTTGCAGTTTTTGCCAAGTCAGAAACTTTTGAAGAATTACAAACTAAAGCACAAAACTGGGACAGTGAAGCGCAGTATAAACTCGGCGATATATATTTTGAAGGAAATGATGTTGATAAAAATTATAAAGAGTCGTTTAATTGGTACAGCAAATCTGCAATGAAGGCTTATGCCCCCGGCGAATATAAAGTCGGTTATATGTATGACAACGGTTACGGAACGGATAAAAATTACAAAAAAGCTTTTGAATATTATATGAAGTCGGCAAAAAAAGGAAATCCTGACGGGCAATGTGCCGTAGGCACTGTGTATTCAAGTGTTGCATGCGGAGACATTTACGGAGTAAAAACCGATTATCAGGAAGCTTTCCAATGGTACAAAAAAGCAGCGGAACAAGGCCATGCCCCGGCACAGTTTTATTTAGGAAACATGTATTACAGCGGGGTGGGGATGGAAGAAGGTTCGGATTACAAAAAGGCATTTGAGTGGTTGATGAAATCTGCAGAGCAGGGCAATGTTGATGCTCAAAGTGAGGTTGGATATATGTATTATGAAGGTATAGGTGTCGAAAAAGACGGCAAAAAAGCGTTTGAATGGTTTATTAAATCAGCCGAACAGGGAGACGATCAGTCGCAGTGTTACGTAGGCAACATGTATTATGACGGAAACGGAGTTGAAAAAGATTTTGAAAAAGCATTTAAATGGTATGCTAAATCAGCCGATCAGGGTAATCCCCAAGCGGAATATAATGTAGGTTTTATGTATTATGAAGGACGTGCAGTTGAAAAAGATACAAGAAAAGCAATAAGATTGTTTATGATGTCTGCGGAAAAAGGCTGTAAAGATGCTCAATATATGTTGCAAAAACTTGATTTAAAATCTGAACAGCAATAAATTTTAATTTTGACTAAATACATTATTTTACTGAGGATTTAATTATGGGTAAATCGCAAGAGGCTGAAAAATTATTTAAAGATGGGTATAACTGTTGTCAATCGGTAATTTGTGCATTTTCCAAAGATTTAAATATTGATTTTGATACGGCTCTGAAAATATCTTCTTCTTTCGGCGGCGGTATGGGAAGGCTACGTGAAGTTTGCGGTGCAGTTTCAGCAATGTTTATGGTTGCAGGTTTAAAATACGGCTATATTGATCCAAAAGACCACAAAGCAAAAGCGGAACATTATAAACTTATTCAGGAACTTGCCAAACAATTTGAAGAAAAATACGGTTCAATAGTATGCAGACAGTTGCTTGGTTTAGAACAGAAAAAAGATAATCCCAATCCTTCTGAAAGAACGGAAAGTTATTATAAAAAAAGACCATGTTCGGAGTTTGTGTCTTTTTCGGCAGAACTTATGGAAAAAATGATTGAGTCAAAAAAAACTTAAATTTATTTTTTGTTGCAAAACAACGGTTGCTTTAACAAACGGCTTGACATTGCAATACAATTTAATATATAATCTGCGAATCTATCTGTGATGTGATGATATTTTCCGAGCATATAATATCATGACATTGCTGATATATTATCTTTTTTTTGTTTAAATTTGGCAGAGGAAAATTATATGAAAAATTTTATATTATTCGGGCCTCCTGGTGCAGGAAAAGGCACACAGGCAAAAACAATCAGCAAAACTTACGGTCTTGTTCATCTTTCAACGGGCGATATGTTGAGAGAAGCAAAAGATGATCCTATGTTTGCACCTTATATGTCGGCAGGAAAACTTGTTCCCGACAATGTTATAGTTGAAATGGTTGTTAAAAGATTAAAAAAACCGGATTGTTCGGAAGGTTTTTTACTTGACGGTTTTCCGAGAACTTTGTCACAAGCTCAGGAATTGGATAAATTTCTAACAAAAGAAAATAAAAAAGTATCGGCAGTATTTTGCATATTAACGGAAAACGAAGAAATCGTAAAAAGATTATCCGGCAGGAGAGTATGTCCTGCCTGCGGCGGCAGTTTTAACATAGATTCAATGCCTCCTAAAAAAGAAGGCATTTGTGATTTATGCGGAGCAAACTTAATACAGAGAAAAGACGATAATCCTGATACAATAAGAGAAAGATTATCAGTTTACGATAAACAGACAAAAGTACTCATTGATTATTATGAAAAGCAGGGAATACTTGCAAAAATAGACGGAATGTTAACACCTGAAAAAGTTTTCGAACAGATTTCAGATTATGTAAAAAAGATGTAAGGGTCGTTATTTTGAGCAATAAACTAGAATTAAAAAGCTCTTCTGAAATAGCAAAAATGCGGGTTGCTTCAAAAGCAATCGCAGAGATTTTGGAAGATTTAAAAAGTTTTATAAAACCGGGAATTACAACAAAAGATATAGATGTGGAAGTTTCAAAGAAAATTAGATCTTTTAATATGAAACCGGCTTTTTTGGGGTATGGTGGGTTCCCTGCATCAGCATGTGTTTCTATAAATAATGAGCTTGTACATGGGATTCCGAATGACTCTTGTGTGCTTTCTTCCGGTGATATCGTAAGTGTTGATGTCGGTACAATTTATGACGGGTATTATGGTGATGCGGCTTACACATATCCTGTCGGAAAAATATCCGATTCAACAAAGAAATTATTGCAGGTAACGGAAGACTCATTATATGTGGCTATAGAGCAAGTTAAACCCGGCAACAGGTTAGGCGATGTCTCCTACGCAGTCCAGAAATATGTGGAAAGTTTTGGTTATTCGGTAGTCAGAGATTACTGCGGTCATGGTATCGGCAGAAATCTTCATGAAGAGCCAAGCGTTCCAAATTTCGGGAAAAACGGGACAGGCGTTAAACTGGAAGAGGGTTTAGTAATTGCTATAGAACCGATGGCCAATGCAGGCAAATATCACGTTGATGTTTTGCCAAACGGTTGGACTGTCGTAACAAGAGACGGTAGTTTATGTGCCCACTACGAACACACAGTGTTCGTCACAAAAAATGGTTATGAGATTTTAACAAAAATCTAACCAAGGAAAACAAATGAGCAAAGAAGAAAAAATTGAAGTGACCGGTAAAATACTTGAATCATTGCCAAACGCAATGTTTAGAGTTGAAATTGAAGGTGGACATGTAATTTTGGCGCATATTTGCGGTAAAATGAGAATGCACTACATAAAAATTTTACCCGGAGATCGAGTAAAAGTTGAACTTTCCCCTTATGATTTAACAAGAGGAAGGATTACTTACAGAGACAAATAATTTTAGGAGTATTTTAAATGAAAGTCAGAGCATCAGTAAAACCTATATGCCAAAAATGTAAAGTAGTAAAAAGAAAAGGTGTCGTCAGAGTTGTTTGTGAAGATCCAAGACACAAACAGAGACAAGGTTAATTTTTTATTAAATTAATATAAGTAATATTTTAAATGGGGGACATAAAGAATGGCAAGAGTTGCCGGAGTTGATTTACCGAAACAAAAAAGATTAGATGTAGCACTTAGATATGTCTATGGCGTTGGTCCAGTGCTTGCAAATGCAATTATAACAGAACTTAATCTTGATCCAGCTAAAAGAGTGAAAGATTTAACGGAAAGCGAAGTTAACCAGATTAATAATCTTATAACAAAAGAATATAAAGTTGAAGGTGATTTAAGAAGAGAAATTCAAGCTAATATTAAAAGATTAATAGATATCGGAAGTTACAGAGGTATAAGACATAAAAGAAATCTTCCTGTAAGAGGACAGAGAACAAAAACCAACGGAAGAACAAGAAGAGGAAAGAGAAAAACAGTAGGTGCGGGAAAGGCAGCAGCATTAAAGAAAAAGCCGGTAAAATAAATATTAAATAATAGTTTTTGGAGGAGTTAAGATAATGGCAGATGTGAAAAAACCAGTTTTAAAAAAGAAAGTCAGATATGCAGGCGGAATAGCAAAAGCATATGTGCAATCTACTTTTAATAATACAATAGTAACGATTACAGACGACAAAGGAAATACTTTGGTTTGGGCATCAGCGGGCGGTTCAGGTTTTAAAGGTGCAAAAAAAGGAACACCGTTTGCCGCTCAGATGACAGCAAATGCAGTAGGTAAAAAAGCATTAGATATGGGCGTAAAACAAGTAGCGGTTTTTGTTAACGGTCCCGGCCCTGGAAGAGAAACAGCAATCAGAGGATTGCATGCTTCAGGACTTATGGTAGCAGCAATTAAGGATGTAACACCGGTTCCGCATGACGGTTGCCGTCCGCCAAAACCAAGAAGAGTATAATTAAGTTAAAAATTTTTTCGGAGGATTTTAATAGATGTCAAGATATACCGGTTCAGTATGTAAACAATGCAGGACAGAAAGAGAAAAGCTTTTTCTAAAAGGTGACAAATGTAATGCAAATTGTACATTTGAAAGAAAAAGAGGTAAAAATGCACCGGGTCAGCACGGTGCCAGAAAAAGTAAAATGTCAGATTACGGAAAACATTTAAGAGAAAAACAAAAGGCAAAAAGAGTGTTCGGGTTATCAGAACAACAATTCAAAAGATATTTTTTGGTTGCAGACGGAATGCCCGGTATGACAGGCGACAGTTTAATGAAACTTTTGGAACTCAGACTTGACAACACTGTTTTTAAACTGGGTTTTTCATTTTCAAGAAAAATGGCAAGACAGTTAGTTATGCACGGACTTGTTATGGTTAACGGCAAAAAAATTGATGTTCCTAGATACCAGGTTAAAACAGGAGACGTTATCACTGTTAAAGAAAAATACAAAACAAACGCTAATCTTGTTAAATTGATGGAAAATCCGGTTGCAGTTCCGTCATGGCTGGAATTTGACAAAGCCACTATTACAGGCAAAGTGAAAAATGAACCTTCATTAGAAGAATTTTCACATCCGATAAATAGTCAGTTAATTGTTGAATTGTATTCAAAATAAAATAAAATAACCGCTTGAAAAAGTGAGTTAAATGGAGTTATATAGGATGAAAACATCAAATTTAAAGAAATTAGAAAAGTTACAATTAGAAGAATTAACAGCTTCGAAAACTTTCGGTAGATTTTTTGCTCAGCCTTTTGAAAGAGGATACGGGCATACAATCGGAAATTCTTTGAGAAGAATTTTGCTTTCAAGTATTGAAGGTTCGGCAATTACTTCGGTTAATGTTACAGGTGCTTCCCACGAATATTCGGTAATCAAAGGCGTGAGAGAAGATGTTTTGCAGATAATGCTTAACTTGAAAAAGATAAGAGTAAGATTGACAGGTGAAGGACCTGAAAGATTATATTTAAAAGTTTCCAAAGCAGGCGTAGTAAAAGCAAAAGATATAGAAAAAAATGCGGTGGTTGAAATACTTAATCCGGATCAGGAAATTGCAAATATTGATGCCGGTGCGACACTTGAAATGGAACTTGAAGTTTCCAAAGGTAAAGGATATGTTTTAGCAGGCGATATTAAAAATCACAGATATACAGCCGGAACAATTGTTATGGATGCTCTTTTTTCACCGGTAACAAAAGTTAATTACGAAGTTGAAAATACCAGAGTAGACCAATCATACAATTACGATAAATTAATTATGGAAGTTTGGACAGACGGTTCAATTACTCCACAGGAAGCTTTGATTGAATCAGCAAAAGTATTGCAGGCAAGTTTAGCAATATTTACAGGTGTTGCAAGCGTTGCTAAAGAAGTTGAAGAAATTGAACCTGTAGAAGCAAAAGTCGAAGACAAAACGGAAGAAGTTAAAACTCAGCCTATAAGTATTCTTGATTTATCAACCAGAGCATCAAACGGTTTGAAAAATGAAGGTATTGAAACAATCGGCGAACTTATAAAATATTCGGAAGATGAACTTTTGGGTCTTGATAAATTCGGACAAAATTCACTTAAAGAAATAAAGAAAAAACTTGATGAAATAGGTTTGTCTTTGAAGGAGCACAAATAGAATGATTAAGAATCACAATACAAGAAAATTAGCAGTAACACCTTCTCATAAAAGAGCTATGATGAGAAATATGACAACAGCACTTTTTTTGCATGAAAAAATTGAAACAACAGTCCCGAGAGCAAAAGAAGTCGTAAGATTTGCAGAAAAACTTATTACAAAAGCAAAACCGGCTGATTTAAATGCTAAAAAAGCATTGCACAGCGAAATAACAGATAAAGATGTTGTTAAAAAACTTTTTGATGTTTT
>JAQTSO010000117.1 GCA_028711215.1 Endomicrobiaceae bacterium | reverse complement strand
AATAAATATCAAATTAAACAAGCAGTAGAAACAATGTTTAAGGTAAAAGTAAAAAGTGTTCATACGTGTATTTTTCTTGGAAAAGAAAAAAAGATGGGTGGACATTCAGGTTATAAAAGTGACTGGAAGAAAGCTATAATAAAGCTTCAAAAAGGTCAGGAAATATCAATAGTCGACGAAGCATAAGTTTCGTAAAGAAGTTAATATGGGTTTTGAATTTAAAAGATTCCTGCCCGATAAATAGGAAAAATTAGTATGCCAATTAAAACATTTAGACCGTACACACCGGTGAGAAGATTTATCACGATGGAAGATTTTTCGGAAATAACTACAAACAAACCGGAAAAGTCATTAATAATGCCTGCAAAGAAAACCGGCGGCAGGAATAATACCGGTCAGGTTATGGTTCGTTTCAGAGGCGGAGAACACAAAAGATTTTACAGAATCATTGATTTTAAGAGAAATAAAATCGGCATTCCTGCAAAAGTTATATCCATTGAATATGATCCAAACAGAACAAGCAGAATTGCTTTGTTAGAATATACAGACGGAGAAAAAAGATACATTATACAACCTAAGGGTTTGAAAGTCGGAGATGAGCTGATGTCCGGTCCGGATGCCGAGATAAAAGATGGTAATGCTCTTCCTCTTTCAAATATGCCTGTAGGTACGTTTATACATAACCTGGAATTAGTTCCCGGCAAAGGCGGTCAGTTAATTAGATCAGCAGGTGCTTCCGCGCAGTTACTCGCAAAAGAAGACGAATATGCTCATGTAAGAATGCCTTCCGGAGAAATAAGACTGATCCTTGTTAGGTGTTACGCAACAGTGGGACAGGTTGGAAATATTGAACATGAAAACATGACAATAGGTTCAGCCGGAAGAAATCGCCACTTCGGTAGGAAACCTCATGTGCGTGGTACTGCCATGAATGCTACAGACCATCCTCACGGGGGTGGTAGAGGTAAGTCTAAAGGTGGAAACCAGCCTCGTAGCCCATGGAATCAACCAGCAAAGGGTTTCAAGACAAGACCAAAGAAAATTTGGGATTGGACGATAGTAAGTCATAGAAATAAAGCAAAGGCATAGGAGAAATAAATGAGTAGGTCAGTTAAAAAAGGGCCTTATGTAGATGCCAAACTTTTAAAAAAGATTGAAGCATTAAATCAGACCAGCGAAAAGAAGATAATAAAAACTTGGGCAAGAAACTCAACAATTACACCTGAATTCGTCGGACATACATTGGCTGTACATAATGGCAAAAAATGGTTGCCGGTTTATATATCGGAACAAATGGTTGGACATAAGCTTGGTGAATTTTCGCCTACCAGAGTATTTAAGGGCCACGGCGGAATCACAAGGCAAGATACAGCGTTAACATAAAAAGCAAAGGACAAGAAGATGCAAGCAAAAGCAATAGCGAAATTTGTAAGATATGCCCCTAGAAAAGTTAATCAGGTTTTGACTGTTATAAGAGATAAAAATGTTGACAAAGCATTTGAAATTCTTTCATTCTTACCTAAGAATGCAACTGAATTGGTAGAAAAAGTTCTAAGAAGTGCAGTTGCAAATACAGGCAAACTTAAAGATTATTCAGGGTTGAAAATTAAGGAATGTTGGGTAGGTCATGGTCCAAGTCTGAAAAGAATGAGACCGGGTCCTATGGGCAGAGGAATGCCATATAAGAGAAAAACCTCTCACTTAACAGTAATTGTTACAGATGAGGGACTTGTAGCAAAGAAAAACAAGAAAAAAGCTGTTATAAATAAAACGGCAGCTCCGGAAATTAAAGCTGTCAAAGAAAATAAAAATAAGGTAAAAGGGTAAGGTTCATGGGTCATAAAATTCATCCTAAAAGTGTTCGTCTAGGTTATATTAAGGATTGGGATTCAAAGTGGTTCAACCTAAAAGAAATGCCTGACTTTATAGAAGAAGATTTTAGAATAAGAAAATACTTTAAGAATAAATTAAAAAGTGCTTCAGTTTCCAAAATCGGTATTGAAAGAGCAGGAAAGTACATTAGAGTTAATATCTATACATCCAGACCCGGTATTGTAATCGGTAAGGGTGGGCAAGGTATGGAAACACTAAGAATGGAAGTTGAGCAAATGACACAAAGAAAAGCATTTGTTAATGTTATGGAAATTAAAAAACCTGAAGCAGATGCGCAACTTTGTGCCGATAATATTGCATATCAACTTGAAAAACAAATTGCTTTTAGAAGAGCAATGAAAAAAACTATAGAAAAGGCAATGTTAGCAGGAGCTAAAGGTATTAAAATTATGTGTGCCGGAAGACTCGGCGGAGCAGAAATTGCAAGAACTGAGTGGACAAAAGAAGGCAGAATTCCGCTTCAGACTTTTAGAGCAGAAATAGATTACGGTTTTACCGAAGCTAACACAACAATGGGAAAAATCGGAGTCAAAGTTTGGATATTCAAGAAAGAGCATTTCCAAAAAACAGCTAAAGAACTTTTGGAAGAAGCAAGATTAATTGAAAATCCTGCAGAAGTTACAAATGTTGTTCAGGAATCAAAGTAGGTTATTTAAAAGTTAAGGAAGGACAAATATATGTTGATGCCAAAAAGAGTAAAATACAGAAAGACTCACAGAGGTAGAATGAAAGGTTATGCCAAAGGCGGCACTGAGTTATCCTTTGGTACTTACGGACTACAAGCTCTTGAGCCGGTTTGGTTGAATAGCAACCAAATTGAAGCAGCTCGTATAGCTTTGACGAAGTATACAAAAAAAGGCGGAAAGATTTGGATAAGAGTATTTCCGGATAAACCTGTCACGAAAAAACCGGCTGAAACCAGAATGGGAAAAGGTAAAGGAGATCCGGCATTTTGGGTAGCAGTAGTAAAACCGGGCAGAATAATGTTTGAAATGGAAGGTATATCTGAGTCGGATGCAAGAAGAGCATTGAAGCTTGCTTCAGATAAATTACCGATACATTGTAAGATTTTGGTAAGACAAGAAATATAAAAACGGAAAATAGATATGAAACAGAAAAATTGGCAGGAAATTAAAAGTATGTCTGATAAAGAATTGATAGCTAAGCTCGGTGAGATAGAAGAAAAGTATTATAAACTTAAATTCAGAAACTCAACGGCTCCGGTTAAAAATCCTTTAGAAATAAGAGAATTAAGAAAAACGATAGCAAGAGTAAAAACACTTCTTGCAGAACAGAAAAAAGGGAAATAGTCCCATAGGAAGGAAACATGGTTGAACGCGCAAAAAGAAAGATTATGCAGGGAATAGTAGTCAGTGACAAAGCTCAAAAAACAAGAGTTGTTGCTGTTGAAAGAACAATAAAACATGCTCAATACGGAAGAATTACCCATGTGAAATCAAAATTCTCAGTTCACGATGAGAAAAATGAATCAAAAATGGGTGATTTAGTATCTATAATGGAGTCAAGACCACTTTCAAAAACAAAAAGATGGGTTTTGACATCAATAGTAAACAAAGCGTAAGGAAATAAATATGATTCAAGAAAGATCAGTCTTAAATGTTGCAGATAATTCAGGTGCAAAAAGTGTTCGTTGTTTCAGAGTTTTAAAAGGCATGAAAAGAAGATATGCAGGACTCGGCGATGTTATAATTGCCTCAGTTCAAGACGCAATTCCGCATGGTAACATAAAAAAGGGAGAAGTTGTCAGAGTGGTTATTGTTAGAACGGCAAAAGAATATCGCAGAGAAGACGGAACCTACATCAGATTTGATGATAATGCCGCTGTTATTATCAATGAAGAAGGCGAGCCAAAAGGTACACGTATTTTCGGACCTGTTGCAAGAGAATTAAGAGAAGCTAATTTTCTTAAAATAATTTCATTGGCACCAGAAGTAATATAATTAATAGGATAGAAATATGCTTAATATCAAGAAGAAAGACAAAGTAGTGGTTTTAGCAGGAAAAGATAAAGGAAAACAAGGTGAAGTTTTAAAATTGTTTTTTGA
>JAQTSO010000116.1 GCA_028711215.1 Endomicrobiaceae bacterium | reverse complement strand
TATAAAAATTTCAATTCCGAGATAGTGTAATGGCAGCACAAGAGAATTTGGATCTCTTTGTCTAGGTTCGAATCCTAGTCTCGGAGTATCTTTTTTTAACATAAAAAAAGATTTTAATATTTGGATTGCACCTTTGTATTTTGCTCCTTCATGTACCATTCGCTCCGCTTCCATTTTTGTACACCACAGTCGCGAAATACTTTGGTTCATCTCGGACTTACAACTGTCCGCCCAACATCCCAAATCTTAAAATCTTCTAACAGCAACAAAATCAACCTAAAATACTTGTAAAAATTCAAAGTCTACTCTCATTCCAAAAATTAAACTTGATAACAGTATATAAATTTTATAATATCCAATATAGATTTAGCATACATATATTTATAGGGGATATTCATGTACAATGCAAATGTTATAGAAGTTTTAATAGCTTCCCCCTCAGACGTTAAAGAAGAAAGACAATTAGTAAAAGATATTCTTCATAAATGGAATTCTCTACATTCAAGCAAAGAAAATATAATTCTTAAATCTCTTTGTTGGGAAGATGATGTTTATTCATCATTTGAATGTGATTATCCTCAAGAAAATATCAATAACCAAATATTAAAAGATGCCGATATATTAATAGGTATTTTTGGGAAACGTATAGGAACCCCAACACCAAAATATCATAGTGGCTCTATTGAAGAAATAAAAGAACACATTGATTCTGGCAAGCCTGCCATGTTGTTTTTTTCTAATGCAGAAAATAAATCTAATAAAATTGATCAAGACCAACTTGAAAAATTGGAAGAATTTAAGAAAGAGTGTTTTCAACAAGGAATAGCAACCGAATATGAATCTAAAGATGATTTTTTTAATAAATTTGATCGACAATTAGGATTATTAATAAACGACAAAATAATTCCAAAAATTATTAGTAACCAGCCTTCAATATCACAAGATATTCAAAAAACTACAGAATTGTCAGATTTAGCAAAAATTATCTTAACAAAAATGTCTCAAGATCACGATGGTTTTTTAATGCATGTAAAAACATTAGATGGTGAATATTTTGGCGCATGTGATAACAATTGGAATTTTATAAATCAACCCAGAGAATTAGCAAAATTTGAATCTGCGATAGAAGAATTGAAAAATGAAGATTTGATTCAATATAAAGATACCAAAAGACAACATTTTAAAATAACAAATAATGGTTATAAACTTGCTGATACATTAAAATAAGCGACCAAAAAACGACCAGATGTTTGGGTACCTCCGGCTTCGCCTTTCACAGTACACACTTCGTTTTGTTTCACAAATCCGCCCAACATCCCAAATCTTAAAATCTTTCAAAAGCAACAAAATTAAAATTCAGAATAATTCGTCTATGCAAAACGTAAAAACTATGAAATTAAACAAATACTATCCAAAGATTAAATTATGGCACTTTACTATCAAGCAAAAAAATTTGTATGTTTGCTATACCAAATTTAAAATTGATATAATTATGTTTGTAAAATCATTAAAATAAAGACAATGAAATTTCGATATTCTAAAAATTGGCAGTCTTTGAAGAATGAATTATAATGATATTTATCAAGAATTAAATTCTGCTTTAAAGAAAACGACTACCCAAGACCTTACCGCTTGGGGAAAGAGAATGATTTGTTTATTGCCAAAACTTTTTTTAAGAAGAGTTAAAAATTTATCTAAAACTTTATTTAAACTTGGAAAATTTGGACTAAAAGAAGTAGGTGGATTTATTAAGGCAGGATTCAATGGCAGATTTGTTGAACACAGCAAAGAACGATATGAATTTATGTATTCAAAAACCACATTTGTTTTAGATATATATAAAAAATTAGTCAAACTGATAGTTAAAAATCCTAGAAAATATTTGCCAGGCTTGTTAGCAGTTGCACTCGGAGCAGTTATAGGCTCAGGAGGAATAGATGCTAACGGTGGAATCCCAGACCAAGATATTTCTCTGTTTGGCATAGAAGACCATAGATCCATTTTTACCCATTCAATTATAGCAGGAACAATTGTTGAATTTTGTATTTTAGCTATAGCAAATTTTTCAGATATTGTAATAGAAAAAATACCGGATACCCATTCTGTATTCTGGGATAAATTATCAGACCAAAAAGACGATATTTTTAAAAAACTCAGCATGGGAATAAGTGCAGGAATTGCATATCATTTAGCAATAGACGGTTCTTTACAAGTAGCCCCTTATAAAGATTTACCTATTTCAATGCCTATGGAAGCACATCAGTCCCTATTTGAGATAAATGCTATGGCAGAAGGAATTGATGTTGCTAATAAAAAGATAAAATCCTAGATTGAAAGGAGAGCAAATGGCTCAATTCAAAAAAAAACTTTTTGTTTGTGGCGTTGATGGGACTCTTTTTACACCTAATAAAATTGAAGACACGGATATTTCTTCTAACTGCTGGCAATCCATAGCAAGAATACTGGGGGAAGGTGCAATAGAAGAAGAGAAAAAGAATCATAAAAAATGGCAAAACAGCGAATTTGAAAATTATACCGAATGGGTACAAGCTTCATATTGTATGCATAAGAAATATGGTCTTAAAAAAGAACAATTTGATGCCGTAATAGACAATATTTTTTACAATAATGGCGTTGAAGATTTTTTTAAAAAATTGGACAGAACAAAATGGGAACCTGTGGTAATATCCGGCGGATTTCAAAACCTTATACATAAAGCCGAGGAAGATCTTGATATAACAAGGGGATATGGAGCTTGCGAATACAAATTTGATAAAGCCGGATATCTTGACAAACTGCACGAATTACACCCTTCTGATTTTAAAGGGAAAATTGATTTTTTAAAAATAATTATAAAAAACTTAAAACTAAACATAAAAACAGATTGGGTGTTTGTCGGCGACGATAAAAATGATATTGAAATAGCAAAAATTGCACCTTTAAGTTTTTGTATAAATCCTCATAAAGATTTAAAAAACATCAAAAACATCATAGAGATAAAATCTTTTATGGATATTTTGCCGTATATTAATGATGTAGAAAAATACATCCAACCTTATGAACATATAACAGAGCAAGATGATAAAATTAACAAATTGAACTTAAAAATTCAGTACTTTGAAAAAATAATTAGAAATTATTCCAAAGAACATGAAATAGAAAAAAGAAATAATCGTATTGCTGAATTAGAAACAAAAAACAATAAACTTGCTCAAGAAAACAATGATTTAAAAGGCAGAATAAGCAAGTTTGACATTGAAAAATTAAAAATTCATGAAAGTTTTTATACAAAGATACCAAAAAAAAGTTTACAAGATATAACTTCAAAGTCTAAGATAGCAATTATAGGATTTAATGAAGGAATGGCTGTTTTTTCACAATTGTCAAACATAGAAAATTTAACTGTAATTTCCGCAGATGATACAAATTTCAATTTGGCAAAAGTCAAAAAACTTGATTTTTTGTTTTTAGCCATAGATCATTTAGCGCATTCTGTTGGTTGGCGAGCAACAAACAATATAGATAAAAAAACAAAAGTATTTAATTTGATTGGACGTAATCCTGATCAGATAAAAACAGCTATTGCTAATACAATTTGTGAAAGTGATGACAATAATTAGAGAAACAATATTATTCTAATCTCTGGTTTGTAAAATGCACAAAAAACAGGCAGCAAAATTAAAAATCAACTTCGGTTTATCAACTTTGTTGATAAATCCGCCCAACATATCAAAACACTTTGAAAATATATGTTATTTAAATTTTATAACACTTTTCAAAACATTTCATTTGATGAAATAAATTCAGTTCTGGTTTGTTTATTTGCTATTTAATCAAATAAGGTATACCCTTATATATAGGGGGAGTGGCTCTTGCTCTTAACTAAAGACAGCGTGGTCCACTGAAGTTTTTCTCACACTTAATACTTACCTTAAACTAAAGGCAGAATAGTCCACTGAAGTTTTTCCTACATCATAACACCTTAAAACAAAATCTATACTA
>JAQTSO010000115.1 GCA_028711215.1 Endomicrobiaceae bacterium | reverse complement strand
CGGTTGATGCTTTTATAGAGCTTGTCATAAAAGATGTGGCTGAACGCAAATAATATTATAACGGCTTTAATATTTGGCTTACAATTTTGAAACACAAGAGCTTATGTACACCGTAAAGGAACGTACACCTCGCTCTTGTGTTTCTTCATTTCAGATCAAATCTTAAAGCCTTTAAAGACAAAAGAAAAACATGAGACATATTCATTAAAAATGAAATGCAAAGCCAATATTAAACATATTTTTTGTATCAATATCAGTATCTGTATATTCCGAGTAAGATACAAGTAAAGTATTGTTTTCTGTTATCTTAAATCCTAACTGTAAACTTAATTCCGAACTAAATCCCCTGTTGTTTTTATAACTGTCAAAATATTTATCATACGTTGCAATTATTTTTAATTGAGGTATAGGTTTTATGATAATGCCTATTTGAGGAACTAAGAAAAAATTGTTTATATCTCTGTATCTGTATCCGGTTCTCGGCATAAAATATGGAATTATTTTACTGTTATAAAAAGAATATGCAAATCCCATTCCGTAATTTATAGTCGGGTTAAGATTAGTGGTTGTATCTCCAAGAGAATTTTCAAATGAAATACTGAAATATTTGGATATGTTATTTTTTAATTCTCCGTATTTGAAGTCAAGAATAGACTGTAATTTTATTAAATCTATCTTCTTAATAAATAATTTGTTTGTGTTTATAGTGTAATCCGCAGTTATATCAAAAAGTTTTGTTTCTAAATCATCGTAATATGCCATTGAAGGTTCTATTAAATTTTGGTAAATAGGCGTAAATTGAAATTCTAAAAAATCTTCAGTTAATTTGCCGTAACTTATTGAAAAACTGCTTGATTTGTCCGCATCAAGTATATTCAATTTATGTTTTTTCATTTTTTCAGAATATAATTTTGTCGGGAGTAAATTTATTTTTGATATAAGGTTTAGTCTGTCAAATTCTTTTAAATAATCAATAGGAGTATTAAACGGTTTTGCTGAATTTAAAAAATCTTTGTCTTTAGCCGTTTTTAATAAATCAACAGTTGCCGTTGCACAATTATATGTTATAAATTTGTATTTTGTTTGAATTTCTTTTAATTCCCACAAATGCAAAAGGAATAACTCTTTTTCTTCTTCGGTCAATGTTATTTCAAACTCCCATAACGATCTGTTTTCTTCAGAAAGATATCTAGAAGCTATGTTTTTGTACGGGTTTAAAATAAATCCTCCCGATAAATTGCTTGTCAAAGCTTTGAAATAAAATTTAAAAGGTTCTTTGTCTGATACAAGAGCTGTAAAGGTAATGGCATGTTCTGTTCCGTTATTGCCCGATATTTTTATAAACAAATGCCCCATCATTGAAGACGGGGAATTATTATTTTCAGAAGCAAAAACCAGATAAATATTATCTGCCGGAACCTTCTTTTTAAATTCTTCAAAATCCACATTGCCGGTATTGTTATTTAAATTCTGCAATGAAATATTTAAATTTTTTTCAATAAATTTTATTCTTGCCGGATATTTATAAAAAACGTTAATATCATTTTGTTGTGGGTTGTCAAAAATTTTATCAATAAGAGCAAGCATTTCTTCTTTGGGGTTTTTATAACCATATTTCGAAATAAAAAAAGGAGAGTTTTTGTTTACAATGCTTTTGCCGTTGCTGTAAAGCAATAACCGTTCCCATGTTTGATTATTATATAAAGAAGAGTCGGTTATTTTATTAACCAACTCTTCTTTTGTAACCGCAAAAACATTTAAACTGTTAAACAATAAAAATAAAACAATAATTAATTTTTTATTTGCCACTTTTCTTCTGAACCGGTACGATGACTACATCATCGTATTCCCACATTGATTTGGATGCAACATCTGTTGTGCTTCCAAAAAGGCTTCCAATCCACAAGAGAAGGTTGCCGAAAACCCAAGGATTTATTTTTTTTCTAATAATTGTACTGGATGTTTCATATGAATTTGTTTCTTTTACATCAATCAGAATATCTCTATTAGCTCTTTTGGCATCAAATACTGTCGGCAGAAGAACATCTTTTACACCTTCATCCGAAGTTATTGTAGCTTTTACTTCCTGCCCGTTTGATGTTCTTATGTTTATTTGTTGTCTGGATCCTGAAACAATAGTAGCACATCCAGAAAAACATAAAACAATACTCATCAGTACACATAAACTTAACAACGTAATTCTCATAATTCCTCCATTTTTTATTTTATTCCTTTATTCTTAAAGGTTATTGTTATTAATTCTTGAAAATATATAGAAAAATTTATAACTTAGATGTGCATTTGACACAAAAACTGCACATTGAATCATTTAGGGCTCCGCAAGATTTACATATTTTTCTATTATTACTGTTAATTTTTGCTTTATGTTCATTTTCAGGCAGATTATTTTTATTTAAAAATAATGAAATAAAAAAAACTAACATTAAACCGCCGAAAGTTCCTGCCAATAAAATTCTTAAAGATTCTATCGCAAATGGTTTTAATGCCGAATCAAAGCCTTGAAGGAACGATCCTGCCGTTAGAATATGAAAAAGAGGAAGTTTCCCTAACAATGGAATTTTCGGACACATAGCATATCCGATTATAAATCCGACGAATGCCCCCAATATCAGCAGTATATAAGTCAGATTTTTGTTTGATTTTTTTGCCAAAATTTCACCTGTATTTGTCACTTTCCCGCATTTTGGACATGCTTTGGCTTCGCTTGATATTTCGTTTCCACATTCTTCACACTTAATAAGAGCCATTTTCCCTCCTGTTATATTTTTAAGAGATTATTCGGATGATCTGTTTTAAATTTTATTTAAAACGAATACTTAACCCCTGTAAATAATCCATATCCATTCCTTCCACCACTTCTGCCTGTTACTTGTCCGTATCCGCTCCAACTTGTCCCTATAAAGTTTTTATTTACTCCTGCTCCATATTCTATGTAGCTGTCAAAACTCATTGATTCTAAATCTGTTCCTTCTATTGTTGTCTTTGTTTTATCTCCGGCGTTAAATGCTATACTTAATAACCCATAAGGTGTCCAACCATTTTCTAACTCTAATTTTGCTTTTACTTGTGGTTCAATATGAATATTATTTGTATTGTTTGAATCTACTTTTGCCCCCTGACTTGTTGTATATTGCTCTGTACTTACTATTCCATACATAAGTAATAAATTCGGCTGAATTACCAGATTTTTTCCGGTCTGCATATCATAGCCGGCTTTTACCGCTATGTTGTACGTCATCATTTTAAATTTATCAGTTCCGTAATCATTATCTGCATTTACGTCATTAATGCCTGCGTTTGCCGTTAACGCCATATAATAATTATCTTTTGCAAGCATTCCGCTTACGCCGAGAATATAACCTGTCTGTGTCGCCTTAACCTGTTCATATTCCTGTTTTGAACCTGTATATCCTAAATAAAATGAAGCCATCTTATTTTCTGATATCGGTAAGTCAAGCCCTGCCAATGTCCCATAAGACGTATTATCTACGTCAATATTTTCCAGTTTTATTGTTTCTTGAACGGCATAAGGTCTTATCCATAAACCTCTTTCTATTTTATTGTTTTCAAATATTTGGTTTGCTGTAGAAGCGTATAAATTGTTGTTTTTCTTTCTCGCCAGTTTTGTGTTATTGATGAATCCGTCAATGCTATTAAATGCTTGTCCTAATACATTTGTTTGAGTTATATAACCGCCTGCTATCGCCGATATGGCACCTTCTAATACTATTGGATTTGCAGATCTTTTTGTAAAATTAAAACTTCCGGTATTTGTGCTGTATAAAACATTATAATTGTATAATGCTGAAGTTGCCGTTGTTATCGTTGTTATTTTATCTTTCAATACTGTTGACGGTGTAAATATAATATCAAGATTGTTTACTTTTGAATCTGTAATAATATTGATTTTATTTACATTTATTTTGCCTATCCCGCTATAACTATTAGCTGATATTGTATCCATTGATTCATTTTTCAAATCAGCATCTATAGCTAAATTTGCATAGCCGTTTGATACTGTCAGATTTTTAAACGAATAATTTCTAATTACC
>JAQTSO010000114.1 GCA_028711215.1 Endomicrobiaceae bacterium | reverse complement strand
CAAAGTTTATTACATTTTTTATTGTTTATTATAGATGAGATATCAAAATCATTGCTTACTATCCAAAGACTACGGTCATTATCTTTGTTTTCAAACATAACTTTATATTTATAAGAATTAAATGATTTATGGTAATATTTCCTTTCGGCATCGTGAAGAATAACAATTCCGTTTTTATTTAATAATTGATGTGCTTTTTCCATACACGCTATTCTTGCTCTGCCGTCAATAAGGATAAAATCAAATTTGCCCAACGTATCAGGAAAATTTATGTAATCTTTAAGATTTTCATAATTGCCGTCTTTATTTTCATCTGTCCATGGGAAACTGTTTGGTTTTATATTGTAAATAATAACATTTGTATTTTTATTTTCAGCTTTTACTATTTGGCTCCATTTGAAATCATGTTCTACCGAATACCATTTTGCGGTTTCATTTAATAATCTGGGGAAAAATAGTGTACTGTGACCGGCTCCCCACTCTAAACAATTGTCGGGAGATAGTTCTTTAATCAACCATTTTATCAGGTGAATTTCCGGTTCATTCATATAAGGTCTAATATGTTTTTTCTTGAAAATCTTGCATGTTTTGTTTATCGCTGATTGATAAACAAAATTTAATGTAGAAAAAATTATAGAAGACGGGTATTTTTTTTTAATTTCCATTGTTTTTTGTTTTAAGTAGATTATTCAAAATTATATGTGTTAGTATATTCTACAATATATCAATATAAAATTACTTAAAAAATATGATTTCTTTGTTTTATTAATATAATGTTTGAGATGATTTTGGAGATATTTTTTATTTCATTTTGGGCAAGGTATATCAAGTGAGAACTAAGCGACAAAGTATTTAATAATTTAGCTAGTAAATCTATTTAGTATTAAGTTTTTATGGTGCTATCAATTTTTGCATTTCCCTGACCACATATTTTTCAAGAAGTTTTTCTTTTTTGATTCAATTTTCATTTTTGCTACAGAATCAGAATAAAAAAATGATTCAAGTTTATGTTTTCTTTTGAAAAACTCTTTAGCAAATGCTATATCTTGAAAAATATTAGGATCATATTTTTTTGATAATTCATTGAGATAGTTATAAAAATCCACGAACGCTAAATATGCATCTACGCCGCCTAATACTGCTATTAGACACTCAAAAGAACACAAATTGTCTTTCATAATCTCACATTCTCTTGCTGTAGTAGGGGCATCTTTTGAAATGTTGCTTAATTCTTTAATTGTTCCAATAGATGCTAAAATTCTATCTTGTTCTTTTGATTGAAGCATTATTTTTGTAGTTTTATTATTTGATATAAGGATAAGTATTGTTGTTAATACATACACAGCAGTTAAAATAACAAGTAGAAATCCTTGATTAGAATTACAACACTCAATCAAATTCATCATTTTATTACTCCTATTTTTCAATTTTTTATTTTAACTTAATAAAAAATTGAAAATTTGAATATTTTCACAACAAGCTATTTTAAGTACTGACTTCCAATAATTGTAACCGAATCGATTTCTTTCATCTTGAGCATTTTGAATTGTAATATTTTTTATTTTTTCAGAATTTAAAGAACTAGAAAAATTCTTTAGTGAAATCTGAAGTTCTGATATTACATTATAACTATTTTCTTTAAATAAACGACAAAGATCTAGTTTTTGATAATGATTTTGTATTTTTAAAAACAATGAAGGATGTATATTGTTTGGATTATCAATATAAAATTCTACATTTATACTATCTTGTAGACTTAAATTAGTAAATAAATATTCTACATTAGGTAAGATATCAAAATATAAATTTAACCAAGTACCAAAAGTATAATTTCTCCATTGGTTCAATTTTTTACCATTACAATAAGAGCAACAAGGTATTAAATTTATTGGATTATCAGAAAATTCTGCAAATTCTTCTTGAGGGACAAAATGGTCAAAAGTATTAGAGTTATTAACTGTACAATATGGGCACAATGGCTGTATGGTGCCATCATCCATAGTAGAAAGTTGCTGTTTTAACTCTCTAAATATTTTAGCATTATAATCATATAAACTCTGCAGATCAGTTTTTTGCTCATCAGAGAAGAGATATGGACGTAAAAGATGCAGATTGGCATTTATTACATTATTGTCATATTCATTAAAATGTCCCTCAATTATATGGTTTATAGCGTTTATTCTATTTTTTAAATTGATATCTCGTTTTCTACTAAGTACTCTTGAATGAAATTCAAAGCAATTTTGAGTATATCTATTAATATTTCTCATTTTTATTCTCAAAAATATTTTTTATGAATAAAGTAATATTTAAACTTAGTGGGATATCATTTGTTTTTAATAAGCCTACTATTTTTTCATAAGATAAACCTTGTTTTACAAAATATCTGATTTGTTCTTGATAATATTTTTGTACTTCCTTATTCCCAAAAATTTCTTCGGAAAGTTGTGTAAGATTTTCTCCAAAAGAATCGGACGCAAC
The DNA here is from genome assembly GCA_028711215.1 of Endomicrobiaceae bacterium. GTDB lineage: Bacteria > Elusimicrobiota > Endomicrobiia > Endomicrobiales > Endomicrobiaceae > Proruminimicrobium. Next base: position 1,667 of record JAQTSO010000114.1, on the reverse strand, counting down.
TTTTCTAATAGATGCATAATCCTTATCTCTTTCTAATACATAAACATTTCGTCCAAGCACTTCTCGTACGATTAATGGTGAATGTGTTGAGATAATACAGTAGGATTGAAATTCTTCTAATAATTGGTAAAGTGCATTCATTAACGATGAAATAGCATTAGGATGAAGGTGTGTTTCGGGTTCATCAAATAGAATTAATGTATCATATCTTATGTTAGCTATAACTTCACATAATATATACATTAATGCACTTTGGCCAGAACTAAGAGTAGCAAAGATAGAACTGATTTTTTCTAAATTTATCGATTCGTTGTTTTCTTCGTTTGTATTAAATAGATCTGATATGTCATGAAATTCTAAAATATTTGAAAGTATTTTTTTAAGTGATGAGACTCTCTCTTTTTTAATGATTTGTTTGCAAGCATTATTTAAACGTTGTTTAAACCCTAAAAGTGTAATAGGTTCCCTTTTCCCTTTTTCTAATTTTGATAACCCACAATAAATGTAATTAAAAAGTAACGTGTTTGTAGGAATTTCAAAATTATCAAAATAACTATTTGAAATCGCTATAACCTTACTGAATATAGGCACATGCGGAATAAAACAATCAGAATTTTTTTTAGCAATATCCATTGGTAAAGATGTAATAAATTGTGTTTTACCTACTCCATTTTTACCTATTATTGCATAAAGTCTATCTGCAAAAAAATCTCTATTATGAAAATTAAAATTTATATCTATAGAACCTACTGTATATTTCGGAGTAAATTTATATGTAAATTGATATTTAGATTTAATATTTTGTCCTGCTAGTATATATTTTTCCTCTCTTAATATCCTTTCAGCTTCATCAAATCTTATTAAGCTATGGAATTGTTTGTGTTTAAAAAAATCATCTTCAATTTTAGGATAAATTGAACAATCTCTAAGAGCTTCAAAAATTTTATTATATTCACTTGGGAATTCTTTTTTTATATTATCATAATAATCTTGCGTCTGTCCTAAAGAACAAAAGTCGTTTGATAATCCTTCAAAATTATCTGGCAAATAGTCAATCACTTCATAGTATTTGTTTTCCAATTCCTCTTTTTTAAATTCATAAATATTAAGTATTTTTACAGAGCCTATATGTATGGGTTGCTCAGTAGAATTTTTATATAAAAATACATCAAATTCGGTTTGAACTCTATAATCATTCCATCCTTTATTATAAACTAAAACAAAAGATGGAAATACCGTAGGGGACTTGTGACTATCAAAATAATTACTATTACCATTAGGTTTTTTTTCTACAAAAAAATGTAACGATACAGATTTTTCATCCATATATTTTTCCTTATATTTAATAAATTTATGCTTTAGAAGCAGATATTTTATTATTCACCTAATTCTATCAAATTATTTTTAAATTTAATTAGAATATATGTATAGTTATGGTTGTAAAGTTTTAAAAAATCAAACTAAAATGTTTGTAATTTTGTGATTTTATTATTATTGAAACCTAAATCAAGCAAAAAAACATTTCTGAATATAGATTTAAATTTATGAGTTTCTAACTTATCCGTGAAGTGCACAAAATTTCCACTTCTGGCATCATCAGAAACAATTAGCAGATCACATTCATCGCAGTTGTTTTTATATGTCTCGTACTTAGTATTTTTATCATT
>JAQTSO010000113.1 GCA_028711215.1 Endomicrobiaceae bacterium | reverse complement strand
TCAGACGTGTGCTCTTCCGATCTCGTCACCAAATCTTAAAGTCTTTAACATTTAGAATTTATGTTTGTATTTTATGAAATCTTATTAGTCTCTAACGGCAACGCTATCCTGGAATCGATTATTTTATTATAAAAATCAAAAGTTTTGTAACAATTATGCTAAATATAGTTATATTTTTGTATAATGAAACTATACAATCAATATAATGTGCAATTAAGGAGTTATAGATGATTAAGAATTTACAAGAAGAATTTAAAAAGTATTTTTTTGAACAAAAAGTTCGTCCTTATGATGGTTGGATAACCGAAGATAATGCGATGCGACGGTTGACAGAAATATCAGAAGAATATAAAAAATCTTTTAATAGTAAATTGTTTGAAGTTGAAATTAGTGAGCTGCAATTAGAAATTGAACAAATTGAGAATAACCTAAAAAATAGGAAAGGAACAACATTTGAAGAATATAATAACAACAACAGTAATGGAATTCCTCATGCAATTATAAATGCACACTATTTGCCTTTTCTAGAAAATTTAGAAGTTAATAATGAGACAAAAAAACAAATTTTAGATAAGTATGATGTAATGTTAGCAAATATCACATGGAATCCATCTAGTTGGCAATCTTTATATGTCAATGAAAAAGCTGGGCATAAATTTGTCCGTGAGCATCCTGGGCATGAATCTTTGAATTTTGATTTTAACAAAAAAGGTATAGATACAGAAAATAAAATTTACGGATTTATTCAATTTAATCCATTCCCACCAACAAGATTTGCAAAGAATGGAGTAATAGTATTTTATACAAGAAACTTAGACGAAAATATAGGTCAAATTGTTGGAATATATGGCAAGGCAAATAACATCTCAGTCAAAAAAACACATTTCGATGGATTTCACAACGATCAATATGAAACTAACATAGAAGCGGATAAGGACTTTTCTTTATTGTTTCCTGTGTATCTATTAGCTGATAAATACAAAGGAAATGACAAAAAGATGATGTCTCAATCGGGTTTTAAGTATAAAAATTTTGATTTTTTAAAACAAATTATTGAAGATGAAATTAAAGAATTATCATCAAATGATGAATCTAAAAGTAAATATGCGATAGAACTTAAAAAATTAAACAATATATATCAATATTATCAATCACAAGTAAAGCCTTCAAATCAAAATTATCAACCACAAGTAAAGCCTTTGAATCAAATACTTTACGGTCCTCCTGGAACAGGGAAAACATATAGTGCAGTTATAAAAGCAATAGAAATTATAGATGATAAGTTAATTAGATATGATGACAAAGGGAATGTTTTAAATTACAAGGAGTTAAAAGAAAAATTTGATCAATATATGGATAATCAAATAAAATTTATTACTTTTCATCAGTCTTATTCTTATGAAGATTTTGTGGAAGGGATTAAACCAGTGCTAAACAATAATGAGTCTACAAGATTGGAATATGAAATTAAAGATGGAATATTTAAAGAAATTTGTTTAGAGGCTAAAGCAGAGTATGCTAAACCGGATAATAATATTAAACTTGATTTTGATAATTTAAATTTTTTTAAAATGTCACTGGGAAATACAAATAAGGCAGAAGATGATGAAATATACGATTTTTGTATTGACAATAATGTCATAGCATTGGGTTACGGAGAAGATATCGATTTTTCAAATTTAAATAATGAAGAAGAAATAAAAAAAATATGTCAAGAAAAAGGAGTAACAGATAATAAGAATTTTATTGTAAAGTTTGTTCTTACTATGAAAAAAGGTGATATTGTGTTTATCTCAAATGGTAATAGAAATATTAGAGCAATAGCACAGATAACTGGTGATTATAAATATGAATCAAATTCAGATATAAATTATAAACAGTGCAGAGAAGTTAAATGGCTTTATAAAGGAGAAGATATTCCTGTAAATAAAATTATCAATAATAATTTGACACAGATGACGCTTTATAGCGTTAAGAAAAAATTATTAAATAAAGAATATTTAGAAAATTTGATTGGAAAAAACAATAATTCAAAAATGAATATAAATAACAAAGAAGTTAAAAAATATGTTCTTATTATTGATGAAATTAACAGAGGAAATATTTCTAAAATATTTGGAGAACTTATTACTTTGATAGAAACTGATAAAAGATTAAATGATAATAATAGTTTAGAAGTTACTTTGCCGTATTCCCAAAAAAAATTCGGTATCCCACAAAATTTGTATATATTAGGAACAATGAATACTTCAGATCGATCAATTGCAAGTGTAGATATTGCTTTGCGTAGAAGATTTAAATTTATAGAAATGATGCCTATGGCAGATAAAGTGCAGGATTTTGGTATTGGTTTTCAAGAAATATTTGAAATAATGAACAAGAAAATTTGCGCTTTATTGGATAGAGAACATCAAATTGGACACAGTTACTTTATGACAAAAGATGATAATGAAAAAACTCTTAAGCATATTTGGTATGATTCCATAATGCCGTTGCTTAACGAATATTTTTATGGAGATTGGGACAAGTTGCAAGCTATACTTGGCAAAGCTGATGAATATAATAAAGGAGAGTCATTTATAAAAAAAATTAAGATAGATCATTTGTTATCAGATGATATTGTAGATGATGACTTTTATTATGATTTTGTTCAAATTAATGATATAGATTTTAAAAAAGCAATAGAAAAAGCGAAAAACAAAAATGCATAAGCATTCGATATTTGAATATAAAAGTATAGAAAAATTTGAATCCCAATCTTATTTTAACGGGTTTGATAGATTTTTACGGAAAAATAAAATTGAACACATTTTACAAATAACTCATAAAAACATTAAAGTTTCTCACTATGTTGGTGTTATTAAATATAAAAACCATCAGTTTGAAATTTTGCCTAAACTTGCATCCGATGAAAAACAAGTTAGCATTATTCTTAAAAACTTATTTTTTATGCTTTCATATACTAAAAATTTGGATATAAAAAATTTAGATTATGCTAAATTAGCACAGAATAAAAATCCTTTTCTCGAAGCGTTAATCTCGTTATATGCAACTACATTATCTCAAGCCTTAAAAAGACTTACTCCAAAACAGTATGAATATTGTGAAAACAATTTATCTCATATCAAGGGGAAATTAAATTTTACTAAAAATATCAAGAACAACCTAATAAATAAAGCTAAATTTTATTGTGAATATAATGAGTTTGCTGAAAATAATATTTTAAATTGGATTTTTAATTATGTTTCTACACTTCTTTTAAAAATTACTGAAAATAAAAGTAATAAAAAAAATCTTTTGTTTATAAAACAATATTATTTTGATGTAGATTTAAAAAAAATTGATATAAGCGAATTGAAAAAAATTAAACTTACGCAAGCACAAAAGTTATTTGAAAAACCTTTTAAATTGGCAAGGATATTTTTAGAAAATACATCCGTTGATATGTCAAACAACAAAGTGAACACAATTGCATTGTTCTGGGATATGAATAAATTGTTTGAAGAATTTATTTATTGTGTAATAAATAAAAATAAAACATTGTTGAATTTGGAATATGTTGAGTATCAGAAAGGTAAAAGATTGCTGAGAAATGAAAATGGAAGTTTATATGGCAATACATATGCTGATATATTTATACAACCCAAAAATCAATCAGGATTTGTATTAGATGTAAAATATAAATTACACGATGGGAATTTAAACAGTTTTATAAATGCCGATGTTTTTCAAATGTTGGCTTATGAAACATTGCATCATGTTAATAATGGAGTTTTATTGCATCCGAGTAGAGATGATAAATCATGTCATCACTATCAATATAATATTGATAGTGAAACTGTAATCGGGAAGCATATGTTAAAGATAGCATCAATAAACTTAAAAATTGATAGTTTAGAAGAGAATATTAGTAGTATCATTGAACATTTATTTGTTGATTTAAAATTAACCAATTGAAAATATAAGATATATATATTCATAAAAGTGATTATTAGAATATATAACACATGTATAAAATGACAATTACATGACTCCAAACTTAATATATTCCAGAGAGCCGTTTAAAGATATGGTTTATTTGAAATCTGTTATGAGAAATTCAATTTGTTAGATTAAAAAGTTTTTAACTGTAAATCTCGTAATGGGTGCTGCGACCG
>JAQTSO010000112.1 GCA_028711215.1 Endomicrobiaceae bacterium | reverse complement strand
TTCCTGATGTGCATATTCGGATTCAGATTGTATTTTATGTAACTGCTGATTATTTGCAAGTGCCATGTCCTGATATTTTTTTAAAGTTATTATCTGTTGATTATTCTGTACCGTAACCGTACTGACAATAACATTGTCATCGGCAAAAACCGGTACACATATAAATAAAAATAATAATATATAATTTTTTTTATTAACCATTCTTTTGCTCCTTATGTTCAGGGCTGAACTTCCAATAAGCTACAGGCAAAACATACAAAGTCAAAATTGTTGAACCTATAAGCCCAAAACAAATAACTGTTCCAAGCGGACCCCATAATAATGAACCCGATGTTATTAATGGAATAACACCCACAGCAGCAGCACTTGCAGTTAAAAATATCGGTCTCATTCTTCTTTTTCCGGCTGCAATTGCAGCATCTTTAAGAGACATCCCGCCTTTTTCAAGTTCGTTGGCATAAGTAATCAAAATAACTCCGTTTCTGACAACTATTCCAAATAATCCTATAAAGCCGACAAATGATGTCATACCAAAAGGATATCCGATTATAATGAGTCCCAAGGCACCGCCTATTAAACTTAAAGGCATGGTACACATAACAAGCAATGCCAATCTTACACTCTTAAACTGAAATAATAATATGAAAAATATCAATATAATACTTGCAATCAAAGATTTACTGAAAGGACCGTAAGTTTCAATTGATTTTTCATATTCTCCGCCATACGTAATTTCAATGCTTGCAGGCTTTGGTAAATTACTTATTTTAGCCTTTATTGTTTTAAATATAGGATTTGCCAATTTATTAAATGCAACATCTCCATATAAAGTAAGAGTGTATTTGCCGTTTCTTCTGACAACTTGTCCTTCACTAAAACCCGTTTTAAGTTTTGCAACTTGTCTTAGCATTATAGGTTTTATAGCTAAAGGTGCAGATATATATTGATTACTAAGATCTTCAGGTGTTGAATTTTTTGACTTATCATACTTAAGCACAACTGATTTAGCATAATCATTTTCCCATACAGTTGCGACAGTCATTCCGTTACGATTAAGTGCTGTTGAAAGCCCTAATGTACCTCTTGTAATGCCGAGTCTGTTTGCCATTTCTTTATTTATGTCTAAATCTACAGAAAGCACCGGATTTCTGTAATCATCTCTAACCCAAATAAGATCTTTTTCCTGTTGCATAAATTCTTCTATTTGATTTGAAAATGTTTTAATTTCTTCAATAGTATCACCTGATATTCTTATTTCAATCGGAGCAGGTGCAGGAAGAAAATCTAATTCTTTCCATCTTACATGTGCATTAGGAAAAGCATCTCTGTATTTAGGGTCATATTCCGCTAAAACTTTTTTAGTGTTTTTGTTTGTATCGGTAATTACCATTAACTGAGAATAATTTTTTGCAGGTATTTGCGGTGCATAGAGGGTATTAAATCTTGGTGAACTTGTACCTATAAAAGATATTACATCTTTTACTCTTTTATCCTGAGAAAGTATTCTTGCCATTTCTTTTGTTGTTTTTGCATTATCGTCAAGAGAAGTCCCTTCAGGAAAATATATTTCCACTGCAAACTGGTTTCTTTCCAATTTAGGGAATGTCTCCTGTGGTAATAATGTAAGTAAACCCATTCCGACAAAAATACATAATACTGCTATTACTATAGAGTGTTTAGGTTTGCTCATAGTAAGTGCAATTCTTGAATCATAAAATGACTGTAATCTGTCTAACATTGTTTTTTTATCACTTTTTTGTTTATCAGGATTATGAATCCCTTTTTTTATAAAAGCATAAGATAATATAGGAACAACTAATGAAGCAACTATTAATGATACCAACAATGTTACCGTAACTGTTATCGGTATAGGAGATACAAACTCTTTATACATTCCGTCCATAAACATCGGCATAGGATAAAAAGCTGCCATAATGGCAAGTGTCGCCGTAAATACAGGAACAAATAATTCTTTTGCACTGCTCCATGAAGCTGTCCATACATCGATACCATGGTCTAATTTTTCTATATGATTATCAATAACAACGATTGAATTATCAACTATCATGCCCAACACAAGAACGAGCGTTGCAAGAGATACTGTATTTAGTTCAACCCCCAATCCGTTTAATAAACCCATGGATATTAATATTGAAATCGGTATTGTAATTGCTGCAACTGCTGCAACTCTTTTTGGAAGAAATATCATTATTACAAGAATTACAGCTAATACCGCCATACCAAAATCTCTAAAAAATCCTGTTATGGAATGACCAACAACAGCAGGCATATCCGCAATTTTTGTTATTTCAATATCTGCCGGTACTGTAGTCTTAAATTCTTTTATAATTTTATCTATATCTTTACCGAAATGAACTATATTATTGCCAAAATGCATTTCCATCGATAAAACAAGAGATTTTTTACCGTTACATTCAACATATGACGTATCAACATCATATTCTCTTACGACTTTGGCAACATCTCTGACTCTGACGATAGAACCATCTGGAGATGTATAAATTATTTGTTCGGCAATATCAGCTTCCGATTTAAACTGTTTTGGAAGATGAATCGGCATTACTAAATTTGTATCCGTAACCGTACCGCCATATCCGACCATAGATTCAAGTTGCAAAGCAGTCATTATAAGAGAAGGTTTTATTCCGTAGTATGCTAATTTGTTCGGATCAGTATAAATTGTTATCTGTTCTTTTTGAAGTCCGAAATGTTTAACATTTGAAACCGAAGGATTTTTCCTGACAAGATTTTCAAGTTTTTCAAGATAATCTTCCAATTCCCTGTACGTTCTTTCCTTTGAGGTAATTGAAAGCAGTATAGCAGATGCATCACCAAAATTATTATCACCGACAAGTAAAAGAACCTGTTGTGGCAACTTAGATTTGAATTCCTGTAATCCCAATCTTAATTTAGACCAGAATAAATCAGGTTCTTTAACATTTTCATTCACTTCAAGGAAAACAACAACCTGTCCTTCTTTAGAAACTGAATAAGTTTTTTTTCTGTTGATTTCTTTATATTGGAATAAATAATTTTGTAAAGGTTTTGCGACCTGTTCGTCAACCTGTTCGGAAGAAGCTCCCGGAAAGCCTGCAATTACAAGCCCCTGTCTTACATGAAACTCAGGAAATTCCTGTCTTGGCATATTAAAAAGAGAATATAATCCTAATATACACAGTGCAATAGTTATTATTATCGGTATCTGCCGATATTTTAGAGCAAGTTCTATAAAAGATTTCTTTTCTTTATTTTCCATAATCCATCCTAAAATTCTACTGAAGTATTATTATCCAGTTTCTGTACACCCTGACTGACAATTACATCGTTAATGTCCAAACCTGAAGAAATAAGTATCCCACCCTGGACAAATCCATTTGATTTAACATATTTTTTATTAACTTTTTTTGTATTAATATCAACTACATAAACACATTCCTGATTTGTTTCATCAATTTTTATTGCAGTTGCAGGGATTATTATTGCAGATGATTTATCATTTGACGATATGTAAACATTACATAACATTCCCGGCAATATATCTGTATCAGAATTTTTTATAAGAATTCTGACCGTATATGTTCTTGAAAAAGTATCTGCACTGACTCCTACATCAGTTACCTGTCCTTTAAGAGTGTTATTGTTTTCTGACAATTCTACTGTGGCATCCATACCCTTTTTAATTTTTTGTATTTCTTTTTCCGGAACAGAAATTACGGCATAAACTTTATCTACTGTTACAAACTTCATTGCAGTTTTCCCGGGTATAACATTGTCTCCTGATTCAATATTTCTTTCACTGATAAAACCTGTTGCCGGTGCGTATAAATAACAATCTTTATAATTTTTTTCTGCAAGTTTAACAGATAATTCTGCCTGATTTTTTGCTGTTTTTATTTCAACCATTTTTATTTCCGGTAAATTCCCGTGTTCGTACATAGGCTGAAATCTTTTAAAAGCATCTTCTGCCTGAGAAGCTTTTGCCTGAGCTATCTGTAAAGCATTTTGACTGCTTTGGCTGTCTAACTGAGCCAAAAGTTGTCCTTTTATTACTTTATCACCCTCTCTTACATTTACTTTATCAACAGTTCCGATTGTAAGAAAACTCAAAGTTATATTTTGACCTGCCTCTATTGTACCGCT
>JAQTSO010000111.1 GCA_028711215.1 Endomicrobiaceae bacterium | reverse complement strand
AAAAAAGATAAGCAACAACAGGAAAAAGATCAATATTTGTTAGATTATTTTGATAGACAGGATAAGCAAAATCAAAACAAACAACAAAATGCGACAGCAGTCAATAATAAGAGGAACAGTAAAACATGGTAAATATTAAAAAGTATATATTAGTTGTAATAATATTTTTGTTTGGTTCAGTTTATGCAACAGCAGATAATTTGCAAATGGAAGCAACTGTTAATCAGACAACAGTCGCATTAAACGAAACTATCCAACTTACAGTTTCATTAACCGCAGATTCCAAATCTTTGCCTGATTATGCTGTCCCGCAATTAAATGATTTCAATATTTTTTCAACTTCACAGTCTAAAAGCATTTCAATTGTGAACGGTAAAGTAAAAAACACAGTTTATTATGTGTATACTCTGGGACCCAGAAAAATGGGGGTATTCACAATACCGGCATTTACATTGCAATATCAAGGACAAACATATCAAACAAATCCGATAGATATAACTGTTGAAAAAGCACAAACGGTCAGTTCAATTGATAATGCAGGGACACAGGGCAATACAGCAGGGCAAAATCAACAAAACAGTTCAAAACAAATTTATAACCATGATACTTCAAAGGCAGTTTTTGTTGAAGCAAAAACAGATAAACAAACAGCATATGTCAATGAGAAGGTAGTTTATACATTTTCATTTTTTACATCCGTAAACATATTATCAAATCCTAATTACCGCGGACCGGATTTTGCCGGATTTTTTAACGGAAAAACAACACAAAGAAACTATAGAACACAAATTAAGGGAAGAGATTATGTCGTAAGTGAGGTTTCAACTGAATTATTTCCGCAAAAAGAAGGTGCCATAACAATAGGCAAAGCTACAGTTCAGGTTTCAATAGAAGATTTTAATAAAATGCAGGACGATTTTTTTGCAAGTTTTTTTAAAAGTGCCAGAAATGTAGACCTTGCAACGGAAGAAATAAAAATAAAAGTTTTAAAAGTGCCTGAAAATATTGATTTGGTCGGCAAATTTAATATATCGGCAAATGTTGATAAAAAACAAAAAAGAGTTGATGAACCTTTTGATTTAAAAATTACTATTAACGGCAGCGGCAATGTTAAAACAATTAAAGAACCTCAGATTGTTCTGTCGGATAATCTGAAAAAATATGAAACATCTGAAAAAGTCTTAAAAAACGGTGAAGAAGAAACAGGCAAAGAGTTTTCAACACTTATAATGCCGTTGGAAAAAGGCATTGGTGAAATAAAAATTTTGCCGATAAAATATTTTGACATGGCAACAAAACAAATAAAAAGTCTGCCCGAAAAAAGAATTAAAATTAATATAGCTGAAGGAACAGTTAAAAAAGATATTAGTCAAAATGAGATAATTGCAAATACCCAAACAGTTCAAAATATGCAAACACCGCAAATACCGCAAAATGTAGATTTATCTTTTATATTTAAAATTTATGCTTTTTTACAGAAAACAACATTTTGGATAGTTGTTACCGTATTATTGGGTTTTTATATAGTAATTAAACTATTTTTTAAATATAAAGAATATGTTAATAAAGACCAGCAAAAATTGAAAAATAAAAAAGCATATAACCGTTCAAAAAAATATTTCCAGAAAGCAAAAAGAGCAAAAATATCAAATGAGTTTTACTCGTTGATGTATAAAGGAATGCTTGAATATTTTGCTTCTGTTCTCGGCGAATCGGCTGACGGGCTTACAACATATACAATTAAGCTGGATTTACAGGAAAGAAATATAAATACTGACCTTATAAAAGAAATAGAAAATATTTTGGAAGAATGTTCAATTTATTTATATTCACAATCCCAAAATATGGATACAACAGATTTCAAAAACTTCTATAACAAAGCATTTGATATCCTCAAAAAACTAGATATCTAAGTCGGTTTTTTATTTGCAAAACATAGGGGATATAAGATAGAATACGAAAGTGGCAAGTATGACAGTAAAAATGTCAAATATTTGTCAATTATGTTTTTTATTATCAGTAATATTGTTTTATTTTCCGACAAAGATGTTATATGGGAAGAAAGCTTTATAAAAATTGAGGTAAATATATGAAAAAATACTTTCTGTTTTTAATTTGTTTGTTCATAGTTTCTCCTGTTATGGCACAACCGTTGAAAGGAGTAAATGAAGTATCTTTTAAATTAGGCAAAATTATGTCTTCTTCATCTGACTTTGATTTTAGAAGAATTGACGGATTGCAGGCAACAGATTCTGAAAAAGGCAGTGAAGGGTTTTCATTAAAGATGGATTATGCATATTATTTTAAGAAATATACGGCAGTCGGGCTTGGTGTAAACGCTAATTTTTGTATGAAGGTAATGGAAGAAAATTTTTCAATGTTAAATTATTATGTAATGGTTAAACAAATAATACCTCTGAATAGTTATAAAGATTTTAATTTTTACGTAAGTGCAGGAGCAGGATACGGGCTTGTTGATTATTTTGCTGTTTATGAGGATTATGTTGAAAAGATGACCGGCGGGTTATGCTGGCTTGCTTCATGTGGTTTTGAATACGGACCGTATGTACTTGAAGCGTCTTATATCAACAATAATGCTAAATTTGAAAATAATACATACTGGGAAGGGGACGTTAAATTTTCAACTATTTTAGTGTCTTTGGGATATAAATTTTTACTTTAGTCAGATAAATATATTTTTAAGAGGAAAAAATGATAAGGGTTGGTATTGTAGGTATAACAGGTTATACAGGTGAAGAACTTTTAAGGATTTTGTCACAACATCATAAAGCAAAATTAAGCATACTTGCAGGCAGGGAAACTTCGCCTGAAAGGTTGTTGGCTGATATATATCCTAAATATGCAAATTTAAATATTCAATGTGAGCCGTTGAATGTTGAAAGAATTAAAGAAAATACCGATGTTGTATTTTTGGCATTACCGCATGCAGTTGCTTTTGAAGTAGTTCCAAAATTATTAAGTGCGGGTAAAAAAGTTATAGATTTATCGGCAGATTTCAGGTTAAAAGATTCAGACACTTATGAAAAGTGGTATAAGGTAAGCCATACCGGTAAAGATTTTATAAAAGATGCGGTTTACGGATTGTCCGAGTTGTATTGTGATAAAGTAAAATCTGCAGAACTTGTTGCAAATCCGGGATGTTATCCGACTACGATATTGCTTGGAATTGCACCTGCCGTAAAAAACGGATTTATAACCAACAGAGACATAATCATTGACTCCAAAAGCGGTGTATCAGGTGCAGGAAGAAAAGCTGTTGAAAAATATTTTAAAGAAGAACACCCGAATACAAGGGCTTATAACATAGCCGGCAAACACAGGCATATTCCTGAAATTGAGCAGGAAATTTCAAATTTGTTCGGGCAGAATACAATTGTCACTTTTACTCCGCACATTATTCCGATTGAAAGGGGAATGCTGTCTGTAATATATGCTAACTTAGCTAAAAAAGTAACCACACCGGAAATTATAGAAGTATATAAAAATTTTTATAAGGGCAAATATTTTATAAAAATTTTAGATGAAGGTATTTTGCCTAACATAAACAAAGTAGTAAATACGAATTTTTGTGAAATAGGATTAAGTGTTGATTCAAGAACAAACAAACTTGTGATAGTTTCAGCTATAGACAATTTAGTAAAAGGTGCCTCAGGTCAGGCAGTTCAAAATATGAATATTATGTTTGGCTTGGATGAAACAACAGGACTTAAGGAGATAAATTAATGCTTCCAAAAGGTTTCTATTGTAACGGACTATATAGCGGAATTGCAAAAAAAAGCAGTAAAAAAGATTTAGCAATATTTTATTCTGATTCGCCTGCAACTGTAGCAGGTATGTTTACTTTCAGTTTAGTAAAAGCCTCTCCTGTTTTGATTGATATTGAAAGACTTAAAAAATATAAATCTTTTCAGGCAGTAGTTGTAAATTCAGGTTGTGCAAATGCCTGTACCGGACAAAAAGGACAGAAAGATGCCGAGATTGTTGCAGGTGAAGCTGCAAAAAATCTTAATATATCCGATAAATCTGTTTTGGTTGCTTCAACCGGAGTTATCGGGCAGTTTCTGCCGATTAAAAAAATGACGGATGCACTTCCTAAATTAGTAAAAATATTAAAAGATAAAAATGAAAAAAGAGCAGTTGAAGCAATTATGACAACAGATACTTACCCGAAATTTTTATCAAAAAAAATAAAAGTTT
>JAQTSO010000110.1 GCA_028711215.1 Endomicrobiaceae bacterium | reverse complement strand
GTATCAATAATTCTAAAGGCAAATTTAAAGCCTATTCTTGCGGAGAAGAAGATTCAGAAGAAAGAACAAAACCGAATTATTCCCGTTTTTTTCCGTTTGCTTTTTTCTTTACGATTATGCATGTTGTTGTATTGCTTATAGCAACAGTCCCGTTAAATATTAAAAGTAGTATTCCGTTTGTTTTATTATTTATAGTTATAGCTTTTGTAAGTATTCCAATTTTATTCAGGGAAGAAGATTAAATGAAAATAGTAGATAAAATAGTCAATTGGGCAAGACTAAAATCACCTTGGGTTATTCATTTTAATACAGGTGCATGTAATGCTTGTGATATTGAAATTGTAGCATCTCTGACACCTACTTATGATATTGAAAGATTTGGTTCTATATTAAAAGGAACTCCAAGACATGCGGATGTTTTATTATGCTCCGGTCCTGTTACAAGACAATTAAAAAACAGACTTGTCAGAATCTATGAGCAAATGCCTGAGCCAAAATTTGTTGTAGCTGTCGGAACTTGTGCATGTTCCGGAGGTGTCTTTAATGGTTGTTACAGTATGCTTTCCGGAATTGATGAAGCAATACCGGTTTCAATGTATATACCCGGATGTCCGGCAAGTCCGGATGCAATCATAGACGGAGTTGTAAAATTATTGAAAGAATTTGAAGAAAGCACAAAGGAAAAAAAATGATACATGCGACCGATGTGGCAATGAGCATAAAAGATAAATATTCTTCTTCTCTTGTTAGTATACTTGTTCAAAGAGAACGAAGGATTTGGATTGAACTCGTTGCATCTGACTTTAGAAAATGTTTTGAAAGACTTATAAAAGAAGATGGTTTTACTATATTATGTACAATTACCGGTCTTGATACAAAAGAAAAATATGAGGTTATTTATCATATGTCAGATAAAGACGGTAAAGTTCTTAATGTCAAAATTTCAGTAGACAGAGATAATCCTGTAATTGGGACAATCACAGATTTATTTCCGGCAGCCGAGTTATCGGAAAGAGAACTTATGGATTTGTTGGGAATAAAAGTTGAAAGTCTTGTAGCAGGAAGAAGATATCCTCTACCGGATGATTGGCCTCAAGGACAATATCCTCTAAGAAAAGACTGGGATCCAAAAGTATTAGATAAAAAAATAGAAAAGTCTGGTGATAAAAATGACTAAACAAATTGTAATACCATTTGGTCCACAACATCCCGCACTTAAAGAACCGGCAAGTTTTGATGTTACTCTAAAAGGTGAGAGAGTTGCCGATATTTTAGTTAAGGTTGGTTATAATCACAGAGGCATAGAAAAGGGTTGTGAAGATAAGCCTTACACACAATGTGTCTATTTGTTAGAAAGAGTTTGTGGTATTTGTTCTCATTCTCATTCAACGTGTTTCATTCAGGCAGTTGAAGAAATCGCAAATGTCAGAGTACCTGAAAGAGCATTATATATAAGAACATTGTTCGGCGAGCTGGAGAGAATACACAGCCATCTTTTGTGGCTTGGAGTTGCTGCTCATGAAATTGGATTTGATACATTGCTTATGTATTCATGGAGAGACAGAGAAGTTGTTATGGATCTACTTGCACTACTTGCAGGAAACAGAGTTAATTACGGAGTCAATATTATAGGTGGTGTCAAAAAAGATATAACAGAAGAAGAAAAATTGCAAATTTTAAAAGCTGTAGATATACTTGAAGAAAGAACAAAATATTATGTTCAGGTTGCAACAGAAGAGGTTTCTTTTATAGAAAGATTGTCAAAAGTCGGTCATATATCATACGAAGATGCATTGAGATTAGGGGCTGTTGGTCCGACGGGAAGAGCCTCAGGCATCAAAAGAGATATAAGAAAAGATGATCCTTACGCTGCCTATGAAGATGTAGATTTTAAAATTATAACGGATAATCATTGTGATGTTTATGGTAGGGCAGTAGTAAGAGTCAGTGAATTAATGCAATCTTATTCAATTGTAAGACAGCTTATGCAAAAATTACCACAGACTCCTTTGGCAGTAAATGTTCCCAAAAATCTTCCGGCAGGTGAGGCAATCAGCAGATATGAAGCACCAAGAGGTGAAGATATCCATTACGTTAAATCAAATGGAACCGATAAACCTGACAGAGTAAAATTAAGAGCACCGACATTGGCGAATGTCCAGTGTGTGGCAAAAATGTTAGAAAACGGTAATTTTGCGGATGTGCCTATAGTTATTGCGGCAATAGATCCTTGTTTTTCATGTACAGATAGAATGATAGTAGCTACAAATGATATATTATCTGAAAAAGAAAATAGAATGACATGGAAAGCGTTAAGAGAATTTTCAATAGATTGGTACAAGAAAAATAAAGGTGTAGATTTTTCAAAAATAAAAAAGTTGGGTAAATAAATGATAGTGTCATTAATAAAAGTTTTAATTTTTCCCGGTATATTATTTCTGTTTATATTGTCTTTAATCGGAGAATATTATGACAGGAAATTATATGCAAGAATGCAAAATAGAATGGGACCTCCATGGTTTCAGCCGTTAGCAGATTTCATTAAATTGCTAGGGAAAGAACTTATAATCCCTGAAAATGCTGATGCAAGAATATTTAAAATATTACCGCTTGTTGCCTGTGTTGCAACTGTTGTCGCATATTTATATATACCGTTATGGACAAAGAATTCCTTACTGTCTTTTAATGGAGATATAATTTTTGTTTTGTACATGATGACATTGCCGACTTTATCTTATGCTTTGGCAGGTTGGTATTCAAGATCTCCTTATGCTTTGATGGGTTCAATGAGAGTTTTGACACAACTTTTTGCATATGAAGTTCCTTTATTTATGGCTGTTCTTGCACCTGCGATGTTAGCAAGTTCGTGGTCATTTGCAGAAGTGATAACATTTTACAATAGTCATGGTTGGTTAATGTTTGCAAATATTTTGGGTTTTGTGGTTGCAATGGTTACATTGCAGGGAAAATTGGAAAAAGTACCGTTTGATATACCGGAAGCTGAAACAGAAATTGTTGCAGGTGTATTCACGGAATATACAGGTCCTTTATATGCATATTTTAGGCTTGCAATGAATATGCAAACAATAGCCGGTGCTTCACTTGTTGCTGCTGTGTTTTTCCCTTTTGGTTTTGGCGCTTCACTAATCTTAAACTTTTTTGTTTATTTATTAAAGATAGCATTTATCTTATTTTTACTTGCTCTGATGAGAACAATCTTTGCGAGATTAAGAATTGATCAGATGTTGGTTTTTTGTTGGAAATATTTAGCTCCGATAGCATTGTTACAAATAACAATAAATATTATTATAAAGGCATGGTTTTTTTAAATGAGCAAAAAAATAGGAAGAATGTTTACAGAAGTAATAATTTCACTTTTTAAAAAACCTGCGACATCCAATTATCCTTTTGAAAAAAGAGAAATACATAAAAGTTATAACGGTAAAATAGCTTTTGAACAATCAAAATGCATAGGTTGTAATATATGTGTTAAAAATTGTCCGTCAAAGGCTCTAATAGTTACGAAAGTTGCAGATAAAGTTTTTGAGATGACAATATCGCTTGGAAAATGTATATTTTGTGGTCAATGTGTATTGTCTTGCCCTAAGAAAGCACTTTCCACTACAGATGAATTTGAACTTGCCCAATCAGATAAAAGCAAATTAACAGTAAAGTTATAAATCTTGTAAATTAATAAATTATAATCTGTTTTTATAATTTAATTTATCTTGATTTATCACGTTTTTTTCGTTATAATTTATCATAAAATGATAAAACAGAAAGACATAAAAATAAAGAAAATAATTTCAAAGTGTAAAATTCAAAAGAAAGTTTCCGAGCTTGCAAAACAAATAAACAGAGATTATCAAAAAAAAGATTTAGTTGTTTTATCGGTTCTATCTGGAAGTATTGTTTTTTGCAGTGATATTATAAGAAAATTAGATGTTAATTTTAAACTGAATTTTATTAAAGTTTCGTCGTATATAGGTAAAAAATCCGTAAATAAAATTCAGATTGGATTTCCTTTTAGTTGTGATGTTTCAAATAAAGATGTTTTGGTTATAGAAGATATTTATGATACAGGTAGGACACTTTCGTATTTGCAAAATTTTTTATTAAGCAGAAAAGCAAAAAGCATAACCTTTTGTGTGTTGGTTGATAAAAAAGTTAAAAAATACAAAAAGGTTAAAATAAAATATTGTGGATTTGATATTGATAATCAATTCATAGTCGGATATGGGCTTGATTTTAATGAAAAATTCAGAGGGTTACCATATATA
>JAQTSO010000029.1 GCA_028711215.1 Endomicrobiaceae bacterium | reverse complement strand
GACAAATAATAAAATTAAAAATAATTAATTGTTAAGGAGTGGATGAGAAAATGAAGAAGTATAAAGTTGCGGTGGTCGGAGCTACCGGAGTTGTAGGCAATGAAATGATAAAAATGTTGGAAGAAAGAAATTTTCCGGTTGAATCGGTAAGATTTTTAGCTTCTGAAAGATCTGTCGGTAAAAAGTTAAAATTTAAAGGGCAGGATATAGCTGTTGAACTTTTGACACATGACGGCGGAAAGGGAATGGATATTGCTTTGTTCAGTGCAGGCGGACAAACATCAAAAGATTTTGCACCTTCATTTGCAAAAGCAGGTTGTTTTGTTATAGATAATTCCAGTGCATGGAGAATGGATGACAATTGTCCGTTAGTTGTGCCGGAAGTAAATCCTCAAGATTTATCAAAAGATAAAAAGATAATTGCAAATCCGAATTGTTCAACAATTCAGATGGTTGTTGCATTAAAACCATTACATGATTATGCAAAGATTAAAAGAGTTATAGTTTCAACATATCAGTCAGTTTCAGGTGCAGGTTCAAAAGGTCTTGCAGATTTAGAAGCACAGGCAAAAGCATACGGTAAAGGCGAAAAAATGCCTGGACCAAAAAAGTTTCCATATCAGATTGCGTTTAATTTAATTCCTCAAATTGATGTTTTCGATCCTAACGGATATACAAAAGAAGAAATGAAAATGACAAACGAAACAATGAAAATTATGGGCGATAAAAATATTGCAGTCAGCGCAACTTGTGTAAGAGTTCCTGTATTTAGAGCTCACAGTGAATCTGTTTGGATAGAAACAGAAAAGCCTTTATCTCCTGAAAAAGCAAAAGAATTATTATCAACGGCAAAGGGAATTGAACTTATGGATGATGTAAGCAAGAGTATATATCCTATGCCTGTTCAGGCGGCAAACATGCAGAAAACTTATGTAGGAAGAGTCAGAGCAGATATTTCATGCAAAAACGGGTTGACTTTCTGGGTAGTATCAGATAACCTTTTAAAGGGTGCCGCTCTTAATGCGGTTGAAATAGCCGAAGTATTAGTATCAAAGGGAATAATTTAAGTTGGTTTTTATAATAAATTTGATATAATAAATAAACATGAAAAAACTTATAATTAATGCCGATGACTTTGGATACAGAAGATTAATAAATAAAGGTATTATTTATGCACATCAAAACGGACTCGTTAAAAGCACGTCTATGTTGGTTGACAGAGATGCTTTTGACGAGTCTGTTACGTTGGCAAAAGAAAACCCGGATCTCGGTATCGGATTGCATATTGATATAGATAAATTTTTTATAATTGATCATGATGCCGGTATTGCGAAAGGTTGGATTGACGGTAAAATACCGGACATGGCAGTAGTCAAATCAGACATAAAAAGACAAATTGATAAACTTTTATCGGCAGGCATAAGCATAGATCATTTTGACAGTCATCATCACACGCATTTATATCCGGAAATTATCCATATTGTAATAGAACTTTGCAAAGAGTACAATATCAACGCTATGAGGTTTTTTAATAGATTTTATAGTGATAAATTATTTGCAGAAAATATAAAAAAGACACTGATAAACAATAATATCAAAATTCCCGATTATTTTATTGAAGGTTGGTATTACGGGAACGTTGACGAAGCACAATCAGTAACTGAGATTATGACACATCCCGGTTACGGCGAAATATGGAGAGAGGCGGAAGTAGGTCCTTGTTGCGATAAAATGCTGAAAGAATATTGTCAAAGAAACGATATAAAAATTATAAAATTTTCAGAAATTTAAAAATATATGTTTTATATTCGGGGGGAATGATGAAAGTCAAATTGTTTTTATTTAGTGTGTTAATGGTACTTTTTTGTTTTTCGGCAAATATTCTTGCGGAAGATTTAAAAATAGAAGAAGGTAAAAATGATTTGGACTTTTCTTTTAAAGGCTACAATATTTGGTATGACGACCAACAGGTTTATGATAATGTGACAATTGGTGCAGGTACGAGTGTTAATCTGCAAGACGAATTTCAGTTTGTTTTTTTAAGTTCTAGCACGAAAACAGAAACTGCACTTCGTGAAGTTACAGATATAATTGATGATTCTGACCCGTATAACATAATAACTGCGACAAGAACAGTTCAGGATGTTACAAATACAACAACTATAGGATACAGCAAAGATGAAAATATAGCAACTTTGTCGGTTGCCAAGGAAGGAACAATTACATTAAATGTCGGTAGCGGACTTGCTATAAGAAATCAATACAGTTTAGTTACTTCGACACAGGATGTTTCGTTAAAAGATTTCAAAGTAAATGATACAACAGTGCGTATTGAATGCGGTTATTTTTCAAATGAGACAGTTGATTTATATGAACTTACCGGATACTTTAACGGAATATATGATACTTATCTTAACAGAGAACTTTTAGACCTTGTATCCATTGTGCCTTTTGATAGTGCTAATCTTTTTTCAGGAACAATATTATTCGGTGCAGGAGAAGGGATAGAAAAAGAAACAGTTTTAACTTTTCTTCCGACTTCAAGTGATGAGGTGAGTGGAGGAAATTTTGGTGTTTTGCCTCCGTCTCCGGATTCTGAAATTATAAACCAACCGACAGGTGCGGTAATCACGAATAATGTTGTTATAGAGGATAAATCTGTAGAACCAAGAACCAATGATGTTGCTTGGATGTTAAATGATTTTCAAGTTGATACAAGCAGAGCTGTTTTGGATGTTATAGGTACAAAACAAATATTTGCAAGTTTGGCATTGGATGCCAGAGCAGTTGTTTTGTTAGGAGATATTTCCGGGGACGGAACATTAGTAAAGAGCGGTGGCGGAAATATGTATCTTGCCGGTGATGCTACAGGTCTTACAGGATTAAAAACAGGTTTTTCATGGCGTGTAGAAGATGGTTGGTTAGTTGCCGGAGAACAACAAAATCTAGGTTCTGGTGCTATTTATATTGATTCAGTTGGAAGTCTCGGACTGGTTGGTGGAAGTATTGCATCAATTAAAATATCAGATTTTACGCAAGAAGTAATTTCGGGTGCTATTTATGCAGACGGATTTTCAAATGAATTTTCAAACGATATGACATTTAATGGTGGCGAATTATCTTTAAGTGCCGGTACAAAGAAACTTACCGGAGATATAATGACTACTGACCAATTAGGATTAGCAAAATTTGCATTTACAGGTAATGAAATTGCCGGAGCGGCGTTAATACTCAGTGGTTCAAATAATGCCAGAGAATTTCTTATAGGTTTTGAAGGTATAGGTAATTACTTTATAACAAATGCCGACGGTCTTGCGACCGAATCAATTACGGCAACAGGCGGAGTTGCTGACCAATTTACATTGGTTTTAGACCAAAAAACAAATGCAGAATACAGCGGGAATCTTATGGGAGATATGTATCTGCATAAACTTGGAACAGGAACATTAACTCTTTCAGGAACCAATACTTACTCTAAAGGAACATATATATCAGAAGGTGCAGTTGCTCTTACAGATGCAGAGTCTATAGGAACAGGGCATATAATGTTTAATAACGGAGTCAGAGGCAGTTCCACTACTTATGCCTCATTACAAGTAATTGAAGCAACGTCCGGTAACGTAACATTAAATAACACAATATATATAGATGAGGGTGCAATATTTAATGTTTACGGTAATCAAACACTTACACTGTTAGGTGATATCCGTAAATTTGATGCTACCCCGGGTTATGAGGCAGATTTTATAAAGAAGGGAGCCGGTCTTTTGGAGATAGCAAAAAGCTCAAGCACGACAAATGTTAAGGATATAAACATATCCACGTTTACAATTAGAGACGGAGATTTTAAATTATGCGAAGGTGTTGTTTTAACATCATCATTTGATTTGCAGGGTATTAATGCAAATCTTATTATGGATAAAGATTCTGCTATAAGAAAAAATATAAATATATCAAGCGGTAATTTAAAAATATACAATCAGGCAAACATATCGTCTGCAACTGTTAATTTTTTGAATACATCAACATCAACTCTTTCCAGCTTGTATGTTTCCAGTAATACAATTTTATCCACATCAACTTTAGTTAACCAGATTAATGTTGCAAAAGGTTTAAATTTTGTAAATGATTGTGATATGACTGCATATGCCAATGCCTTTAATTTTGTATCAAACAGCAGTAATACGATTCTGCAAAAATCAGGAACAGGTAAATTTGCGTTTAACGTCGGCAGCAGCGACCCGTATAATTTAGGTGAACTCGATGTGAGAGGCGGACAATTTTCATTTACTTCTACCGTTTCCGGTTCTTCGGTGACAGTTAATATATCAACAATAGTTGTTGACGGCGGAATACTGGCATTAAAACAAGGTACATATTTAACATCGTCACAATCTGAAATTGAAATAAAAACAGGCGGTATAGGTATCTATGATGAAACAAGCATAGATCCTGCTCTATTACTTAATTTTAACGGTACAGATCCTAATAATTTAGCAAGACTGATAGTTGAAAAATCCGGTGCAAATCTTATAAGCAATATCGCAATATCAACCGGTTTAATTGTTCAAAATGAGGGAACGCTTACGTTGACAGGAACAAGTGTTGTTGGCAGTAGCGGTATATTCGGCAAAGATGGTCAAGGGACAATGATAATTAATAATACCGATGATTTTAACATCGGAGAGATGAGACTTATTGATGGCGACATGATTGTAAATAACAGTACAATAACAGTAAATACCGCATCAATTTTGGGCGGTACTTTAAATATCAAAGAAAATTCGGTTTTTGATGCTACTGTAATGAATATACAAAATGCCGTTTTACGCGGATTTGGCAGGATAAACGGAACAGTAAATGCAAATACAAATTCTGTTATACAAGTTGACGGTGATGTTGATAATGAGTTTGGAACTATGACTATTGGTTCAATAAATTTTAATTCAGGTACAACACTGAATATTGATGTTAACAGTAGTGAAGAATCTGATTTTGTGAATGTTTTAAACAATGTTCAGATAGCTAACGGCGCAAATCTATATGTTAATGTTATCGGTGATGAATCGGAATACGCCGATAAAAAAACATATGAGATTATTACTGCCGGCAATTCACTCAGTATATTGGATCCTTCAAACATAGGAATTTTTAACACTGAACTCAGTAATTTAAGATTGATTTCAAATCTTTACAGGTCAGGAAGGTCAATATTTCTGTCACTTTATCAAGCATTTTCAGAATATGAACTTCCGGGTGCTACAAAGAACCAGCAGGCAATGTTAGATGTTTTAAATTCAATACATGCCAACAATGAATCAGAAATGCAGGATACGCTTAATAAAGTTGATGAAGCATATATGTCGGGAACAGAACCATTTACCAGTGCAATGCAGGATTTATCAGGTATATTTTATGTAAATTCATTTGAGGCAAGTTCGTTATTATCAAAGGTAAATATGGTTTATAACAGATTGGCAGATATCGGAACTACTGACCGCAGAATATGGGCACAAGCTTATACAAACAACAACAGTGTAGCCGAAAATTCAGGTAATCCTAAATTTGAAAATAATGTATCAGGTATGATTATGGGTTATGATATGCTTCAGGAAGATGACTCTCTTTTTGGTTTTTCTTGTTTTTATGGCACAGGTGAATTAAAACAATTAAATGACAAAGCGGATGTTATTGATTTTGGAGCAAATGCATATACTGTTTATAATTATGAACAGTTTACAGTCAAGGGGCTTGCAGGTTTGGGTATCCAAAACTATGATTCAACAAGGACTTTGAACTTTATAAATGGAAACACAATAAATTCAAAATATTCTGTAAATGTGATTAGTATTGATGCAGAAGGAATTTATAATTACTCATTAAATTCATATCTTACATTAAAACCGTTTGTCGGTTTGAATTTTGCAATAGTTTCAAATGATTCTTTCGAAGAATCAAGCGTCTATGAACAAAACTTAAAAATTGATGCAAGCAGTTATACAAAATCTGAAGTAAGAGCAGGTGTAGGTATCGGAAATAATGTAGAATCCAGATTTAGTTGGTATGCTTCTGCTTCAGTAAAGCAAATTGTTGACGGAGAAAAATCAAAAATGACGGCAAGTTTTGTAAATGTACCTGATGAAAAATTTATAATAGAAGGAACAGAATTACCTAAGATGACAATGTCCGGAAATGTAGGTTGTTCCTATGATATCGGAATTAATATAAATGTATTTATTGATTTGTCGTCAAATATGGGTTCAGATCTAAGTTCTCAGACAGGTACCATCGGAGCATTATACAGATGGTAATATAGAGTATTTTAAAAAAGATGATAGTTTAAATTACTATCATCTTTTTTTATTTGATTTGGGTTTTTGTTAACTTTTTGATTTAATTTGAAAAATATATGATAATTTGGTAGAATTCTTAATCTATTTTAGAGATATAAAAAATGAACAATATATATACTGTTATACTTGGAGCTGGTGAAGGCACAAGGATGAAGTCCCGTTTGCCGAAAGTTTTGCATAAAGTTGCCGGCAAAGAGCTTATATCTCATGTTGTGGATTGTGTTCTAAGTGTAAATTCTAAAAAAACATTTGTTGTTATAGGCAGTGGTTCTGATTTAGTTAAAACTTATCTAGAAAAATATAAGAATATTGATACGGTATTACAAAAAGAAAGATTGGGTTCGGGACATGCTCTTTTACAAGTTAAAAATAAAGTAAAAGGATTAAAAGGGAATCTTCTTGTTATGTGCGGGGATACTCCGCTTATTAAAAAGGATACTATTAAAAAATTGCTTTCGCATCATCTAAAACATAAAAACAATGTGACTGTTTTATCAGGAACCAGTGAAAATCCATTTGGATACGGACGCATAGTAAGAGATGATAAAGGAAATGTTTTGGGTATAGTTGAAGAAAAATCTGCAACTATGCAGGAAAAACAGATAAAAGAAATAAACAGCGGGATCTATTGTTTTAAGTTGGAAACTCTTTGGAAGGCATTATCAAAGGTAAAACCAAATAATAATAAAAAAGAATATTACCTAACAGATGTTATTTCCATTTTGAATAAAAGCGGTTATAAAACAGATGCAGTTTCTGTTTGCAGTGAGGAAGAAATTCTTGGAGTTAATGACAGGTTGCAACTTGCGACGGCAGGTGACATTTTAAGAGGTAGAAAGATAGAAGAGTTAATGGCAAATGGTGTTACAATAATTGATCCTTATACAACTTACATAGATGGTGATGTTGTTATAGGGCAAGATACTGTTGTAAAACCTAATACTTTTATAGAGGGAAATGTAACAATTGGGTCTGATTGTATGATCGGGCCAAACACTGTTGTGGTTGATTCAAAGATTGCAAATAATGTTGTAATAAGATATTCATATGTTGACGGTGCAAAAATAGAAAATAATGTTAAAATCGGACCTTTCGCACATATAAGACCGGACACTTTCTTAAAAGAAAATGTTAAAATCGGCAATTTTAGCGAAATTAAGAAGTCTTTTATAAATAAAAACTCTAAAGTAAATCATTTATCTTATATCGGCGATGCGACTATAGGTAAAAATGTAAATATAGGTGCAGGAACAATTACCTGTAATTACGACGGCAAAAATAAACATCAAACAATATTGGAAGATGAAGTTTTTGTCGGTTCAAATGTTAATTTGGTTGCACCGGTCAAAATAGAAAAGGGTGTTTTAATAGGAGCAGGTTCGACAATTACAAAAAATGTTAAATCAGGCAAATTGGCAATAGCAAGAGCCAAACAAATAGTTTTAGATTGGAAAAAAAGGATATAATTATGAAACTTAAGATCATCGCAGGTACTGCAAATTCAGAATTAGCGCAACAGATTTCTCAGAAACTTGGTATCGAAATAAGCGAAACCAAAATCGGGCATTTTAGCGACGGAGAAATACAAGTTAAGATTATAGACAATGTCAGAGGAGCGGATTGTTATGTTATTCAACCTACTTGTACGCCCGTAAATGAAAATATAATGCAGCTTTTAATACTTGCTGATGCATTAAAAAGGGCATCTGCCAAACAAATAACAGCAGTTATCCCTTATTACGGTTATGCAAGACAAGACAGAAAAGCAGAACCAAGAGTTCCGATAACATCAAAGCTTATAGCAAACCTTATAACCGCATCCGGCATAGATAGGATATTAACTATGGATTTACATGCAGGACAAATCCAGGGTTTTTTTGATATACCTGTTGATCATCTATACGGAACACCGGTTTTATTAAAATATTTTCAGGATAAAAAATTAGATAATCCTATGGTTGTTTCACCCGATGCAGGCGGTGTGGAAAGAGCAAGAGCGTTTGCAAAACACTTAAATGCCGACCTTGCGATCGTTGATAAAAGAAGACCAAAACCGAATGAAGCAGCAATAATGAATATAATCGGTGATGTTAAAGACAGAAATGCTATTATACTTGATGATATGATTGATACGGCAGGCACTTTGACAAAAGTGGCAGAAGCCATAAAAAATGCCGGCGCTAATAAAGTTTATGCAGCAGCTTCGCACGGAGTGCTGTCAGGAGAAGCTCTAAAAAAAATAAAAGAGTCTTGTTTAGAAGAAGTAGTTATAACAGATTCGATACCTAATTATAATCATAAAGAACCAAAAATAAAACTATTATCAATAGCTTCGCTTTTTGCTGAAGCTATTATGAGAATATCAAATGATGAGTCGATAAGTGTGTTGTTTGTTTAAAAAATAATAACAGTAATATAAATTGGAGGAAGTTATGAAGCAAGTAGTTTTAGAAGCAGAATTAAGAGATGTATCAAAAAATTTAAATGTATTAAAAAGTTCAGGAAGGATTCCCGCAGTATTTTATGGTAAAAATGAGAAGCCCGTTACTATATCTGTGGATGCTAAGAAGTTTATGTCACTTATTGAAAAAGAAGGTGCAAACGTTATCATTGAATTACAACTTAAAGACGGTGTAAAAACAGCTATTGTTAAGGAACTGCAAAGACATATTTTGACTCAGGCTCCAAACCATATAGACTTTCAGGCGATATCGATGAAAGATAAGATTGAAGTTATGGTTGCTATTCATACGGTAGGAATTCCTGACGGCGTCAAAAATTTTGGCGGAACAATGGAACATGTTATCAGAGAAATTAAGGTCAGATGTTTGCCGACAAATATTCCTGCAAAAATCAATGTTGATGTCAGTGCTCTTGGTATAGGTCAAGGCATAACAGTAGCAGATTTGCCTAAACTTGAAGATATAGAATATGTTCATGAAACTTCCAGCATAGTTATAAATGTGCTTGCCCAGAAAGTTGAAGAAGAAAAACCGGCAGATGCCGCAGTAACGGCAGAAGCACAGGCACCTGAAGTTATTTCTAAAGGTAAAAAAGATTTAGAGGGTGATGCAGCAGCACCGGCAGCAAAGAAATAATAACGTATGGCAGAAATTAAGTTTATAGTCGGACTGGGTAATCCCGGTGATAAATATTTAAACACTCGTCATAATTTTGGTTTTAGAGCGGTTGATAGAATTATATCTTCAGAGCAACTTGCTTGGAAAAATTGGAATGATATGGCGAGTGTTGCTTTCTATTTAAAAAACAACAAAAAAATATTATTCGCCAAACCTCAAACGTTTATGAATAATTCAGGCTTTCCGGTAAAAGCTCTTTTGCAATACTATAAAATAAACCCTTATGAAATGTTGGTTATGTATGATGATTTTTCTATACCTACAGGAGAATTTAGATTCAGATCTAACG
This sequence comes from Endomicrobiaceae bacterium, assembly GCA_028711215.1. Taxonomy (GTDB): domain Bacteria; phylum Elusimicrobiota; class Endomicrobiia; order Endomicrobiales; family Endomicrobiaceae; genus Proruminimicrobium. Next base: position 8,326 of record JAQTSO010000029.1, on the reverse strand, counting down.
GTTCAAGCGGCGGACATAATGGGATATCTTCTATTATAGAACAAATAGCATCGGAAGATTTTCCGCGAATGAAATTAGGCATAGGTCCTCTTCCTAAATTTATCAAAATGCCGGACTTTGTTTTGAGTAATTTCAGTGATGAAGATAAACAAAAAACGGAAATAGTTTTAAAATCAATAAAAGATACATTGGATTCAATAATAGATTTTGGTTTTGATAAAGCAATATCAAAAATAGTATCGGGAAAACAAAATGATAATAACCAGTAGAAAAGAAATAGGAGAAATATTATCCCAGATTAACGAAAAAGATAAAGTATTTGTAGTCGGTTGCGGGGGATGTGCGACTAAATGTGATACGGGCAGTCAAAAAGCAGTTGATGATATGACAGATGAATTAGAAAAAAATAATATAACTGTTGAAGGGTCAATAGTTTTGGACAATGCCTGTGATGTTCGGCTTGCAAAAAGAGATATAACAAAAAGTATTAAAGATAAAAATGTGACTGCAATATTGACGCTGACATGTGGCGCCGGTGTTCAGGCTATAGAAAAAGTAACAGATTTGAAAATAATATCCGGTCTTGACAGTTTATTTGTAGGAACCACTGAAAGAATAGGCGTATATAAAAATTTCTGCAGTAACTGCGGTGAATGTATTTTGGGAAGAACAGCCGGAATTTGTCCGAAAACAAGATGCCAGAAAGGGCTTTTAAACGGTCCGTGTGGCGGTTTTGTTAACGGTAAATGTGAAGTAGACCAGACATTGGACTGTGCATGGGTTTTAATATATGAAAAACTAAAGAAAAATAATAAATTAGGCGAATTTAAAAACAGTTTCCTTCCACCGAGAAAATATAATAAAAAAATCTGATAAAAATTTTAAGAAGTTTATATTGTTAAATTTGTATATTGACAAAATTAAAGTAAAATGTTAGCATGATAAAACAAATTATGTTTGAACTAAAATTATGAATAATAAATTAACGGAATCATTAGAAAATTATTTAGAGACTATAGCTTTTTTAAAAAAAGAAAAGAAAATAGCCAGAGTTAAAGATATCAGTAAAATGCTTGATGTTAAAAGTTCAAGTGTTAATGTGGCTTTAAATGTTCTTGCCGATAAGGGTCTTGTTATACATGAAAGATACGGATATGTCGATTTAACCGACAGAGGACAACACATAGCCGATGATATACAGAAAAAAGAAGATATATTATTTTCTTTTTTACATAATGTATTAGGAGTGGAAGAAAGTATAGCTTTGAAAGATGCCTGTAAAATGGAACATACAATCAGCGATGAAACACTGGCGAAACTGATATATTTTATAGGAATATTAAACAAGAAAAAAACCAAATAAATTTTGCCGGTTGTTTTATTTTTTTTATTCAGAAGTTAGTTTTGGCTAACTTGTCTGTAAAATTAAGGATTATAAATATGCAATATTTCAATATTTTATTTTCACTATTCAATGAAATGGCTCCGTATTTGCTTTTAGGATTCTTTTTTGCAGGGCTTTTGCATGTTTTTGTTCCGCGGAGCCTTTTTTCAAAATATTTGGCGAAAAATAATTTCTTTTCAGTTTTTATGGCGGCTTTATTCGGAGTTCCGCTGCCTTTATGTTCATGCGGAGTAATACCGACAGCAATGGCACTGCGTAAAGAGGGAGCTTCAAAAGGTTCTGTAATATCTTTTTTAATTGCTACTCCGCAGACAGGAGTAGATTCTATAATGGCGACTTATTCTCTTATGGGTCTTCCTTTTGCGATAATTCGTCCGATAGCTGCTTTTGTTACGGCGATATTCGGAGGGGTTATTACAAACAGATTTGTAAAAAATGATGCCGATAATATAACGAAAAATACAATAATGTGTGCCGATTCAAAGACTCAAATTAAAAATAAAATAGCAGCCGTGTTTAAATACGGTTTTGTTGATATTTTACAGGATATAGGTAAATGGTTGGTTTTAGGCATTTTAATAGCAGGTCTTATAACTTATCTTGTGCCTGAAAGTTTTTTTCATATTTTTGCTGGCAATACGATATTGAGCGTGCTGCTTGTTCTTATATTGGCTGTTCCTATGTATGTATGTGCGACAGGGTCTATCCCGATAGCGGCCGTATTAATGCTTAAAGGAATTTCTCCCGGGGCTGCGCTTGTTTTGCTTATGGCAGGTCCGGCGACAAATATAGCTTCCATTCTTGTTATAGGCAAGGTTCTAGGACGTAAAACTCTTGTGCTGTATTTAGGTTCAATTATTTTAGGATCAATTGTGTTTGCTTTTATTATAGATTATTTTATGCCTGTGGGATGGTTTACTCTACCGATTTCTGCGGATATGATGCATCACCATAATTCTTTTTGGTATCTGAAAATTGTAGCAGGTATTATTTTATTTGTACTTATTATAAATTCATTTATGTTGAAATATTTTTCAAACAATAAAAAGAAATTAGCGGGAATAAATGCTTATAAAATAGAAGGAATGCACTGCAACAACTGTAAAATTAATATTATCAGAATTTTAAAGACAATAAAAGGTGTTAAATCGGTAGAAGTAAATTTAAGAGACGGTATTGTTTATATAGAAGGCAATCCTGATGAAATAAAAATAAAAGAAGCAGTATCTTCTTTAGGTTTTTTATTTAAAGGGAAAACCGGGCAATAAGCGTTCTTCAGCAGTTATTATATTTTTTTGTTCTTTAAGTTAGTTTAAGCTAATAAAGTTGTTTTAATCTAATAAATTTTGCCGGCAGCAGTATTTCTCGGCATATTTTTTATGTTTTTAAAGTTAGATAAAGCTAATAAACATAAGTAAGACTAATAATAAAAAAGGAGTTAGTTATGAAGAAGGCATTAAGCGATTTTAAGTTAAATGAATCCGGAACGGTTGTTCAAATATCGTCAACGGACGGGAATCTGGTTAAAAAAATTTTAGTGATGGGTATTACAAAAGGAGTTTCAATAGAGGTTGTCAAAAAATCTCTATTGGGTGATCCTATTAATGTAAAAATCAGAGGATATTTTTTAAGTCTAAGAAAACAGGAAGCTTCTGCAATATCAATGGAGGTATCTCAATGAGTCCTTTAACAAAAGCTAAAAAAGATACGGCACTCGTTTTTTTGTCATTCGGTAATATTCTAGACCGAGAAAAACAGAGACTTATAGATATGGGGCTTGTTCCGGGTGAGAGTATTAGGCTTTTACAAGAATCACGTAATGGCTATATCACTTTGATGTTAAAGGGTTCAAAAATAGCTTTAGATCATAAAATAGCCGGAGAAATAATAGTAAGTGAGGTAAAACAATGAAACATGGGTACAAAGAAATAAATATATGTCTTGCAGGAAACCCAAACTGCGGAAAGTCAAGTTTGTTTAATAATTTGACAGGTCTGCGCCAGCATGTGGGGAATTATCCCGGTGTTACGGTTGAAAAGAAAGAGGGAAGTATTATAAGCGGCAAGTATAAAATAAATATAGTAGATTTGCCGGGTATATACAGTTTATCTGCGAGTTCTGAAGATGAAATTGTTGCAAGAAATTTTATTATAGATGAAAAACCTGATTTAATCATTGATGTTGTTGATGCTTCAAATTTTGAAAGAAATTTATATCTATATACTCAATTATCGGAACTTGGTATTCCTGTTATCATAGCGATGAATATGATTGATGTTTTAAAAAATAAAGGTCAGGAAATTGATTTGGATTTGTTAAAAAAAAATTACGGAATTATTGCCGTTGCAACAGTAGCAAGTAAAAACAAAGGTACACAGGAAATAATCAGTGCAGTTATTGAAACTTATGAGAAAAAATCCGTAATAAAAAATTTTAAAACTGATTACGGGCAGTTTATATCGGAAGAACTGCATAAAATTGAAAATATTATATGTGAAGATATTTTGCTTGTAAGAAAATATCCTATAAGATATTTGGCTTCAAATCTTTTAAAAGATGATAAATTTGTTTTTGAAAAAATAAATAAATCTTTGGTTGAACGGGAATTAACCAAACAGATAAGCGAAAGTAAAAAAATAATTTCGGATAAATATTCTGATTCTATAGATGCTGTTTTTGCCGATAAAATATATACATGGATACATTCAGTTTCGGCAGTTGCTGTTAAAACTATTTCAAAAAGCAAATATGATATTTCAGATGCTATAGACAGGATAGTTTTAAACAAAATATTGGCTTTGCCTGTATTTGCTTTGGTAATGTATGCAATTTTTAAATTTACATTTACTCTTTCCGAGCCTGTTGTCGGATGCTTCGAAACGGCAATGGAGTTTTTAGCCGTAAATGCTGCAAAAGTTATTCCGGAAGGGTTGATGCAATCTTTTGTTGTTGACGGTATTATAGGCGGAGTAGGCGGTGTTCTCGGATTTTTCCCTCTGATATTATTTATGTTCTTTGCGATAGCGTTTTTTGAAGATACAGGCTATATGGCAAGAGCAGTATTTATAATGGACAGATTCATGAGAAAATTCGGACTTCACGGAAAATCTTTTGCATCAATGATTATTGCTACAAACGGATGTGCTGTTCCAGGTCTTATGGCAGCAAGGACTATTGAAAATAAAAAAGACAGGCTTATAACTTTAATGGTTACTCCTTTTATGATATGTGGTGCAAAATTGCCGATTTTTGCACTTTTTATAGGAGCTTTCTTTTCAGCAAAAGACGGAGCTAATATAATGTTTTTAATGTATGTTTTAAGCGTAGTAATCGCCTTACTTTCTGCATGGATACTTAAAAAAGCAATCTTAAGAGGACAGCCGGCATATTTTATAATGGAACTTCCTCCTTATAGAATGCCCAGTTTTAAAGGAATATTTTTAAAAATGTGGGAAAGAGGATTTATGTATTTGAGAAAAGCAGGTACCGTAATCCTCTTAATGACAGTTGTTATCTGGGCAGGACTTACTTTTCCTAAAGCAAATATACAGGAAAGTGAGAACATAAGTGAAGAAGTTTCCGCAAGTATTCAGGTTGAACAGAGTTATATAGGCAAACTTGGTAATTTAATAGAGCCTGTAATTAAACCTATAGGGTTTGACGGAAAAGCAGGTATTGCTTTAATAGCAGGGCTTGCCGCAAAAGAAGTTGTGGTAAGCACGCTCGGAACGATATATTCGCTCGGCGAAGTTGATCCCGAAGACGCTTCTTCTCTAGCCGAAAGGTTACAGAAAGATCCTGACTGGAATAAGTTAAAAGCAATAACATTTTTGATTTTCTGTCTTATATATCTGCCTTGTATAGTCGCTGTTGCCGTATTTTTCAGAGAAACAGGATCAAAAATAAAATGGCTTGTATTTCTTACTTTTTGGACTACCGTTGTCGCTTGGCTGGTTTCGTTTACAGTTTATCAGGGCGGGAAATTATTCGGATTAGGGGGTTAAAATGGAAACTATATTTATTTTGTTAGTTGTTTTATTGAGCATTGCTGGTCTTATACGTTTGTTTTTTAAAAGGTTTAAAGGTCAATGCATATGTTGTGATTGCGATAAAGACGGTAATAAAGATAAAAAAAATTGTAGTTGTAAAAAATAAAATAAGGAGAAAAGGTAATGGTTAGAAAAATTTTGTACGGATGTGTGGCAGTTGTTGTACTAATGTTTTGGGGAGGGAATGTTTTTGCAAGTTCGGCAGATCATCTTGAAAAGGAACTTGAAAGTTTAAAAGAGAGATTGAACCTTCTTGAAAATAAATCGGTAACAGAAAGTAAAGGTTTGTTAAGTGATTTGGTTATAGGAGGAGGAATTACTTTGGTTTTGCAAAATGCTCAGAACGCAAATGCTGAAGATGATTCTTTGTATAACGGGAAAACTCCGACAGTTGCATCATATTCGGTTGATTTGGGATTTGAAAAAACATTTGACGAAAACAATAAAATGTTTATGCATCTTGAAACAGGACAGGGAAGCATAGAAAGTCAACTGAAAGTTTTTTCAAACGTAAACAGAGACAGTGACGAATCTGATGCTGTTATTTCTGTAACTGAAGCATGGTATGAACATGCGTTCGGAGGAACAGGTTTTAAATTAAATGCAGGGAAAATTGATGCTACCGTCGGTATGGACGAAAACGCTTATGCAAATGACGAAACTGAACAATTTCTAGGCAATATTTTCAGAAATTCTTCAGCTATAGATTTACCGGACTACAATTCTTTCGGGCTTAAACTTGCTTTTGAATCTGACAAAGTTGATTTTACGGTACAGTATTTGAGTGCTGATGGTCTTTGGCAGGATGTTACAAAAAATATTTTTGTATCAGGACAAATTAATTTAAAGCCTGCTTGGATACAAGATAAAAGCGGTAATTACAGATTATACGGATGGACGAATACAAAACAGTATACTAAATGGACAGATCCGTATGAAACTGACTGTAAGAATTACGGATTCGGAATAAGTTTTGACCAACAACTCAGTGATTTGGCAGGAGTTTTTGCAAGATACGGCTGGGAAGATCAGAAGGTGTATTTTGATGCGGATCCTTCAGTTTCAGGAGATGATGTTTCTCTGTCTCAAAGCTGGAGTTTGGGCGTACAGTTTATGCCTGCTTTATTAAGTACAGATGATGTTTTTGCATTAGCTTACGGGCAGGTTACGCCGTCATCGGATTACAAAGAAGTAAACGGACTTAACGGCGAAATGGAAAATCATATTGAAATATATTACAAATGGCAGGTTAACGATTATTTGTCAATAACTCCGGATGTCCATATAATTCAAAATCCGTTCGGCAAAGATGCTTCTAACGGAGATTCAACAATTTTTGTCAGTGGTATAAGAACTCAGATTAAATTTTAAAATTTTCCAACAGTATAAAAACATAACTTAAGGTGGATTACTTCAATACGTATATTAAAAAATCTGCCTTAAGTTATCTTCTAAGTCTTTTTAAATTATGATAAAATAACTGCCATTATGAAGAAAACTAATTATTCAGAACATTTCTCAATGGAAGTATTGGAAGAAATTTGTACTATGTTTTTTAACGGAACAATAGACAAGGAAATAAACCATTTGCCTTTTAATATTATTCCAAGAGGGAGTGACAGCCATTTTCGCTGTTGTGTCTACAAAGAAAGAGCTATTTTAAAATTAAGAACGCTCGCTGCTTTCGGATATTCCGTAAATGAAATTGACGAGGCACTTCCGTTAACGGATTACTTATTACCCGAAATTGAAAAAGAATATAAAACAAATCATAAATTGCTTACTGTTTTAGAATCCGCTTGTTCGGCATGTGTAAGAAGCAGATTTATGGTTAGTGAAATATGTCAGGGTTGTCTTTCACGCAAGTGTATAAATGCATGTTCTTTTAATGCAATAACAATGACAAACCATAAAGCGAAAATTGATGAAGATAAATGTAAAAATTGCGGCAAATGTATGGAAGATTGTCCATATAATGCAATATTGAAAATTGTTGTGCCTTGTGAGAACGTATGTCCCGTAGATGCTATAAAAAAAGATGATAAAGGAAGGGCAAATATTGATCATAGTCTTTGTATAAGTTGCGGTAAATGCATATCTGTCTGTCCCTTCGGTGCTATTATGGAAAGAAGTCAAATTTTAGATATTTTAAGATTACTTAGTACAAAAAAACTTATTGCTTTGGTTGCACCTTCGATAATAGGGCAATTCGGAGTACCGATTGAAAAAATAATAAGTGTATTAAAAAAATTCGGTTTTGAACATGTGTACGAAGTTGCTATAGGAGCCGATATTGCCTCAAAAGTAGAAGCCGTTGAATTTCATGAAAAAGTTATTAATAATAAACAGAAATTTATGACTACGTCATGTTGTCATTCCTATGTTCGTCTGGTAAAAAAACATATGCCGCAATTACAACCATTTGTTTCAGATACATACACGCCTTTGCACTATACCGCAAAAATGGCAAAACAGGAATATCCTGATTTTCTAACTGTTTTTATATCACCATGTCTGTCTAAAAGAAAAGAAGCCCAGGAAGATGAATTTGTTGATTATGTGTTAACATTTCAGGAATTAAAAGCAATGATATCTGCTAAAGAAATAGACATCAATGAATGTGCTCTTGAAAAATTATCAAAACATCCGACTAAATATGCCCGTCAGTTTGCAATAAGAGGCGGAGTAAGTGAAGCAGTTAAAAGTTATAGTAATATTGATGCAGATTTAATTAAAACAGAACTTATAACGGATTTAGATAAAAAAAATATTATTAAACTGTCTTCTTATGTAAACGGGTACGGACAGGCAAATTTACTTGAAGTAATGTCTTGTAAAGGCGGTTGTATCGGAGGATGCAGTACAATAGCAC
>JAQTSO010000109.1 GCA_028711215.1 Endomicrobiaceae bacterium | reverse complement strand
GAAAAAATGTATCACAGCATTTCGGACATTGTGAAGGTTTTACAATTTTTAATGTTGAAAACAATGAAATTAAAGGTAACGAGTTTTTCGCAAATCCGGGACACAGACCCGGCTTTTTACCTGTTTTTCTTCACGAAAAAGGAGCAAATGTTGTAATCTCCGGTGGTATGGGCGGAGGAGCAATTGACATTTTCAATGAAAAAGGAATTGAAGTTGTTGTAGGCGCTTTAGGAGACTGTGAAACAAACGTAAAAAGTTATTTACAGGGAAACCTTAAATCAACCGGTTCAGTTTGTCATGAACATCAGCATGCTGATGAATGTGGAAACCATTAATTAAAATAAAAAGAGACAGGCTACTATAATATCTGTCTCTTTTTTTTATCTATGCGGCTTTAATTTTTCTATTCAATTTCGTATTTTCAAAGCTTCCTTACAAAAGAAGCTGAGAAGCTGGGAAGTTTAGAGGTTTAGCAACTACAACAACTTAAACTTATTCAAAGTACCAAAATACTTCATTTCGTAACGAAATCTTAAAGCCTTTAACGACACGACAAAAAAACTTTAACGGCAAAAACAGAATTTTTTGGACAAACCACTATTACCAGTTTCTTGGCAAAATCCAAACAACAGGAGTCCACTTAATAAATTCTTTAGGATCAAAAATATCCTCTGTAATTTCAATCGCTTGTACATTTTCCGGTAAAACCGATATTGTATAAAAACCTTTTGGGTCTTCTACATTGTAAAAATGATACCTGTCGGTCGGCACTTTTTCATTTTTGCTTGGTCCGTAATCAAGAGGAATATACCTTTTTGATACTACTGCATTGTCCTTCTTTGAAAAAAATGTTACTCTCACATATTTTTTCATTTCAATCGCTTTTAAAAAATCTGGGTTTATCATTTACTCTCCTCTTTTTACTCATAGCGGATTTAATATTTGGCTTACAAGCCAAATATGCGGGTAGTTGACCCGCTGCAAGTTACTTTTTATCTCGAGTCTAAAAAGTAACCAAAAAGACCCACCGCAGAGCATATGACTTTATATTTTTTACTGCCGGCTCTGAACTTGTAAATTTCTTACTGCCTAATGTAACGAAATTCACTTCAGACAACAGAGCTTAAAAATTTATCTATTTTAAATTTTTGCAGTAAAAAATATTATAGTCCTAAACATGCTCTAATACGGTAAAAGCCAAAAACAAAATTGTGCTTTATGCGAAACTCAATTCTATATAAATATTATAAAATCAACACCTGTGAACAATATATTTGCATTATATAATGATGAAAAACTCAAACAAGAATCAGTTATTAAATACAATTTTTTACTTGTTATTTTTACTATCCTGGTTAATTTTTAATAAAATATTTGGCTTCATATTTAAAACACTTTCAATTTTTTTTCTATCATGAAAATCAATTTCATGCATGCAACAATGATTTGCAACCATCTCTCTTAATATTTTTGTTGCTGTTTCTGGAAGACTATCATCTTTTACTTTTTTTTCTATATTTTCTATATCAATTGTTTTAGTATACCACATCAAAACACCTTGATGAATCAAAAATGAAGCAGGAGTATCAATTTTAGCACACACATCTTTAATAATTAGTTTCAGTTTGTCTGAGCCTAAAGATTTAACAATTTTGTTTATAATGCCATATATCAAAGAAAAATTTAGACCCCAAAATATTTTTTTAGCCATTTTTTCTAATTCTTCATCATTTAATTTATAATTTTTATGCTTAGAAACTAATTCCAACCTATTTTTAAGAAAATCAATAAGGTCATCTTGTGTTTTATCTTCTCTAATAATAACAAAAAAACTTGTCAATATTTTTAGCAAAACATTCATTCCAGATTCAAATAAATTTTCTAGTTTTGTTTTTTCTAATGACCCGGATCGATTTTTAATGATTTGACCTATAACTTCCACAGTTTTAATACTTCTTCTTAACTCTCTGGCAAACTCATTATCTTCTCTATCATCTTCACACTGTTCTTTGAAATCTTCTTCCTTTATTTCCTTCTCATCTTTATTTAATAGTTCTTTTTTTCTTTCTGATTCTGAATTAATTTTTTCTGGCAATAAACTTTTAGAAATATTATCTATTTGTTTATCGAAAAATTTCAATTCCTCTTTACTTAAATTAGCTGGCAGATATTTGTCAAACAAGCACAACAAATGTAGTTCTATTTCCTCAAGCAACAAACTATTTTTGGCATGATGTAAAAGAAAAATAGCAATATATGAGTTTTCGTCTTTATGTAAATTTGCCATTATATTTTCAATATGTTTGCTATTTTGCCCTATATGTTCTGAAATATATTTAGCAACAAAATAATAATATAAATATGGGTAATTAAAATGATAACAATTCAGACTATTTTTTGAAAATATATTGCAATGCTCAAGATTTTTCTCTATTTTTGATAATGCTATTGGCAAATTATATTTTTTTACATAAAAACCTTTAAAACTATCAAAATCCTCTATAGATATAGTAGATTTTTTGTTTACAAAACAGAAATATGCTACCTCTGATAAAAAATTGATATATGTATCAACATCTTCATTTTTTACATTTTGCTTGCGTAGGGCAATATATATTAATGCTTGATAGCAATGTCCTTGGGAAGTTATTTCTTGATCCAATGGTTTTGACATAGCTTCATGATTTGATAATATTGATAAAATAAAAAAAGGATAGGCTGGTATTATGCCACTACGAAAAACTTTCCCTAGTGTTGTATCTATCAGCTCGGTATTTTCGTCAAGTTTTTGATACTTAACATTCATTTTTGACTTATCATCAGTTAAAGAAATCCATTTTTCTATCAAAGTATTTCTTTTTGAGGCTAGTAATTCTTTAATTTCAAATTGAATATATTTATTTAGTAAATTTTCATCTTTAAAATTTAATCCAAAAATTTTGTCTACAATTAATATTTGATATTCATATGAAGAAATTTCATTAACAATTGCTTCTTTTCTATTAAATTTGGTAACAAAGTGAAAATCGTCAATAATTGGAATTATTCTTTTTTTATTTATATTTTTAAATTCAACATCAATATATTGTTTTTTAAAAGCTATTTCTATTTTATTTTCTGTAGAGACATCATATTGATAATCCGAATATGTAATATATATTGGCAAAAAATTGCGCTTTCTTAAATCCTGATATATTTTTTTACATAAAGTAGTCTTACCTGACTGATTTTCACCTGCAATAATTATTTTTTGTTTTTCATATAAATAATCCAGTAAATTTTCGGATAAAACCGTTTTAGAATGTTTAGAATTTAAATCATATGATTTCAGTTCTGGATATACAAAAATATCTTCAAGTAATACTTTATTTTTATCGAAATGACCATTAGATAAAATATCAGAATCATTTAAAAATATTTTAAAATCATCAGAGTTTTTTATTTTTTTAACCTTAGAATCTTCTAAAATAACATTATGTATAGATTGAACAATTTTTGTCCATACAAAATCATTATTAACATCTTCTATAGGATTCCCATCCTCTGGCAAAAGAAGAATTTTGCTAATGTCTTCATTTAATTGCCAATAACAACTTTTTAAAATAATTGGTATGATCAAAATATTTTTATCTTTTCTTAATTTCATTGCATCTTTTAGTTCTTCTTTGCAAGAAAGCGAATTTAAAAAATTACTTGATATACCTAGGCATATTATATCCGCATCATTCAAATTATTATTTATAACTTCTCTCCAGTTCTCTCCTGGCATGATTTTTCTATCGTACCAATCATGAATGATATTATTGTTTTTTAAAGGGGCTAAATGTGTTATAAACTTATTAATAAAATCTTCTTCTAAATGTGAATAACTGATAAATAATTTATGCCCACAAGAAACATTTGTATTATCTGTCATACTACCTCCAATTAAAATAATTTATAATATTTAATTTAATAGATAATGATTTAAATATATTAAGAGGGTTTAAAAGTTGGGAGAATGCCTGAAAGTTTTCTTGCATAATTTCCTTGTTTGGCTGATGTTGAACAGAAGTATTCTATAACAATTTTATACAAAATGCGAATTTAAACTTTGAAAGTTTTTATCCCATTATGTCGTTCGCCGTTCAAGGCTTTAAGTTTTCGTTATGAAATGAAGTATTTTCAAAGTGAAGTTTACATAAAAGTAAGCGGAGCGATTGGTAAATGAGCTTTGAAAATACAAAATTGAATAGAAAAATTAAAGCCGCTATCAATGTTTGACAAGAAGCAAAACATTGTGATATA
>JAQTSO010000108.1 GCA_028711215.1 Endomicrobiaceae bacterium | reverse complement strand
ACTCTTTTCGATAAAAACATGTTTGTATTCCTCACATAAATTATGTATTTAAATAACTCTTCTTGACATCTAAAAAAAATTTTGATAGATTATACCGATTATAAAGGAGTAAGTCAATGTATGCAATAATAATGACAGGCGGAAAGCAGTACAGAGTAGAGAAAGGAATGAATGTTGTAGTTGAAAAACTAGAGAGTGCTGAGAAAGGACAAGAAGTTGTTCTAGATCAAGTTCTTATGGTTGCAGATGGTGATAAAGCAACAATAGGCAGACCTACAGTTGATGGGGCTAGTGTTAAAGCGAAAGTAATAGCACAGAAAAGGTTGCCTAAAATTCTTGTATTTAAAAAGAGACCAAAAAAAGGTTATAAGAAAATGCAAGGACACAGACAGTACGTTACCGAAATAGAAATTACCGATATTAAGGCTTAAGATGTTTAGTTTAGGAGATTAGAAATGGCACATGTAAAAGGACAAGGTTCCAGTAGTAATGGCAGAGATTCACATGGTAAAAGATTAGGCGTAAAAATATATGGAGATCAGTTGGCTTCAGCTGGTGCGATTATTGTACGTCAAAGAGGAACAAAGTATCACCCTGGCGTAAATGTTGGTATGGGTAAAGACCATACGATATTTGCAAAAGTTACAGGAACAGTTAAGTTTATAAAAAGAGCAGGCGACAGATGCTTCATTAACGTTGTTTCTAATTAATTTGCAGTGAAATAAAAAATGTTTATAGACAAAGCAAAAATCTTTATTACAGCCGGTCGCGGTGGCGACGGCTGTATTTCATTTAGAAGAGAAAAATATGTACCATTCGGCGGTCCCAACGGGGGCAATGGTGGCAAGGGTGGAGATATATATATTGAAACCGATAATAAAAAAATTACATTGTTGGATTTATCGTATAAACCTAAATTTCATGCAGAAGATGGCAATAAAGGAGAAAACAGCGATAAGTTTGGCAGTTACGGTGAAGATTTAGTAATAAAAGTTCCATTAGGTACTATTGTATATAAGAATGGTGAACTCTTTGCAGATTTGCAGGAGCTTGGTAAAAAAATTCTTATTGCAAAAGGCGGTAGAGGCGGAAGAGGAAATGCTTCTTTTAAAACACAAAATAATACTGTTCCGAGAATTGCCGAAAAAGGCGAACCTGGCGAAAAAGCTGAGATAGATTTAGAACTTCGTTTAATTGCAGATGTCGGACTTGTCGGTTTCCCAAATGCAGGCAAATCAACTTTTTTATCAGTAGTAAGTTCTGCACGTCCAAAAATTGCCGATTATCCTTTTACAACGCTTGAACCAAATCTCGGAGTCGTAAATATTGATGATAAACAGTTTGTGATAGCAGATATTCCGGGTATTATTGAAGGAGCTCATTTAGGTAAAGGGCTTGGGCTTGAATTTTTAAGACATATAAAAAGGACAAAAGTTTTAATATATTTGATAGATGCCAGCGGTTTTGACGGAACAGATCCTTATAAAACTTATAAAGTTTTGTCTAATGAATTAAAAAAATATTCAAAATATATGTCAAAAAAACATATGGTCATTGCATTAAATAAAATAGATATTGACTCAGCAAATGATAATATTAAAAAATTTAAGAAAAAAATTAAAGGTGAAAAAATATATCCGATATCCAATATGACAAAAGAAGGTATAAGTAAGTTATTGTTTGATGTATATAAATTAATCAATAAGCCTATTGAGGAAGAAGAAATTGAAACATTTCCCGTTAAAAAATATATTTATAAACCGGAATTTAATGTTGACGTTAATGAGCACGGAATATTTATTGTAACCGGTAAAAAGGTTGAAACACTTGCGGAAATGACAAGATTCAATGAAGATGAAGCACTCAGACGATTTCAAAATATATTAAAAAAGATGGGTATCGAAACTGCTCTTGAGCAAAAGGGATGCAAAGTCGGTGATACCGTAAGAATAGGTCCGTTTGAATTCGTATTTGAAAAATAAATTTACAAAAACAAGTCAAAATCGCAATACAATCCGATAGCTACAAAATACAAAAATAAGCTTTTAAAAAATATTCTTCACTTAGAAAGAGGTATAAATTTATATCCGTCTTTTGTTTTCGATACTGTTCCTATCGCGGGATATGCTAAATGAGCTCCTGCTACTATAGTTTTATCATTTGCGACTTGTTTCAGAATGTTTTTTCTGACACCGACTGTTTCTTTAGGATTATTGTCATAATGCGTGTAAATGTCCGGTTTTGTAAATTGAACAGGAGCATGTAAAATATCTCCCCAAAATAAAATAGATCTGCCTTTTGTTGTAACTTTATACATTGTTTGTCCTGACGTATGTCCGTATGCCTGTATCGGTTTTATCCCTTTTATAATTTCTTCGTTTGTGTCAAAAATTTTAATTTTATCTCCGTAGATATCAAAAATTTTATTATTTGTATTGTAATCAGCTTCTCGCTCGGATATAAAAATAGTTGCATGTGGAAATACCGGCACTTCATTTATATTAATCAATCCGCCTATATGATCCGGATGCATATGGGTAATACAAATAAAATTTATATCTTCAGGTTCTATTTTTATTTCATTGAGGCGTCTTATAAGAATTTTAGGTTCAGACCCGGTGTCGAATAATATTTTAGCGTCAGGCGTTACTGCCAAAAATGCAGTTATTGTTGATTTTCTTGATTGCGGTTTTGCTAAATAAGATGCTAAATTTTTTTTGAATTCAGGGTATATAAATAAATCTTTCGGATGATCAAATGCTGATTCAATGAGAGAAAAAACAGTGACATTGCCGATAATATTTTTTGCAAAATTTGGATTTTGGTTTAATTCGGAAAATGCAGGCGATGCACAAAACACAAAAGCAAAAACAAAACTTAAAAATAATTTTGTCATATAACGCTCCTGTTTATATTTAAAGCATTATTTTATTCTCTTTTTTGAGAAAAAGCAACAATATATATTTATAAAAATAATTTTGGTATAATCATTTTCAAATGAAAAATATAGTTTTTATATTATGTATTTTATTTACGTTGTCATCATGTGCCGTTTTTGACTATCCGAAAAGGTTTGCAGGATATTCAATAGCAAATTTTGAAAATGAAAAAGACGGCAGATTTTCTTTTGAGGCAAAATTACCGGTTGATAAAGCTTACAATAAATGTAAATTGTTTTTATTTGAAAAAAAACTTCAGACAAATTTTGAAAGCAAAAAGAAAAAATATATTGTTACAAGTAAATGCACGGTGTTATTTGAGTATTGTTTGGATTCGACGGAAGTTGCCTTTTTTGTGCATTCGGATGATAACGACAAATCGACGATAGAAATAGTTTCAAATAACAGCAGGCTTGCAAAATTTATTTTCTTGGAATTGCAAAAATATTTTAGTTGAAAAAATAATGCTTGACAAAAAAATAAAGTTATGATAACATTGCACAGCTTTAAAAAATAAGTTTTAAAAACTTTGTAATTTTAAAAGGTATAAAAATAAAGCTTGACAAGAATTTTAAAGTATGGTATAAATGTCACACTTTAAAAAATAAATATAGATCTTTTAGAAGTTTTAGACGGTAAAAAAAGTAGTTGACAAAAAATATTTTTTTTTGTAATATATTAAAAAGAAGTTAATATAGTTGCCGATTGAGGCAACAACTAATAAAAGTAGTAGGGTTCAAAAAGACTTCGAAATGAAGCACCCAAACTAATAAACTAAAGCAGGAATTAACCTTTGCTAGTAAGAGTAAGGCAAAGAGGGTTGTTTTTCTCGCTTTAAAATGGTCTTTGAAAACTGAATAATGTGCAGATAAGTGCCCTGTAAAAGGGGCAATCAAGCAATTTAGGGTTTAGTTGTTTTTTGTAGTTTAGCAGTTATACTATATATTATGTATGTAGTATGTTGTTATTAAATGTAATTAAGAGCTTAAGCAAAACTCTATAAAATTATTTTATGGAGAGTTTGATCCTGGCTCAGAGTTAACGCTGGCGGCGTGCCTAACACATGCAAGTCGAGCGAGCTTGTAGCAATACAAGTTAGCGGCAGACGGGTGAGTAACACATGGGAAACCTTCCTCAAAATGGGGAACATCTCCGAGAAATCGGAGCTAATACCGCATAAGACCACAGTTTGGCATCAAACAGGGGTAAAAGCAGTAATGCGTTTTGAGATGGTCCTGTGTCCTATCAGCTTGTTGGTGAGGTAACGGCTCACCAAGGCTATGACGGGTATCCGGCCTGAAAGGGTGAACGGACACACTGGAACTGAGACACGGTCCAGACTCCTACGGGAGGCAGCAGTGGGGAATTTTGGACAATGGGCGAAAGCCTGATCCAGCG
>JAQTSO010000107.1 GCA_028711215.1 Endomicrobiaceae bacterium | reverse complement strand
CAATATAAGATATATCTGTATGTTCATAATTCGCATATAATTGAAGAATTTTATTATTAAGTGAATTTAAAAATTCTTCAATTAAACAATACCATGTTCCATTTAATAAAAAATATTTTCTATCTTTAATAGTTTCTTCTGCAAAAAGATGTTTAAATATAAAATCGCTTGTTAGAGGGATGCCATCCTCAGAATATGTATTGATTTTTGTTTTTAATATAAATGATTTCAATGTATCTAAATTTACATTTGTTCCAGTTACTTCATTTAAAATATCGAAAATAGTATCTATGCTTGTTATTGTAGTGTTATATTGATGTGTTAGATTATGCTCTATATTAACAATTTCATATTTCTCTGCTGAAAGATAGTCGTTAAAATTTTTATGAGATAGATCGTACGAATAACTATTCGGAGTTTTCTTAAAAGTTTTAAATAATGAATCAAAAAGTTGCGTTTGCAATATTTCTATTAAGTTTTTATCTTGCTTTGGATTCAATATTTTTACATAATTTATAGGATTAGATTTTTGATTTTTGGCCCATTCGCATCCATTTAAAATGTTTTCTATTTGTTTAACTGATATAATAGAATTTATTTTGAAAGAATCTTTTGTTAGACATTTTTTAAACTCTACTTTGCTATTTTTTTTATTTTTTATTCCGAAATTTTCTAATATTCTCATATCAATATTAACTAATAATTCTTGAAAAATTCTACCGAAATCATCAATTATTGTTTCTAGTGTTTGAAATTCTCTATATACGTTTATTTCTCCTTGTTTGGTGCCAGTTAAATCTTGTTGTTTACTGGATTTACATTTAGTAGTATCAGGATTAATAATTCTTGACAATATATCTAATCCGAAATTTTCAACAATTAATTCTTTTATCAAAATATATCCATTGATTCCAAAAACTATAGAATATATATTATGAGTTGTTTTATTTTCGTAAAGTAAAATTGCAGAATAACGAGGAGTTTCTTTTATGTTAATTGGGATATCCAAAATGTCATTTATATATATTTGCCAGTTAGGAGCGAAATCTTTAGATACAATAAGGCCTTTAACATAATAATTTTTAAAAATATCTGATTTTACTTTTAAGTCTTGATATTTATAATATTTATTTTGAGCATTTGTGACAATAATTTTTATCAATGTATCTAAATAATTAGTTTGTTCTGGGAATATAGAATCATTTCGTTCTATTTCATATATTGCGATTTGTTTTTTCAATTCCTTTTCACTATTCATAATGCTCCTTGATACAAACAAATATCCTATACATTATTAAAAGGCATGTATGTTACAATAAAATTAAAAATACTTATAGTAATTTAAGTTAATTTTTGATGTCTTCTCCGTATTTATATCCCAATTTATATGCTTCATATGCATCTTTGTGTCTAACTGTTCCAGCCTGACTTTCTGGTATGTTAGGGTTTAAAGATATTGCCATTGGATTGTTGTTTAAGGAATCTTTAATACCTTCAACATAAGCACACTCAGCACATTTATGACGATCATTGTTGGTATCATCTTGTGCATCAGATAATTTTGTGAAATCTGGCAAATAACGATGTTTTTTTGAACAAATCATACAAGCCTCCAGTTAATATTATCAAGAATATTTATTTTTTAAATACAAACAAATATTCATGGGCTAAGAGTAAAAAATTATATTTTATACTGCTTGTTTTCCAGTAGCCTGTTGCTTTGCAATTATGCTGTTCTTTTATGATAATTTCTTTTAATTTAAACCCTGCATTAACAAATATATTCATAACGTCAAACCCTAAAGGAATAACATGTCCTTTTCGTCTGATATCACCCATTAAAATAGTGCAAAATTTATCTTTTTTTAAAACACGATAACTTTCAGTTGCAACAAGTTTCATTTGTTCTAAAAAATCTTTAATGTCACAATGAGAAATATCTTCTTTAATATCTTCACTGTATTGAATTATATTTGTATATGGTGGATGCGTACATATTAGATCAATTGTATTATCATTAATAAAATCTAATTTACGAGCATCACCTTTTTGAATTGTAATATTTGGAGAGTTTTCTACTTCAAAATTGCATTTTTCTTTGCATCGTTTTAATGCTTCAGGATTAACATCAATACCTATAATATTTCTATTAAGTAATTTAGCTTCAACAAGAGTTGTTCCGCCACCTGCAAATTGATCTAATACTAAATCATTTTCTTGAGAATATCTTAATAATATATTTCTTGGTATGTAGGGTGACCAGTTTCCTCGATATTTAGCATCATGAGTTGCCCAATTGCCTCTGTTGGGAAAACTCCATACAGTATTTAATTCAAGCTCAAAATTTTCAGGTTCTAATATAATTTTGTTCACAAAACTATAAGCCTTTTGTTAAAATTTCTTCTAATAATCCATTCTCAATTAATTTTATATTGATTATATAATTAATTGCATTAAAAGTTTCAAGTAGAGGTTGTTTGGCTGTATCCCAGCCTTTACCGTCTGTAACCCAAATAAATTCAACATTTTTTTGAGTTTTAATTAAATTATAAAGACTTTTAAATTCGCCGGCAACTGATTTAAGTTTAGATCCACCACCACTATAGTAGTTCACTTCTAAGATGTATATTTTTGAACCTGTATTAATAACAAAATCAAAGGCTCTATCCGATTTATCTGTTGGGATAATTTGATTAAAAGTATCTTTTATTTTAGAAACGGTAGCTTGTGTAAGATATCTATATTTATATTTATTACAAATATTTTTAACATAGATTTCTGCTAAATTTTCCATAGCTGTGCCACTACGATTTTTCCTGGCATTTGTATCTAATCCAACTTCAACTCCGACACAATAATCAACAAGATTTTTTATATTTTTATCTTGCAATATTTTTAATAAGCCACACTTATCACAAAACAACACAATATCATCTATTTCTTTTTCAGTGTATTTTTTTGATGGTATAAATGAATATTCAATATTTTTGCCTAATTCTGAAATTACAATGGTTTTTTCTCGCACAGCTATTAAAATCGGGATAACGGAAACTATTTCAGGATATTTATTTATCAGTTCTTTCAACTTGCCTTTTATATCATCTTTACCTATAAGAGTATTTAATATATTGAGTGACACTTCAATATCTGAAACATTTTTTAAAACTTTGTTCCAAGCAACAAAAAAATCATAAGAGTGAATAGTGTCAATCATGTTATTTATTAAGTATTGGAAAGAATGATCTTCGGAGAGAATATTTAATTCTTTATATTTATCAATTAATTTCATATTAAAAACCTCAATAATTAGTTATTAAAAGTTCTGTTATATCACTTCTTTTTGTTGCATCACAATTTATAAATCTTTTTGCTTCAATACGATCAATATTATAATTTTTGTACATGTCATCAAAAAAGTTATCTTTTTTATTTATATTTTTCGGGTCAGAGTTGCTTAATATAACTTTTGCACCTTTAATATTTATTTTATCAATAAAAAGCCCAAGTCTGTATTGTTCAGAATCATTAAATAGGTTTTCAGAATATGAAGTGAAACTTGCTGTTAATGATATTGGACGATACGGAGGGTCAAGATAAACAAAAGTATTTTTATCAATAAAAGATAAACATTTTTTATAATCGCCACAAATAACAGATACTTTTTTCATTTTTTTTGATATTGCATTTAAATTTTCTTCATCACAAATTAGTGGTTTTTTAGAGGAACCTTTCGGTACATTAAATAATCCTTTAGAATTAACTCTGAAAAGTCCGTTGAAGCAAGTTTTATTAAGGAATATAAACAATACAGCTTTTTTTATATTAACTTTTTCATCACCATTTACCTTAAGATAATTAAATTCTTCTCTTCTTTTATAGTAAAATTTTTTCTGTGTTTCGTTATCCATTTTCCAAAATTTATTTTGAATTTTTGATAATTCAATAATTAGTTCAGAAACATTTTCTTTAATTTGGTTATAAACATTAATTAATTCTTTATTTATATCGTTGATTAAAATTTTTTCTACTTGATAGTTAGATAAAATATCAAATAAAACTGCTCCACCGCCAACAAAAGGTTCGCAGTATTTATTAATTTTATTATCTATATTGAATGGATATTTTTGACGGATATCAGATAACAACTGTTTTTTCCCGCCTGCCCATTTTATGAATGGTTTGATATTAATATTTGTTATCATGTTCCCTTTGTTGTTTTATTTGTATAGAGTATACATTTTCTAACTAATATTATTATATCATACAAATGTATGTTTTGTCAAATGATATACATTGATTAAAAGAATTCTTATAACCCAAGATATCTTCGTTTAAGTTCTTGATGAAGACTTTTTGCTCCACTTTTCCCAGCAGGATAA
>JAQTSO010000106.1 GCA_028711215.1 Endomicrobiaceae bacterium | reverse complement strand
ACAAATGAGTGGGAAAAGGGATTAACATTAGACAGGATTGATAACGACTCTGATTATTGCCCGGAAAACTGTAGATGGACTACGGTAAAAAACCAATGTTATAACAGAAGGACAAATCACTTATTAACTGTTTGTGGTATCACAAAATCAATTTGTCAATGGGAAACATTTTTCGGTTTTAATAAGGGCGTCATTTCAAAATGGATTTATAGACATAATGACGAGTATGCAATAAACAAAATTTACAAGCTTTTAAGGGAGATAGGAGTAAGTGAGAGTTAAAAACGTAGTATACGAGGACTTTGTAAATTATAAAAAGCCGTCAATGTTTATCGGTACAATATCTTGTGGTGGTAAGTGTTGTATAGAAGCTGGAATACCACTTTCTGTTTGCCAAAACGACGTGTGGCGCGAAAGCGCCCACGTCGAGATAGGCGAAGACACATTGATAAAGCGGTATTTAGAAAATCCATTGACACAAGCTATTGTATTTGGCGGTCTTGAACCACTTGAGCAGTATGGAGAGCTGATATGCTTTATTTCAACTCTCAGAAATAAATACAACTGTCATGATGACATTGTTATTTATACCGGCTACAACAAAAGCGAGATAAACTACGAGATTGAGCGACTAAAAAAGTTTGATAACATTGTAATCAAATTTGGACGATTCATCCCAGACAAGCCGCATAGATTCAGTGATGTTCTTGGTGTAGAACTTGCGTCTGATAATCAATACGCAGAAAGGATATCATAAATGATTTTACCCAACGTTTCATTTGAAGAGTTTCAAAGCAAAATCAATAAATGGTATGAAGGAAAGGATTTTGAACTCGGAGACCATCCGATTGATGCGCAGTTTGCCCTTGATTTAATATTCAAAACGCTGGTCGATGATAAAGAGCATTATCCATATTTAACTACAATGCCAGAATCAACAAGCCAAACTAACAGTATAATGCTTGACCTGATTTTATCTAAATATAGTAGAAAGTACCGTATTTTCAGGAAGCATATCAGAAATGATAGTGACAATAGATGACTATTAAACTTACCCCAGATAAAGAACACGTCAAAGAGATTCGTGAAAAGATTAAAGCAAACGATGGATATTGCCCTTGTTCTATCACGAAAAACAAAGACACAAAATGTATGTGCAAGGCTTTCTTAGAGATGGATGAGGGAACTTGTCATTGTGGCTTATATATAAAGACAAAGGATTAATAGGTGCGTGTGGTGTTATATACTACATACTTTGCTAATTTGCGTAAACTTCCAGATAGAATTGTTCCTATAAGTATTTGTGGCAAAGCGCCAGAGTGGTATTATGGACTGCAGTACAAAAATCTTGCTCCAAAATGGTCTTTTTTCTCTGAATGGAAGAAATCACATGATAATGATTATTATATTCGTTGTTTTAACGAACAGGTGTTAAATGGACTTTCTGCCGAAAACGTATACAGCGAACTCATATCATTAAGCAATAGTTTTGATATAGCATTAGTTTGTTATGAACGTCCAAATGATTTTTGCCATAGACACATAGTTGCAAGTTGGTTTTTATCGAACGGTATAATCGCACAAGAATATAGCGATAAAGAAGGTGAAAAAATGCCAAAATACAAAATTGGAATTACAGAAGCCGGTGATGCTGGAATAGATTTATCTTGGGTAAATAAGATGGACTCAGTTGATGGAGCAATTTTAGTAACAAAATGTATTACCCCCAACTTCCATGACGCTGCTATAAGGCATAAGGATAAGGTTATTATTCATGCCACGCTTACTGGATATGGTGGCTCAGTAGTAGAGCCATGTGTACCACAGCCATATGAAGAAGTTGACGCTATACTGACGCTTGTTGATAACGGGTTCCCAAAAGATAAGGTTGTAATCAGGGTTGACCCTATAATTCCTACGGCAAAAGGAATCAACGTCGCTTTGAATGTTATAAAAGACCTTATTGACAACGGATTTACTCGATATAGAGTGAGTATTATTGATATGTACCCTCATGTTCGAGATAGATTCAAAGCTGCAAAGCTCCCATTGCCATATGGTGATAACTTCTCACCAAGCGATACTCAAATAAATGCTGTTAACGACATGATAAAAGCCGCAATAGACTATGGAGAAAGCGTTGGGTATGAGAGGCGCACAATAAGAATAGAGTCTTGCGCAGAACGCGGCTTAACAAACTCAATTACGTCTGGCTGTATCTCCGTGTATGATTTATCTTTGCTCGGACTTGATATCGACGATGAAGATATATGCTCGATAGGATATCAACGTAAGAATTGCCTATGCTATGCCGGTAAAACAGAGTTATTAGAGCATAAAGGTCAATGCCCGCATAAATGTATTTATTGCTATTGGAGGACAAAATAACAAATGATTCAATTAACTGATAAAATTGGATATATCCAACACTACTTATCCCCTGAACGATATAAATATATCGAAGCAAAGATAACAAGAATCAATATCGGAAAGAAAAAGACTTCAGTTTATTCCGATAGGTTCAATGCCTTGGATGTATCAGAACTCGAAAGCAACACAGTGTTTGCGAAGCGCGGACTCCAAAACAACTTTATCATGGTTCAAGAGCCGTTTATCACTAATGATGAATTACGGGCGCAAGCTGAACGCTGGTGTGAAAACACAAATAAGAAATTGGAGGAAGAAAACAATGGATAAGATTTATTTTGCGGCAATTAAAGACGGCGTAAAAATCCCTACGAAGCGTGACGAGGATGCTGGATATGATATTTATGCAAATTTCGACGAGCCTTACATCAAAATCAAGCCAAATGAGACTGTAAAAATTCCAACCGGCATTATCAGCGCTTTCCCTGAAGGATATGTTGCTATCTTCAAAGAGCGCGGCAGCACAGGGACAAAAGGTATCGGTCAGAGAGCCGGGGTTGTTGATAGCGGGTATCGTGGAGAATGGCTTGTGGTAATTACAAACCATAATAGGAATAGTATGTATATCGCAAAACAAGATGCAATCATTCCCAATCTAAATGACTTTGAAATTATCTATCCATACGAAAAAGCTATTTGTCAGGTTGTTTTTATGCCGGTTGCTTGTCTTGAAAGTGTAGAGGTTTCTCCTGATGAAGTTCGCGGTATTACTTCTGAGCGCGGAGAAGGAAAGCTTGGAAGTTCACGAAAATAATCTAAAAACCTATTGACAACTTAGAAAATCCGCTGTATAATAATAGCAAGAAATAAATTAATTTGAGCGAGGTATAGAGCGTGAAGACAAACCGTGAATATATTAAGTCTTTGAAAAATGACTTGTTTGATGCTACGCTTATGGGACTTATGGGGATAGAGCTGGCATCTCCGCAGGAAGACGCATTAACTAAATGGCTTGATAGTCCTGTTGACCCGCGTTTTTTAGGGCAAGAAGAAGTAAAAGAGGATTTGTTTAGTAGGCTCAAAGACGTTTGTGAGCTTGGAGAAAGCAGACAACAAATTAATTTGGTTTAATTGGAGCTGATAAATATAGGAAAAGGCGATATACTTACCCCTTTTGTAGATGACATTATCAAAAAATATACCGACAATCATCAATCGTTAAAAAGAATTGGAAGCGAATATGGTGTGAAATATCGCCATATTCGCAAAGTGCTGGTTGATAATGGTATAAAAATCAAGAAAAGCGGCGGCACTCGTCAAAGTATTGATACACTCTACAAAAATATGAAGAACCACTTACATTGGAATATAGAATTAGATTTTCTAAAACAATTTCAAGATTTTAACAAGCTAAAGGCTGTTAACAGGCTATTGAATAGAGACCGCGTATCAGTTAACTTTGACGATAAAAAATACAAAGACTTTGTTTGCAAATTTTATTATGACGCACAGTTTAACAATGTTTATAGGTTGTATTTGGATAACAACAAAAGCAGTTGGGCTATGCCATCGTTAGACCATATAGTACCATTATCAAGAGGCGGTACATGGGAATTAGACAACCTTCAGGTATTAAGCTGGGCTGAAAACAGAGCGAAGTACAATTATCTTCAATCTGAATGGGATTATATTAAAACAACATTTATTACAAAGAAAGAGGGTGATTAATAATGGTAATTTCGGCTGTATATAACGGCGATTGTCTGGAACTATTGAAAGATATCCCAGATGAATCCATAGATATGATTCTATGCGATTTACCTTATTAGCGGTGTGACTAACGCCCCATACGATGTAGTCATACCTCCAGAGAAACTATGGCCGCTATATGAGAGAATTATAAAACCGAATGGAGCAATCCTTTTGTTTGGTCAGGGTCTATTTACAGCCCGTATGATGATATCAAATAGTAAGTTGTGGAGATACAATATCGTTTGGAATAAGGTTCTGAAGAGCGGGTTTCTTAACGCCAGTCGTATGCCGCTGCGTAGGCATGAAGACATAATGGTATTCTATAAGAAGCCTCCTACATACAATCCTCAAATGGTCGATGGAG
>JAQTSO010000105.1 GCA_028711215.1 Endomicrobiaceae bacterium | reverse complement strand
ATAAAAACGGATATAATCTGTATTTATTATCCGTAATTTATATATATGAAAAAAATTACCAACAGGCAATAAATATTTTAGAATCAATTATTAATTTTGACAAAAAGGATATTTTAATTAAGTTATTTATATGCTATAAATCTATTGGCGACAGCGATAAAAGTCTGTATTATTACAATAAGGCAGTTAACATTATAGGCAATCAACAAATAACAGATAGTTTGATACTCCAGCAAGAGGAAAATTTAAAAAATGTTCAAATATAAATTATTTTTATTATTCAGCATATTATTTTTATTTTCATCTTCTTTATTTGCCGGCAGTCTAGTTGAAGAAAAAATTTTACTGGAAAAAATTGCCGTCACTAAAAATAAAAAAGAACAAATTTTGGCAAAACAAAATTTAATTAAGTTTTATATTTCCAATAATAAATATGACGAATCCAGAGATCTGTGTTTAACTCTACTGGATTCTGAATCTAAATTAACAAAAAAACAAAAATTTCAAATTTATATTTATCTCATAGACACATATAAATATATGAACAATTATAATTCTGCAATTGAAGTTTGCAAAGAGGCTGAATTTTTATATCCTAAAAATATTTTGCCAAAAATTATATTGGCTGATATTTACATGGATAATATTTTGTATGAAAATGCGAAAAACAAATATAAAGAAGCTCTTTTAATTGATAAAAATTCAAGGCAGGCAAATGTTAAAATAGCAGATATTTATGCTATGCAGGGAGCATTTGATTTGGCATTTAAACATTATGAAACTGCTCAAAAAATTCAACAGGATGTATCCACTTCAATCAAAATGGCAAAAGCGGCAATAGAGCTCGGATTTGTGGATAAAGCAATAAACATGTTGGAACAAATTTACAGAATTAAAATAGATAACAATATTGCAATTACACTTGCAAATCTTTATAAAGAGCACGGAAGATTTAAAGATGCCGAAAAAACGCTTTTGCTGGTCTTAGAAACTAATGGCAATAATTTGGATGTGTCTCTTAATTTAGCTTCTCTTTACATTTTATTCCAACATTATGATAAGGCAAAAGCAATGCTTTTATCCACAAAAAGCAAATTCCCCGATACAGAAGTAGTTGATTTTTTACTTGCAGAAACTTATTACTATTTATCGGATAAAAAAACTGCAATAAATATAATGAACAAAATTATAGCTACAACCAAGTCTGAATATATAAGAAAACATTCTGAAAATATGCTTAATACTTACAAATAAAAGATGCAGTTATCTTTATCAGACAACCGCATCTTTAATTTTCATTATATATTTATTTCTTTTCTTGTTTTTCTTTAAATAATTCTGCAATTCCCGCTATGGAGGCCGTAACGCCTGAAGTTTCCAACGGCAAGAATATTTTTGTAGCTTGTCCGTCAGCTATTCTACCTAATGCTTCCATATATTTTATTGCTAAAAGATCATTAGTAGGTTTACCTGCATGAATAGCGTTATATATCGTATCAATTTCATATTTTTGTGCATCGGCAACTCTTTTTATTGCTTCTGCCTGACCTTCTGCTTCAAGAATAGATTGCTGTCTCTTAGCTTCAGCTTCCAAAATAACTGCCTGTCTTGCACCCTCGGCTTTCAGAATAGCAGCCTGCCTAAACCCTTCCGCATCTAATATGTTTGCTCTTTTTTCTCTTTCTGCTTTCATTTGTTTTGACATTGAATCTGTAATATCTTTTGGAGGGTCAATTTTCTGAATTTCAACTCTTGTAATTTTTACTCCCCATTTATCTGTTGCTTCATCCATTACCATTCTGAGCTGTGTATTGATTTTTTCTCTTGAAGTAAGAGTAGTATCAAGCTCCATATCACCTATAACATTTCTTAAATTTGTCTGGGCAAGCTTTAATGCTGCCATAGCAAAATTTGCAACATTATATACAACTTTTACGGGGTCTGTAATCTGAAAATAAATAATAGCATCAACTGTAACCGTAACGTTATCTTTTGTAATAACATTTTGTGGAGCAACATCCATTACCTGTTCTCTCATATCAATTTTTCTTAAATTTTGGAACAAAGGTATAATAACAGTTACACCCGCATCAACCGTTGCCGAATATTTACCCAAAGTTTCAACTAAACCCTTTTCATACTGCTGTACAATTCTCACCGTGTTTGAAATAAAAACAATAACTACAACTATCGCTAAAATCCATAAAATCATTTTGCCCCCCCTGTTAAATATTTTTCTTTACTACAAGCTTTGTGCCGTCAACAGATTCAACAAAAACTTTATCTCCGATTGCAATATTTTCATCACAGACTGCCAACCAAATTTCACCTGCTATTTTTACTTTCCCATGTTTATTAATTGTAATAGGTTCAATAACTTCAGCCTGTGCCCCTATTAAAGCATCTACATTTGTCTGAATTTTTTTCTTATCTATATACTTTTTCAAAAGCGGTCTGATTAATAATATAGATACTACTGAAACCGTACAAAACACTATCAATTCAACATTAAAAGATGCTCCTAATAATGAAAACAACATCGCAAATAATGCCCCTGTTGAAAGACATAAAAAATAAAATACACCTGTAGTAATAATTTCAATACCTAAAAATATCAAAAACAGAAACAACCAAATATACCACGATAACATAGACATTTACCCCCTATGAAATAATTCTTATTCTTTTTAACGGCCAATAAACAATCAATGCCTGACCTTTTAAATATTTATCAGGTAACGGGCCCCAATATCTGGAATCAAACGATGCATCTCTGTTATCACCTAACATCATATAATGTCCTTGGGGAACTATTACAGGTCCGAAATTATCTCTCACAAAAGCAGGAGGAACAGATACAAATTTACCATTTTCCCATGCCTTTTGATATTCTTCCGGTTTTTCAAACAAATTAAAATTTTTATAAATTTCCAAATCCACATGTTGAACATAAGGTTCATCCATTTTCTTATCATTTACAAATAATACTTTATCTTTTATTTCAACCTTATCTCCGCCAAATGCCATACATCTTTTTATATAATCCTTACTGATTCCTTCCGCTCTTTCAACTGTACTCAACGCTTCCGGCGGACATTGAAAAATAACAATATCTCCTTGTTTTACTTTTTTAACAGGCAAAATTCTTTTACCGTCTGAAAACGGTATTCTCATACCGTATACAAATTTTGTTGCAAACAGATGATCTTTTTCCAACAATGTAGATCTCATACTTCCCGTAGGTATCTTAAAAGCCTGTATAATAAAATACATTATTATTGAAGCTATAATCAGTGCAGTCCAACCTGTATCAACCCAAGAATAAACATTATCAAAAGTTTTTTGTGCCTTTGCGGTTTTAATAAATTTTTTCTTAACAAACAACATAATCATCGCTAAAACAAATAATATACAACCGATAATAAATAATTTAATTTCCATTTTATTAATCCTCTATTTGCAAGACGGCGACAAACGCTTCCGGCGGAAGTTCAACCCTGCCGAACTGTCTCATCTTTTTCTTTCCTTCTTTTTGTTTCTCAAGTAATTTCCTTTTTCTTGTTATGTCTCCGCCGTAACATTTCGCCAAAACATCTTTTCTCATTGCCGATATTGTTTCTCTGGCTATAATTTTATTATTAACCCTTGCCTGTATAGGTATTTCAAACATATGTCTGGGAATAATGCCTCTCAGTTTCTCTGTCAAAAAATGTGCCGTTGTCTGTGCTTTATCTTTGTGCGTAATTACTGAAAATGCATCAACGACATCGGAATTAATTAAAATTTCCAGTTTTACAAGCTCCCCGAGTTGCGGAGCAATATGTTCATAATCAAAAGAAGCATAACCTTTTGAAATTGATTTTAAAGAATCATAAAAACCTACTATAATTTCTGCAAGAGGAAGTTCATACTTTAATATGACAATTCTTGTATCAAGATATTTCATATCAATTTGTTTGCCTCTTTTCTTCTGGCATAAATCCATAACTGAACCTATGTACTCATTCGGACAAATAACAGTTGCTATAACATAAGGTTCCCAAATTTCCTGTATGTCACCATTTAAAGGAAATTTTGCCGGATTATCAATATTTAAATATTTATCTTTAACCTTGATTCTATAAATAACGTTTGGGGCAGTTACAAGAAGATTTAAATCAAACTCTCTTGTTAACCTTTCTTTGACAATATCTAAATGTAAATGTCCTAAAAAACCACACCTGTATCCAAAACCCAAAGCTACTGAAGTTTCCGGAACATAGGACAACGATGAATCCGATAACTGTAATTTTTCCAATGCCATTTTTAAGCCATCATAATCCGAAGAACTGTACGGATAAAGTCCTGCAAAAACAAACGGATTTATTTCTTTATATCCTGCATGCGGATGTGTTGTAGGTCTTGCACTTTCAGTAATTGTATCGCCTATTTTTATATCTCTTATTGTTTTAATACCTGCTACAACATATCCTATTTCTCCTGCTGAAATTTCATCAGACTCAACCATTT
>JAQTSO010000104.1 GCA_028711215.1 Endomicrobiaceae bacterium | reverse complement strand
TAGTTTTTAATACGGGAGATAAAGCAAAAACAATAACAGAAGGCATAGATTTGGAATCAATGAGTTTTAACAGTTACATAGAATACGGAGCAGGATTAGATAAAAAGTTTATAGAAACAAGCTGGAGTGTATACGGACAGATAGCAGGCAGAAGCGGTGCCAGAAACGGATATGAAGCAAATCTAGGCGTTAAGTATTCATTTTAAATAAGTTTTACAAAATAAAAAAGCTAAGCTGGAAATAAAATTTCATCTTAGTTTTTTTATTTAAATATATTTTTTAAATATTTTTTGATCAGACTGTAAATTTCAATCAATGAAATATCTTTGGCATAAGTAAATTTCTTTTGATATTGTATCCAAAGTTTTTGAATTTGAAGGTCTTCTTCTAATTGTTTTAAAACAGTTTCATAATTTTTTACAACTTCTACACTGTTTCGTTTTATACAAGTTGCCGTTAATGATTTTTGGAATGTATTTTTATCAATATGTCTTATTTTTATTTTTAATAAAAGATATATATCATAAAAATCTCTGATTCTTGTATTAGCAACACCTCGGGATATAACTGTTTCTATTTTTTCAGCAAGGAATGTTTCCATATTATAAGTTAGAATATGTATTTTTTCATCATTGAAAAAAGGTTTAAATGCAAAATCTATTTCCCGCGGAGTTATTTTATCTCCGGTTGTTATATCAACAGATAATGCAACAGACAAAACGTCATAATCAGCTCTCATTGACACTCTAATCCCGCCGTATTCATCATCCTTTCTAATATCTGAAAGTTCTACAATGCTGTACCGTATATTATCCTTTAAATCTATTTTACATATCTCTTGGAATATCCCTCTTATTCTTTGTTGACTGACTTTTATTCCCTTGATGCTTGCATCAATATCCATGGTAGTTCTTGAACTTAAACCGGCAATAATTGATATTAGAAAACCGCCTTTTAAAATAAAATTCTTTTTATATTTAGAATGTGCAATTCTTATCAAGAAACATTCCAACATATAGGTTTGTAAAACAAGTTGTGGAGAAATATTTTTTTCTATGGCTTTTTGTTTTATATATGCTTTAAACTGCATAACATTTGAAAAGTTCATAATAATACCTGTAAATATTTTAAAATTTTATCTTTTACTCTTAATTTTTCTGCATATTCCATAAGCAACGGAATATTTTTTTTCTTCTTTGAAATATACATTTTTATGGCAGGTATCACAAGTTGTGTATCGTCAATGTTACTGCCTCTTGCCATATCACATAATGTTTTTTCCATGTTATAAACTTTTATTTTATTTTTAAAAGGCGATAATTTTTCTTCTATACCTAAATTATATATGTTCGGATTTGCCTGTTTTATGGTTATTAAGTCATTCTTTAATGAATTTATATGATAACCTTGTGGAAATGTCATAATATATTTATCTAACATTCTATCAGTCAAATTATGAATATATAAAGCAGTATCATGAGAAAATATGCCTTTTCTATATCGTTGTTGAAAAATATACATTTCATCTTCCAAAGAATCTTTGGTAATATAAACACCTCTTGTCGCTTTTAAGATTTGATTATTATTAAGCATTAATTTCAGATATTGTCTTGGTATATTATTAGCCGTTATTTGTGAGGATGTTATTATTCCGTTATTTTCTTTTAAAAGTTTATTTATATTTTCAATATAATTCATAATAACCCTCCTTTATCTTTAATTTACTTTACTTTTACACTTTTAATTATAATATATTAAAGTGTATTTGTAAAGACTAAAAATTTAGTCATAAAGAAAATTTGGCGGAAATTTAAAGCAAATAGATTAATTACATTCTTGCCAAAGCATTTAAAAAACTGGCTTTGGAATAATTTTTCATCTGAAGACCCGACGAAGAAGATTTCTCATTTTCGCATAGTATAACCGCACGAAAAATAACAACAAGCATAAGAAAAAACAGCACACCACCCAACCCGACAACCGAATAAACAATAAAATTACTCATCACAACTCCTATAGAATATACTCCACTACAGGTACATTGTAATAAACAGATATTAAGTTTTAATAATCAAACCCTTAACAATTTGTTAAGTTCAAAAACTCCCTTCTTAAAAATAATTAAAATTTAATGTATAATTACAGCAACCAATATCAAATAACTCTTAAGGATTATTATGGCTTTATCTTGGAATGAAATAAAAAGCAGAGCGATAGAATTTCAAAATAATTGGCAAGATACTTTGAGAGAAAATTCCGAAACACAATCTTTCTTGGTTTTATTAAAATATGAAGCGTATGGTATTTATAATAATATTTGAGTAAAATATTAACAAAGACACATCAAAACAATTTAATTTCTGTATTGACAAAGAAATAGATTAGAGAGCACTATGACAAAAAAAAATTCTTATATAAAAACAATTTTAAAAATTAGCATGTCGTATCTTAAAACAATATTGACTACCAAGCAATTAAACGTACTCTTGTCAAAAATATCATATCTCAATAACAAATTCGACAATAAAGAGATTATAAAAGATTGGAGCAATATTTATATTGATTTTATTAAAGAAAATTATCAAAATTCTTACAAGAATCACAATAAAAAACTTAATGCTTTTATCAGACAAAAAGATTCTGGAGTAAAAGTTATATGGGGAGATTGTCTTAACGTTATGAAAGATATGCTCCCTGAATCTATACATTTAATGGTTACTTCTCCACCATATTACAATGCCAGAGAATATTCACATTGGGACAATTTAAATTCTTATTTAGATGATATGCGCCTTATTATTAGGGAAGCATTCAGAGTTTTAGACAATCATCGTGTTTTTATTTTTAATGTTGGAGATATATTTGATAATGATAATCTTAAAACTACATCTACTTGGGGTAAACGACGTATTCCTCTTGGTGCATATTTTACAAAAATATTTGAAGAAGAGGGATTTACATTTGTAGATGATTTTATATGGGATAAAGGTGAAGTCCAAAGTGAACGACATAAAAATGGAGACAAGCCATATCCATTTTATCAATATCCGATGAATTGCTATGAACATATCTTTATTTTTCATAAACATAGGAACGATACAACACGATATCCTTGTCCAGTATGTGGGTGTTTAAGCGTAAATGGTAATGCATACTCTGAAATTGGATTAAAAAGTTGGGAATGCAAAAACCCAGACTGTTTTAAGCGAAGTAAGGCAAATCGTGGAAAAAGATTCTCATTAAAAACAATTATGACTCAAGGTAGACAAGAACAACTTAACGTAATTGAACAAGAGTTTGTAAAAAAATGGCGTAGGGATATCATAAAAATAAATCCTGTTATCAAAATAAACTCCAAAGGGGAAAACAAACTTGGACATTCTGCTCCTTTTCCTATAGAAATACCTGAAATGGCTGTTAAGTTATTTTCATATAAGAATGAAATAATATTAGATCCTTTTGGCGGAAGTTGTACTTCTGTTATTGCAGCAAAACAACTTGGCAGAGTTGGACTTGGTATAGAATTGAATAAAAAGATGTTTGAAAAAAGCATTAGAGCTAATTTACAAAACAAATTGAAATTATTCAGCACTCTAAAAATAGAGGAGTTTGATTATGAACGAGAACCAGATTGAAGATAAAAAGAAACTTGTAATCGGTCTTTATGGCGAAATGCGATTATCGATGGAACTACACGAACTTGGATGGCAGGTACATCGTGCATATATTGATGAAGGCATCGATTTTACAATCACAAAATATTGGTGTCCTGAATGTAAAAAATACAGCAATCAATTTATTCGAAATGCTACATATAAAAGGAAACATAAAAAATGTGTAACAAATTTATGTGAACATTGCAAAAAAACAGAATTAACAGTAGTTTCTCGTTATCTCCAAGTCAAAACTTCAGAGGGAAAATCAACTAAAAAAGATAATGTTAGAGATTTTAGTTTCCACCCAAAAATTAGATATAATATGGGCAGTGAAGTTTTTTATGTTTGGATTGCTGTTTTTGATAACCAAAAAGATAAGAAATGTCATTTTTATATTTTAAATACAAAAGATGTCGAAAAATTTGATAATATAGATTTGCCAACTTATCAAAAAACAGATAATCAAAAAACTACATTGAAAATCAGCATCGAAGGAAATGTTTTGAATAAAGGCAAGATATATGATTTCTCCTGTTTCAATGATAGATTCTATAATGATTGGAAAGCATTAGAACTCGAAGAAAAATTAACTACCCTAAAAAAAGTAATTCCGGAGAAAAAATCCAAAAGCAAAAAATCAATTTAATTTTTATTCTTTCCTGTCGTTGTCTTTTTAGATTTATCAGTTTATAGCGAACCGAAGCACAATCGGAATAAAAAAATAAGCGGATTATTTTTACGAAGTATTTTATGATGATTTTTAATTTTATTTTGGACAAGGGTATACCTAGCAAAGCCGAGCGGTAGCGAGAACGGTATCCGAAGTTCAAAAAAAATTGAAAAGGGCTTAAAAGACGAGTAAGAAATGTGCGCCATATAGGA
>JAQTSO010000103.1 GCA_028711215.1 Endomicrobiaceae bacterium | reverse complement strand
ATTGATTCTTATTTTCGTAGTTAATACTCATTCCAACAACATATGGAGTTAATATCTCACCATCAAGATTAAGGTAAATACGTTTACCAAGCGAAAGACTGTTCTTGAATGTTATAAAATCATCTATAACCAAGAAATTACCACACTCAACATTAAACGTATATGATGGGAATGCCTTTTCTTCTAACACATCAACGCCGTAATCATACAAGTCCCATTCAACAGACTGTTTAGCATATTCTGTTGTATTGATAGTAAAGTACAAATCTCCAGACGATACATAAAACTTCAAAGCATTCGCAGAAGCAGTTTGTATTTGACAAGTTCCAGTAGCAGTTATACAAGCTCCATCGTAATCGCCTTGCCCAGTATAATTTCCGCTATTAAGATAGGCAGTAAAAACAAACTGCCCGCTAACATTATCAAAGCAAGCTTTAATCACATTTGCTGTAATTACTGGATTAGCACTATTACCTCCCGGATATAAACTAATTTGTCCACCAGACAAACTATACATCTGATGCCCGTCAATGCTAATAGTAGTTATTGTAGAATTAGAGGCATCGAATGTAATACCTGACAGCTTGCTTGAAATTGCATCATTATCGTATGTCTCAGTCGAAGCAGAAACAAATGTGCTATCCTCAAACGAATCCTCTATAAAGTACCGTTCTAATAATGTAATCTCAGAAGAACTGAAAAATGCTTCAAATGATGTTGCCTGATTTATGTCTGTAAGGTCTTCTGATAGACTATCTATACTTGCTTGAACATTAGCGATAACCGCATTTTGCGCTGAAATCTCGTTGTTTTTATTTGATATCCTCAGATTGATTTCGTTCAAATCTGCCTGAGTTTTTAACCCCTGAGAAATACCTTGAATAATCACAGCTTGAATATTCTCAAGACTTGTCAGCTCACCGTTCAAAGTAGTAAGCTTTGCCTGTTCTGTAACATATCTTGCTGTTTGAATATTAAGCTCTACAGTCTTGTTATAATACAGCACTTGATAGCTATTATACTGCGATTTCCATGATTCCCATTTCGCTATCATCTCAGAAGTGAAGTTTGTTTCATTCATAAAGTAATCCAAATTGTAGATTTTATTTGTACCCATCGGATTAACGCTACGAATATTTACTCCTTCAGCACCGTTTACATCAAGGCAAGTTATTATCTCGTCGCTGTTTTCATCAATATCTATTTTCTTAACTAACTTATCTTTAGAAAGATAGATTGGTTTCGTTGGTACGACAGAATTTACAGACACAACATTGATTACTCGATTGTAAGTATCAAAATCAAAGATACACCCATATGATTCTTGGACTGTTGATTTAATGAAGTCGTATATCTTTGTACCAGACGCCTCAAATGTTCGATATTTACCAATAAGTGTCTGGTCGATACTACCAACAGTCCACGATGTCATTTTTTCAAGAATAATACCTATAATAGTATCTGACGGAGAAAGAGGGTTCCAAAAGTTATAAGTTCCATTTTCAATCGTAATGACCTTTTTTGCAAACTCATATTCGAGCGAATAAGCCGAACAAGACTTTATTTCTTTTATCCCGTCTGAAGATTTTTGCGGGTCAAATAGAATAAACTGCCCGAAGCCTAATACATCGACAATATTAGAACCTTTTACTTCATCATAATTCGGTGTTCTTACTCCGTCAACATATGCAGGAATGTCAAATGTCAGTTTGGATATCTCGTTATAGCAAATATCAAGAGTAACATTGTACGCATATCCAAGAGTTTGAATAGCGATTCCGCTTATACTTTTTAATATAAGCACTGGCTTATCGTTTGTATTTACACTTGCAAGATTAATAATCAAATACTTTCCCTCCTTTCCTTAAAATAAAGCCGGGGCTTTTGCCCCGGCTAAATAATATTTATGCCAACTTTTGTGCCTTTTCTTGATATTCCATCCTCAATGTATTTAACAGCAACCTTACCAATTTTCGGGGCAAGAGCCTCAATATCGGATTCATCAAGCTTTTCAGACACATAAACCTGAACCGGCATTGTTATGTCCACATCCGTACTATCTGTTCTGTTGTTTGTTGTTGCAGAGTTGATAACACGTTCAGTTGAA
The DNA here is from genome assembly GCA_028711215.1 of Endomicrobiaceae bacterium. GTDB lineage: Bacteria > Elusimicrobiota > Endomicrobiia > Endomicrobiales > Endomicrobiaceae > Proruminimicrobium. The sequence continues at coordinate 2,462 of JAQTSO010000103.1, read as the reverse complement.
GCAACTCCACTGGTAGATAAGCTTCTTATTATACTATCAGCAACACCGTTACCGGCAAGCGTGTTATATATATTAAGAGCCTGTTCTTTTGTAAGCACTAATTCGCCCTTACGCAGAATAGCAAGTATTTCATCGGCCTTACCAGAACCACCGACGTACCCATTATCCAAACCAGTGTGATAAGTTTCATACAGTTTCCGATTACCTATCCACCAAACACCAGCGTTATCAATAGTAACAGACTGTCCGCTTAATCCTTGAACATAAGATGCCAGTTCTTTATTTTTTGCGCTTAATTCTGATTTACCAGAATCAGACGCACTATTCCAAGCGCCACTATTTGCCTTCATCACAGCCACAATAGCTTGAATAGCCGGTTGTGCTATATCAGAAGACGTATATAACGCTTCTCCGTTTGCTCTGTACCATACGCCATTTTTCTTCGTCAGTTTATCGCCTGTCGCTGCATACCACTGGTCAGCAAGCCCCTGTTGATTCTGCTCAAGCACAGAACGCCCAGCGGCGTCAGCGGTATACCACGCTATTGAATTTGCTTTCATCTGACTAAGGATAGTAGCAGCATCACCGCTATTATAACTACCACCCGGAGAAATTGCACCAGTTCCAGAGCCTCCACTTATTTGAGCGGCGGCGGCAGCCGCAGCAGCGGCATAACTTCCGTATTGCTGAACGGCGGCAGAAGCAAGGTTCCACGCCGAAACAATTTCTGACTCTATCGTGTTACCGGCAGCGTAGTTGTATGCAATAATATCCTGATACAATCCGTCCCAGTCACTATTGATACGTGCTATTGCAGCGCGATAAATCTTTTCCTCTGAGCTTATACTATCCTCAAGAATGTCTATTTCGGCATTCTTTTCGTCCTCATAAGCCGAAAGCTCATCATCAAGAGCATCTACCTGTGCATTGTAAGAGTAGTCAGCTTGATAATCTGCAAGCTCTGTCTGTAATTCGGACAATTCTTGTGCGAGAGAGGTCTTTTCCGCATTAGCCTCACGGCTATCATCACGGTCAAGTTGGGTCATCTTAGCTTGGATTTCAGCTATCTTCTTGACCTTATCCGCAACATTCTTTTCATAATCGTCTTCTTCTTTTGAAGTCTCTAATGACTTTTTCTTGAGTTCGATGATTTTAGAATAAGCGTCAATCTGGTCATTAAGCGCATCTATCTGATTTTGGACTTCCCATTTAATAAGCTCTTTGGTTAAATCGAGTATTGTATCAAGAGCATCCTTTGTCTCTTCATGCGTTTCACGGATAGCCTCAACGTCTTGCCCGATACTTTGCTTTGCTGTATCAGCCATAGCCCGGATAGCATTGATTTGATTCAGGAATGCAGTATATAAGTTCTCGTCTAAGCCAAGTAATGCAAGCTCCGCGTAAACTAATCCCCACGTTGATGTAGTAGCTGTATTCGTTGCAAAAGCCAGAGCATTCAAAGCGTCTGCATCATCTTTGTACTGCTTTATGGTATCAATAAGCGTCATAGCCTGAGTAACGGCAAGGTCATCAACCTTAGCCGCTATCATAGCTTCGATAGCTTCTTTATTTACCTTCAGCATACCATTTTCGTCTACCAAATACGCAAGATACTCAGTACCAAGAGAAAGAATATCTTGGAATGTATCAACCGTGATAAATCCAGTCTCAGCATACTCGTCTGCGGCATCCGTAAGTGTTTCATAGGCATTCTGGACATCATCAAGAGCATCACTGAATGTATCTCTTATATCTTCGCCAATCTTTGTTAAGATATCTTGGCTGTTCTTATAAGCATCCCACCATGTATTCTGAAGCTCCTGAATCATCTCATCGTTTTCTGCAACGCCCTTAGCGCGTAAACGTTCTGCTTCTGCGTGAGCTGTCTCCATAATATCTTTGTAGTAAGCCATTTGCTCGTTAAGACTACTACGCATATCTGGGAGACTAAGAGATGATGTTGCTTGCTCAAACTGATTTTCGAGCAATGACAAAGCGTGTTCTGTATCAGTGATATACTGCTCATACACCCCATGTTCAAGCTCGTTTATCTTATCTTGATAATCCCACCACTGTTTCTGAAGTTCTTGGATATAATCAGAGTTTTCATCTAAGCCCATCTGTCTGTACTTATCCGCTTGGGTGTGCGCGGCATTTTGCATAGACTGATACGTTGCAATAATATCTTCGGTAGTCCCACCATTCTTTTCCATCATAAAGATAGAATGCTCGAAATTACCGATAATTTTATCAAATTCCTCTGAAAGTTTATCAAGAGTATCTTTTAACGACTCTTCTAAATCAGTTGCATCTACTACAACAGTTGACGTGTTGTTACTGTTACTGTCATCACTGCCGGGTTTACTATATACCTTATCAACAAGAGAGAAGTGTGCATTGCCGTTAAGATAAGCTTTCCCTCTATTATTAATTCTGCGGTACTTTAACAACTGTTCGGTTTG
>JAQTSO010000102.1 GCA_028711215.1 Endomicrobiaceae bacterium | reverse complement strand
AGCCACCCTTTAGTTTTTCTTACAAAAACTTTATAACGAATTTAATATTTGGACTGCACTCTTGTATTTTATTCCTTTATGTACCGTTTTCACTTTTGTACACCGCAGTCGCAAAATACTCCAGTTAGTTTCAAATCTTAAATTCTAACGACAACAACTAATATAAAATTAAAATAGAATGATGAAAAGTAGTGGGTTCTTTCATTGCTGATGTTGGGTTTTGCAAAAGAGAATAATCTTAATGAGATTTTATTCTGATGAGATAGAAGAGAACAATTAACAAAGTTAATTTATACAGTGATTAAGGAGACTATACAATGAATGAATTTAACAAACCAAATTTTACAAATTTAATAACAGTTCTTGCTGGAAATTATTTTTACCAAGTTCCAAAATATCAGCGTTCGTATTCTTGGAATAAAGATAATTGCGATACTTTATTAGGGGACCTAATAGAAGCATATGAAAACAACAAAGAACAATCGTATTTCTGTGGTTCATTAGTATTATTAGAAAACAAAAATGATAAAAGATTTGATGTCATTGACGGGCAACAAAGACTTACTACTTTTACTATATTGCTTGTAGTCCTGAGAGATTATTATAACGATAAGCTGAACGATATTTCTAAGGCTAAAATCAAAAATGCAATTTATGGTATATATGGTGAAGGAGAAAGAATTAAATTTTTAACAGACTTATCAAAACAGACTGCCTTTCAGAATGTTCTGCAAAAAGTTGATTTTAATAAAGTAGAAGAATCCAAACAAAATAGATATCTACAAAATGCTTATTTTATAAAGAATTACTTAATAGAAAATGAAAAATTTATGAGTTATGAGATAAATGATTTTATAAATTATTTATACAAATTTGTTGACTTTGTTGTCATTACAGTGAATGATTTGGATAATGGTATAAAAATATTCAATGTGCTTAATGATAGAGGCTTGCCATTAAAGCCAGCGGATATATTAAAAAGTTCAATGATGTCAAAATTAAATGAGGAAAATCAAAAAATATTTGCGAGTTCTTGGGACAATATATATAAAAAATTAGATAGCAATGACGATACCTTGGATAAAGTTTTAAATCATTATGCTTTCTATACTATTGCCGAAAATCCATCGCAAAGATATGACAAAATTTTATTAGATAAATTTAATAAAGAAAATACGACAATGTTGAATAAAGTGGGCGAAATAGAAAAATTTATTGATGCTTACAATGAAGTTGTTGATAAACAAGATAAAAATATTTACTTGTTGAGATATATTAGGTGGCAGTATTGGCTACCGATATTAATTACAGCATATTATATAAATTATAGAAACTTTAATGAATTGACAAGTATATTGGTTGCATATTTTTATCAAAACTGGATTGCTGGCTATACTCTTACAAGAATAAAACAAACTTCTTTCAATATAATGAAAGCAATAAAAGAAAATAAGTCCATAGAGGAAATTAAAAACATATGTAAAACAAATTTGGATAAATATTCTACTACTAAAAACTTTAAATCCAATTTAAGTATGGATATAGATGAAGAAGTATGGATTAAACCAATTCTTTTGTTATTAGAATATTATAGACAAGATGATAGTAAGGTTAATTTTATTGAACTGACAAGCAAACTTCATTTAGAGCATATTCTTCCGCAAAAGATTAAAGGCATTGATAAAAATGGGAAAGAATGGAATAGAGAGTGGATTAAAGATTTTAATCTTGAGGAACATCAACAATTTGTTCATAAATTAGGGAACCTGACATTATTATCAATGAAAAAAAATGAAGAAGCCAAAAACTTTTCTTTTAATACAAAAAAAGATGTATATCGAAATAAGAATAATCAAATTACGAGTTTCATAATAACACAAGATGTTTCAGAATATCAAACTTGGATAGGGAATGATATTACTACAAGACACACTAAATTAATGGATGCCATTTGTAAAGAAATAGATGTTTTTAAGTAAGGAAAATGAACTTTTGAAATTGCCAATAAAATTGTTATGTTAAAACAGATTTGAAATAAATTTACTATGGTTCATAACATGACTGTAATATATATTCTATAAAATTATAATGCTCTCTTACTCTCTTGCAAAACAAATAATATACTGATAGAATGTACAAAAATAATGAAATTTAGTTGCATAAGAGAGTTTTTGCATGGATACATTAACTACCGTTGAAGTTAGTAAGAAATTGAACATCCCGAGATCATCTTTGTATTACTTAATGAACACAGGTCAAATTGTTTTTCCTGTTAAAAAATCTAACCATTCTCTCTGGACTCCTAAATTAATTTCGAAATTACAAACGCTTATTGAGCAAAAAAATCTTCCTAAGGAACAAGAGACGATCTTGCCTTATAAAACTACCGAAATTAACAATCGCAGATATTTGGGAAACAAATATAAACTTTTACCATTTATTAAAAAAGTTATAAATGATAACTGTAATGATATTGATAGTGTTGCAGATATATTTGCAGGCACAGGAGCTGTAAGCATGCTGTTTAATGATAGAAAGATTATTACTAACGATATGATGTATAGTAATTTTATTTGTCATTTGGCGTGGTTTGGTTCTGAAAATATATCACAAGAAAAAATTATTGGGATTATCAAAAAATATAATGCTTTGACTGTAAAAAAAGATAATTATATGTCTAAAACTTTTGCAAACACATATTTTAGTTTAGAAGTTTGTAGAAAGATTGGGTATATTCGTGAAGATATTGAAAAGTTGCATAAAAAGAAAAAAGTAAATGCTCGTGAAAGAGCAGTTTTAATAACTTCTCTATTGTATGCTACGGACAGGATAGCAAATACTTGTGGTCATTATGATGCTTATTTGAAAAGCGGTGATTTGAACAGAAAATTAGAATTGTCTGTTCCTACGGTAGCAAATAATCTTAACAATGGTAATAAATGTTTCAATGCAGATGCGAACAGTTTAGTTAAAGATATAAAAGCAGATTTAGTTTATATTGACCCTCCATATAATTCAAGGCAGTATTGCGATTTGTATCATCTTGTTGAAAATATAGCAAGGTGGAATAAGCCAAAAGTTGATGGTGTTGCTAAAAAGATGGGGAGAGATAATTTAAAAAGTGATTATTGCACGCAAAAGGCTCCTGAGGTTTTTGAAAAATTAATATCAAATATAGATGCAAAATATATTTTGCTGTCATATAACAATATGGCAAATAAAGGCAATGCTCGTTCAAATGCAAAAATAAGTGATACCGATATAATGAAAGTGTTATCTAAAAAAGGGAAAGTTAAAACTTTCTCTCAAAAATATAAGTCATTTACAGCAGGTAAATCTGATATCCAAGAAAATGAGGAGCGTTTATTTTTATGTGTCTGTGAAACTCCTGAATACGGAAACCCTTTAGTTCAATCACCTCTAAATTATACAGGCGGAAAATTCCAACTGCTTCCTCAGATTTTGCCTCATTTTCCTACCAAAATCGATAATTTTGTGGATTTGTTTTGCGGTGGAGCCAATGTAGGAGTAAATGTAAATCATAATAAAGTTATATTGAATGATAAAGAACAATATATTCCTTATATGTTTAGTGCATTTAAAAATTTAGATAATGATGTTCTATTTGATATGATTTATGGAATTATTGATAAATATGAATTGTCCTTATCAAGCAAGTATGGATATAAAAAATATAATTGCAACAGTGCTGATGGATTGGGTTCTTATAATAAAGATAAATTTCTTAAATTGAGAAAAGATTTTAATAATTACAAAAGTGAAGACTATTATTACTATGTATTGTTATATGTTCTGATTGTGTATTCTTTTAATAATCAGATACGGTTTAATTCAAAAGGGGAATTTAATTTACCTGTCGGAAAACGAGATTTTAATACGCAAATGGTTAATAAATTAAATTCTTTTGTCTATAGATTAAAAAATAATAACTATGTTTTTACAAGCATGGATTTTAGAAAATTTGATATGAAAATTTTAACAAAAGATAGTTTTGTTTATTGTGATCCACCTTATTTAATTACTTGTGCATCATATAACGAACAAAATGGTTGGACTAGCAAGGATGAAAAAGATTTACTTAATTTTTTAGATTTTATTGATGCAAAAAAAGTGAAATTTGCTCTTTCAAATGTTTTAAGAAGTAAGGGAAAAGAGAACTCAATTCTTTTAGATTGGATTGATAAAAGAAAATATAAAGTAATCAAACTAAGCAAGTCTTATGCAAATTCTAATTATCACACAAAAGACAAAACTGGAAACTCGGAAGAAGTGTTAATTGTCAACTATTAGGAGTAATAAATGACTGTTAAAAATATCAGCTTTAAAAGTTACTGTTGGAGTATAGGAACAACAAGTTACAGAACAAAAGAATTTAACGCAAATATTGAAAAACAACTTGCCCTGATCGAAGATTTTTGGAAGACAAGAAAAGACAAAGAATGGAATGCAATTACGCAAGCTGCGTATTATAAGTTTATGCAGACCAATAAATTTGTTAGAGGAAAAGCTGGCAGACCTGAAAAAGATGCAAGAGAAAAGACTTCGGGTTTAGTTGATATAGGGTTGTTAACTGCCGATAGAAAATTGACTCAGGTAGGCTTAAAACTGTTACAGATTAGTAAAACCGGTGATTTTTCAAAAGATAA
>JAQTSO010000101.1 GCA_028711215.1 Endomicrobiaceae bacterium | reverse complement strand
CATCATAACGATATTTTAAGTTCCGATTATAAAAATATTTTACCTGCCCATGATGAATATATTGAAGTATTAAAATATATTCATGGTAAAAAAAAGACAAATAAAAATATAGCCTCATCAAATATGTATTTTCAACATCTTTTAAACTGGGAAAATTTACATAATATCTGCTTACCTGAAAACGGTAAAAAAATTAAATGTTTGGCAGGAAAAGTGTATCTTAATATTGATACCGACGGTTATGTTTATCCCTGTTCCGTATTAATCGGGCAAATGCAGGGTGTTAAATATGATTCAAAAAATTTATTGCAGGAAATACAAAAAAATAAAATAAATTGTGATGACTGTGTTTGCGGCTGTTATGTTGAATATAACAAATTGTTTTCATTTAATGTTGCAACTATTTATCAATGGTTTAAAAATCTTATTATATAGTAAAGAGAGTAAAAATGTCCTGGAGTGACGATAATAAAGTAACATATAATTTCTTTTTGGAAAAACATAAAAATATCTTTATATTTTTTGTTTTTTTGTTTGCAGTACTTTCTTTAAATCTTTTTTATTTGCAAATTATAAGCGGTTCCTACTATAAAGATATTTCAGAAAGACAACGATTAAATACTTCAAAAGAAAGAGCCCCCAGAGGCATGATATATGATACAAAAGGAAATATTTTAGTAGGTAATGAATTTGGCTATGTTGCATTATTCTATCCTTTTCAACAACAGGAATTACCGGCTAAAGATTCAATAGAACAATTAAGTACGATATTAAAAAGAGACATAAATCCTGAAATTGAAGCGGGTTTGAAATATAAGAGAGTAATTGAAATAGCAAATAATTTAACATTGGATGAAGTTTTTAAAATTCAGGAGAAAAAATTGTTTCTTCCCGGTATAGCTGTGACTAAAATACCAAAAAGAAAATATTTTAATTCGATTGAAAATTGTCATGTTACCGGTTATGTTGGCGAGGTTACACAAGATGAGGTTGAAAATATACAGGAAGAGACTTACAGATCCGGAGATTTTATAGGCAGAGGCGGAATAGAACAATCGTACGACAGATATATAAGAGGAGTAGACGGCGGTTTGCAATTGGAAGTCAATGCAAAAGGTCAGCAGAAAAAAGCATTCAAGTATTACCCTCCGGAAATTGGCAATAATGTTTTTTTGACTGTTGATGCCGAGCTGCAAAAAGTGGCTTATGATGCATTAAAAAAATCCACAACAGGCAGAGGAGCAGCAGTAGCCATAGATGTTAAAACAGGAGCAGTAAGAGTTTTTGTTTCATGTCCGGGTTATGATACCAATGAAGTCGCTACTCATAAATACGTACAATATCTTAAAGATAAAGATTTACCGTTATTTAACAGAGCGATTCAGGCATTATATGCCCCGGGTTCAATTTTTAAAATTATAACTTTTATTGCTGCAATGGATTATCTTGATTTTGACCCGTCGCATACTGAATTTTGTACCGGAAAATTTGAACTTGGAGACAGATTTTATTCATGTTGGAATAAAGAGGGTCATAAACAAGTTAATTTGATTACCGCTACGGCAAATTCATGTAATATATATTTTTATAAACTTGGACTGCAGTTAGGAGTAAGAATATTAGGAAAGTATGCAAAAATGTTTCATTTGGGAGAAACAACAGGGATTGATGTCCCATACGAAAAAAAAGGTTTTGTTCCGACGCCTGAATGGAAAAAGCTGAAAATGAAAATGAGTTGGTTGCAAGGAGACACAGTAATATTAGCAATAGGTCAAGGAGCTTTGTGGGTTACTCCTTTACAAATGGCTTCAATGATATCAGCAGTTGCAAACAACGGAGTTTTCTATACGCCATATTTGGTAGAAAATATAAAAAATCCATATACAAATGAAATTGTTTATGAACATAAACCGGTGATAACAGACAAATTGGAAATTGATATGATAATTTGGAAAACTTTAAATAAAGCTTTAGTTCAAGCGGTCAAAACAGGTACGGCAAGACGAACATATTTTAAAGAGTTAACGGTTGCGGCAAAAACAGGCACTGCACAAAATCCTCAAGGGGTTGATCATGCATGGATGGTTGCATATGCACCTGCCGAAAATCCTGAACTTGCAGTTGCAGTTATTGTTGAAAATGGCGGAGGGGGAGGAACAAATTCCGTTCCGATTGCCAGAGAGATATTTAAAAAATATTTTAATATATATGAAGAAACAGATAATACTGAAAATAAAGATTTGGAACCTGATACAAAGCAGAAAACAATAAAAAGGAATTTATGATTAAAAATGAAACAATCTTTTCAAGAATTTTAGATAATATTGATTGGTTTTTTCTGGTTTCATTGTTATTTATTATAGCAATAGGTTTTATTTCAATTTATTCTGCAAGTATAAACTATATTAATCCGGTAAAATTTATTACAACCCAGTTTATTGCAATTTGTGTGGGATTTTTCTTTATTCTTATATTCTCAAGTTTTAATTATCAGTATTTTAAACACTTCAGCAGGTATATATACATAATATCTTGTTTGTTGTTGGTTTCGGTTTTAATATTTGGTGCTACGGTTAAAGGAACTAAAGGATGGTTTAATTTTGGATTATTTTCTCTGCAACCTGTTGAATTTGCAAAAATAATGTTCATCTTGGTTTTGTCGGCTTTTTTAGATAAATATTGGAGAGAAATAAGGAAATTCTCAACTTTCTGTAAAGCTCTTTGTATATTGGGCGGTCATATTTTTTTAATTATGTTGCAACCGGATTTTTCGTCGACACTTCCGTATTATCCCATTACTTTAATTTTGTTGTATGTTGCCGGTGTTAAACTGAGATATATTTTCAGTGTTATTTTATACGGTGGACTGGCTATGGGAATCCCTCTTTTTATAACATTTATTAAATTACAGCCTCAAGTTTTACAAAATAGTCAGGTATTATCATTTATGTTAAAAGCATACACTGATTTACCAACTGCACTTATAGTTTTACTGTCAATATCTGTTTTAGTTTTTTTAATAAAATGGTTTATGGATAAGCTGAGAATCCAAGTGCCTATAATATATCCGATAATTTTTTTATTAGTAGTTTTTGCCGGTAGTTTTTCATCAATAATTGTTGAAAAATCGCTTAAAGATTATCAGAGAAAAAGATTGATTGTATTTTTGCAACCGTCTTTGGATGCCAGAGGAGCCGGTTATAATGTTATCCAGTCAAAAATAACAATAGGTTCCGGGCAGATAATTGGGAAAGGGTTTTTTAAAGGTACACAAACACAATTAGGCTTCTTGCCTGAACAAAGAACGGATTTTATCTTTGCTGTTATAGGTGAGGAAGGCGGGTATTTAATTTCCCAATTAACAATACTGTTTTATTTATTCTTTATATGGCGAGCAATGGTTATAGCACGAAATGCCAGAGACAGATATGGTTCATACGTTGCAACCGGTATTGCAACAATGTTTTCTTTTAATGCTGTAATAAATATCGGGATGGTAACAGGACTCATGCCTGCTACAGGCTTACCGTTGTTGTTGGTATCTTACGGTGGTTCAAGTATGACTTCTTCAATGCTTGCCGTCGGGATTTTATTATCAATACATATAAGAAGGTTTATCAGAGATTAATTTAAAGTTACTTTTTATCTCGAGTCTAAAAGCGTGAGTGGTTGACTCACAGCAACATACTTTTTTCTTTAGCAAAAAAAGTATGCAAAAATGCCATCGCTAAGCACATTCGTTCGTATTTTTGAATGCCGTTTCTGAACTTATCATTTTTGGACTGCATATTGAACCAAAAATGATTTCAAACATTCAGAAACTAAAAGATTTAAAAGTTTATAATCTTTTACATTAAAAAATATTTCGCTCATAAACGTGCTTTAATGCGAAAAACCAAGCTACCAAGCCTCTAAGCTTCCCAGCTTCTGTTGTTTATAGACGTGCTTAACGTGGCACAAAACATCAAACACATAAAAACGTCAAATTATTTTAAAAATCACATTGTTTTTACAAATTATATTATAAAAGACTGATTGAATATAGTATAATAGACACCATGAACGATTTAGACAAAATACTTCCGTTGGTTCAAAGACCTTCAAGATATATAAACCACGAAATAAATTCACATAGTCCGGATATGGATAATGATGTTTCTGTTTGCCTTTGTTTCCCTGATATTTATGAAGTAGGAGCATCAAATCTCGGTATTGAAATTTTATACCATATGGTTAATGAAAAAAAATTAGCCAGATGTGAAAGAGCGTATGCCCCGGATTTGGATCTGGAAAAAATTTTAATAAAAGAAGAACTTTCTCTGTTTTCGCTTGAATCAAAAAGTGCATTAAATACTTTTGATATTGTCGGGTTCAGCCTGCAATGCGAACTTGTCGGTACAAATATCGTAAATATGCTGTCTTTGTCAAAAATTCCTATTTTTTCAAAAGACAGAACAAATACAGACCCGCTTATAATAGGCGGCGGTCCTGCAATGGCAAATCCCGAACCGTTTGCCGATTTTTTTGATTTATTTGTGATAGGAGACGGTGAAGAGAGTTTAGAAAAAATTATAAATATATACAGGGATTGTAAGAAAAATAAAAAATCAAGAAATGAAATTTTGACAGTATTGTCAAAATTAGAAGGTGTATACGTCCCGTCTTTTTATGAAATTAAATATAATGAAGATAACACGATAAACGAAGTTAATACACTTAATTCTACAGCACC
>JAQTSO010000028.1 GCA_028711215.1 Endomicrobiaceae bacterium | reverse complement strand
TGGAAATAGTAAGTATGTTAAAAAATTTAAAATCTTTTTCATCTTTGTATATTCTCACAGATTTTTACTAAAATTGTATGGTTAATCTGCTTCCAAATTCAATCAATGTATAATTATCATCAGGTACATAAGTATATATGTATCTGGATATTCCTGCAATAAGTGCACATCTGAAATTACCTGAAATTTCATAATCGGCACTGACTTTAAAACCAAAATTATTTAAATTATTACTTTGAATATTAACTCCGGAACTTTGTGTTTTATAAAATACGTTTGAATCAAATATAAGTCTGTTTTTTAAAGGAATAATTCCAAATAAAGGTATTTTTATGCCTGCCGGAAACATCAGGTCAGAATTAACCTGTCCTACTATAGAATTTGTAAATATTTGACTTGCCAATTTACCTGTTGAATTTGTTGACCATTCTTGTGAGTTTTCATATTTTAAGCTCATTCTCCACTGTTTTACGTTTATTCCGCTTTGAAGTAACCATGAGAATGTCTGTCCTTCGCTTATCAGTACCTGCTTTAATGTATCCATATCACTGGATGTTGTATTGTTTGCCCCGAATAAAATATCCAATTTTCTTAATAATTTAAATCTGTAATCACCGCCAAAAGTTGTGCTTTCAGCATAGGATATAAATTTGTCAATAACAGTTTTTTTATTGTGTCTTAAATTTAATTGAGTATCAGTCATCCAACTGATATCAAAAATATTTTCAAATCTGTTCATGCCTATCAAAATATCAGGCCAGATTCTTGTATAGGAATCTCGAGATGTTCCTGTTATATAAGATATTTCCTGCCCTTCAGTAAAGGTAAAATTCAAAGTCATTGTTTTTATCGGCATCAGTTTGCCCCTGAGATCAAACGACTCAAAAGGGCTGTATCTTCCAATTACTCTGCGGTCATCTCTTTGGACTACAGATTTAACGATATAAGAAGTAGTTGAAGAAGTTATTTCTTTTAAGATACTATTCCTTATCCATAATTTATCCATCCCTATTGATGAAAAGTCTTTTTCTACATTTGAGTAGGCATCGGAGTCCTGCATTCGGTATGATGTGGTAAATGATAATGATTTTAAATATGATGCATTTACTATATCTATAACCTGTAAATTCCAAGTAAGTTCGGTAGTTCCTACTCGTTCAATATATTTTGTTTGCCCGGGGTAAATTATATTTGTTGTTTGAGAGCTATAATTTAAATCGTAAGTTTCTTTTGTATTGATGTGGTAAATCACACTTGGCTGAAACCATTTTGCAACCTGAAAATTTAAACTGGCCCCGACATCCTGATTAAGGGATTTATCGTACATTATTTCATGATCAAAATCTCTTTTATTTTTTTCATTTACTTTACTGAAAATATATGTGGGAGAAAAAGTTACGGTGTCAAAAAATTTAAAAGGAGTTTTTAATCCCCATGTTTCTGTTTTTTCAGTAGTGAGAAAATCTTTTATATCCATATATTTTTTAGCAGTATCTAAGTCTAGAAATGAGTTAGAATCAGTAATGGGTGTGGTCGGATATTTCTTAAAAGCAGAATTTACAACTCTGTAATCGCCTGTTAAATTTGTAGGAAGCATGTCAAATTCTATCGGGTTAGTATATGTTAAATTAGCATAAATGCTTTCGGCATCTTCCAATCGTTCAATTTCTTGAGTGTCTTTAAGTGATCTTGCGTATTGCAATGTAACTCTCGGCACGTTGTTTCCTGCAGACAACACCGTCTCGGCTTTACTGTTATATGATATAACAGTTCCTTCGTCCAACAATGACACTTTATCAGATTCATTTTGTTGTGCCAAAGGAGTTATAATCTTTAATTTCGTTATAGAAGCATTTAACGGCAAAACATCAATTCCGTTTATAGACATACCTTTAAACCCTAAAGAAGCAGTATCTTCTAAATAATCTCTGTTATATGTTCCCGGAGCAAATGTTTGGAAATCTTTATCTATACTTTTTCTGCTCAACGATAAACTAACCGGACCTAAAAAATCCGTACCATCCCATCTTAAGTTTGTGGTTACTTTCCATGCATTACCGTCTTTGCCTCTTGCACCGGTTACATGTATTTCATTAATCCATAATTCTCCGGCATCAGCCTGATTTGTTTTAATGCCCGTTTGTAAATAAGCTATTTGTTTTAGTGACGGATTTCCTATAATTGTAATGGTTCCGCTATCAGTGCTTACCCATTTTGAAGATACTGAATTAAATTCTTGTTTTATTGTGATTAAAGTCCATTGCCCTTTCAAGTTATCCGTAACCGGTATGGAATATTGTAAATAATTATTATCATCAGCACCGGCACGCATTATTATTTCACTTGGACTGGAAGCTGTTGTTGATGCCACAAAAACAAAAAATTTAAAATTATCGTACAATGAAATATCTATTCCGTTACCGAAATATGTTGTTTTTGCATAAAATTCATCATCTGAAGAACTTGAATTATATACTAATCTTAAAGATTGTTCATCCATTACAATATTACCGCTTAATTCGTATAAATCTCTATAATCAGGATTGCTAAGCAACGAAATATAGTTTGGGTCATCTCTGCCGATAGATGATGTTTCAAAATCACTTAAAGGATTTGATTTGCTGTTTTTCCATTTGTTGCCGATAATAGAAATTTTTCCTATTGTAATGATACCTTCGTTACCACTTGTATTATTTAAAGTTAATCGTGCTACTTTTATAGTTCGCCATTTGTCCTGATCAGCTTCGGTAACAATATTTAAAGGTATTTGCACTTTTTTCCAACCGGTCCAGTCTACATTTACAGAAAAACTGCTTACATTAAGTTCGTATCTGTCCAAAATATTATTTCCGTTTAAATCTTCAGTGTCAATTTTTCCGTTATGCGGTCCTATCTTTGAAACCCCTAAATATGTATCAAAATTGTAAAAATCTCTGCCGATATCTTCCCAAGATGTTAGTAATCCGTCTCCGTCTTTATCTTCTGTATGAGGTGAAGTTTTGATAGTGCCGTCTTCAAGAACCTGTCCGTACATGCCGTCTGAATCTTCATTGACAGACGTTGCATAATCTAATTGTAAAGTTGTATTTTTACCGTCACCTTTTATCCACATTTCAATATAAAGCTTGCTTGAAAAATCATTTCCCGCTGAATTTACAACCTGAACTATTGAAGCTGTCGGACGGCTTAGAAGATTGTATGTTATTTCCATAACCTGCTGTTTTTCACCGGAAATAATTTCTAAATTTGGATCTATTTCTTTTTTTTCAATATCATATGTTTTCCACGACAGAGAATTTGTGTTATAACGACTGCCGTCGGGAGTTGCAGAATAGAACCATGTATCATATATCATTGATAAACTACTCTCCTGTTTAGAGCCTTCCATAGATTCAATAATAGCTTTACCGGTAGTATTTGACTGGAATTTGCTTATTGCATATTCTGCTCCTGCAGATATTGCAAGAGTATCTGTAATTTTAATATTGTTTATTTTTGTATCAAATTCTCCTACTAACGAACTTGATGGCGTATTATATAAATCCGGGAGTATTGTATCTTTTGCCGAAAATTCATATATAAAACTGCCACCGACCGATAAATTATTATTAACATCATATTGACTTCTAAAACCTACAAGAGTTGCACCACTGGAAGCAGATCCAAATGGCGAATAATCATAAGAAACATCAATCACAGAATTTTCATTGATTAAACTTTCTTTTAAAATTGTAAGAATACCTAAATCATAATCAATAAAATAATCTTCATTTATTTTTAAAGTTACACCGTCTAAAATAACTTTTTCCGACATCGGGACTATGCCGGATCTCAGTGTGAATATTTTTACTTTATATTTGTACTCAGTAATGAAATTATATAAATGTGTGCCGGACGTATATAAACTATCATGCAAAGGAAAGGTATTATCAGGATTTTTTGGTTCAATAGGTGAAAGATTAAATATCCCGTTTTCAAAGTCAACAATAATATTATTTTCACTGTTTGGCACATTCGGATATAACGGTACAGGTTTATCACCCGGATTTATTCTCGTAGGAGTTACATTATTTAAATCTTTAATTTCCAGTATAAAATTACCTCTTCCGTCATCACGTGTTATTTGATAATTACCTAAACTATAATAGGTAAATAGTTCTGTAGTCATCATTTCAGCACTTCTGGTATTATTTGTATCTTTAATAATCTGAGGATTGCCTCCTGTTGTATCTGACAGCCAAGTGCCGTCTGAAAACTGATAATCAATAGCAACTATATATTGAGCCGATAACACATTTTTAAACATCAAAATACCGGTATTATAATCTAAAGTATAATCCTGACCGGCTACTAATTGAACAAAGTTTCCTCTGTATTCAAATGAAGATGTGGGATTTCGCATAGATTTAAGTGCTGTATTTGTTGATATAACAATGTAATCAGAAGCTTGAACCCTTGTTCTGTCAAGAAATACTTTTAAAGTACCTTGTTTAATACTTTTTGGGATATTTGGATCTTGTACCATAGAATAATATTTATATCTAATGTATGCAGTGTCCGGTATTGTTAATTTTACGAGTTTGGTATTTCCTTTAAATTGTTTGCTTTCGGAATAACCTTTTGTTTTTGAGAAAAATGCTTTAGTTGATAACCCTTTATATCTTGTATCAAGTTTTACACCGAATAATTCTTTAGAATATCCTGTAAATTCGGTACTGGGCAAAGCAACAGTTATATCTCCAAAAGCTGCTTCTTGTACAAATTCATCGGGATATCCCTTATATACAATAGAAATATCTTTTTTGTCTGAATAAGTATCATCATAATCAATATTAAGAGTTAGTCTGTCGCTGACCGTTCCTTTAATTTTCATCTGTAACTCTTGGTCCATTGAAAATGATGATAAGTTAGACCTTTTTCCTGCTTCAGGCTTATCATATATTGTTGCATTATACGTCATACCAATAAGTTTTCTTCCGGTTAACAATAATTTTGATTCTAAAGGTAATTTTGCATAATAATCAGATGATAATATAGATGGTTTATCTTTTACGGTAGTGGTACCGGTCTCAATTTTTTCAAGCACTTTAGTGCCGGAAATTGAAGATGCGGTCGTAGTAGGAACATTAACATCATAGGTAGCAGTTTTGGTTGAGGTTTCAATAATAGCACCGGATTGGTAATAAGTGCCGACAGTATCCATGTTGGCATCATTTACAGACATCGGTATTGATGTTTGGTCAGGATTTTCCTGATCTGTATCTTCAACAATATCGGTAGAATCTGCTACTGCCACGGTTTCCGTTGAAATACTGACAGTTTCGGTTGATATTGAGATATCTTCAGCATATAAAGATATGGAAAATGCAAAAAATAAAAATAATAATAAATATAGTTTTTTCATGAGTTAAACTGTTTTTAGTCTTTTATAGATACCGAATGTTTTATATTTGTTTTATCAACATACCATTTATTGAAATTCCAACCTAATCCTGCAGGTGCAAGTTCAACTCCTTTAAATCTTTTATGAATTGCAACCATATTTTCAGGATAATATAAAAATATACAAGGAGGATCTTCTCTCATAATATCTTGAATTTTATGATACATTTGTATTCGTTCCTGTTTATCAAAAGTTTCTCTTGCTTTGATTAACAATTTATCAACCTCATCATTTTTATATGACATGAAATTATATTGTCCTTTTTGAGTTTGCTGAGAATGCCATAATGAATATTGATCAGGGTCTACAGCAGTATTCCATCCCAATATAATTGCATCGAATTTCTTTTCCCCGATATATTGGTTTATAAATGTGCTCCATTCCAAAATTCTGATGTTTATTTTCAACCCTATTTGTTTTAGTTGTTCCTGAATTATTTGTGCAGATAATTCTCTTGCTTTATTACCTTGATTTGTAATGATATCTATTTCAAAAGGTTTATTTTTGTACTCTAAAATTCCATCCGAATTTTGTGAAAAGCCGATTTCTTTTAAAAGTGCAATGGCTTTTGTTTTATCATAGCCGTACGGCTTGATTTGTTTATATGCCCAAGACTGAGGGGGGAATATTCCGTTTGCCTCTTTTGCCATACCGGAAAATATTCCGTCAATTATATCTTTTTTATTTATGGCATAATTGATTGCCTGTCTGAATTTTATATTATTAAAAGGTTCTTTTAATAAATTGAAACCTAAAAAAGTAAAACTAAAAGCCGGATATCTGTATTTGTCGTAATTTTTAAAAAATATGGCATAAGCATTCCATTGATCGGTTGTTAATGAAATTTGGTCAATACTTTCATTTCTTAATTCCAAAAACTGGACGGATTGATCCGGAATTATTCTGAACAGACAAGCAGATAACAACGGTTTTCCTTCAAAGTAATTAGGGTTAGCTTTCAAAACTATTTTCTGATCGGTTTTCCATTGTTGAAAAATATAAGGTCCCGTTCCTATAGGTTGCCTGTTATACGTTGATGTATTTATATCTTCATTTTCAAATATATGTTTGGGAATAATACCGATGCACCAACTTTCAAGTATCGGAGCAAAAGGTTTATCATAAGTTACTGAAAATGAATAATCGTCAATAATTTTAAATTCTTTAATAATCAGATAATCCGATGAAAATGGTGTTTTTGTATTTTGATCCGTAAGTTTTTTATATGTAAATTCAACATCCTTGGAAGTAAAAGGGTTCCCGTCGTGCCATTTGATATTTTTCCTTATTTTAAATAGTATTGTTAAGCCGCTATCGGTTACTTTAAAACTTTCAGCCAAATCACAGACGAGATTTAAATTTTTGTCATATTTTAAAAGCCCGTTAAATATAAAAGCATTTATTTCAGAGGAAGAAGTGTCGGATGCTAATAACGGATTCAAGTATGAAGCATCTCCGTTTAAACTTGTAACAAATATATCTCTGTTGTTTGTATTAGATAACATTTGTGAATTTGAACAAGAAGCAAGAAAAAATAATAATAAAAGTATTATATTTTTATTTAGATTGGATTTCACTTTTTGTTCCCATCGTAATCATACCCCTGTGACTGAATAAGTTTTTTGTTTTTTTGAGTTATTGGATTCGGGTAAATATTGGCAACTTTTTGTGCTGTCTGTATAAGAGAGCCTGCATTACCGTCTATGTGATTTCTTGCAATATTTAAAGTTTCAACAGCCTCTTCAACTTTATTACAGGCTTTTACAAAATTGATTAAAAAATTATTAAACTCAATTACTAATTTATTGGCATTTTCTTTAATACTTTCAATTTCATCAGATTGTATTTTTAAATCCCACAATTGTACTATCATATTTATTGTGTTTATAAGAGACGTTGCTGAAACCAATGCTATTTTTTTCTTCCATGCATTTACTGTTAAATCAGGTTCTTCCTGGCATGCAACGGTCAGAGCACTTTCAGGATTTACGAACATTAAAGTAAAGTCCGGTTCAACAAGTTCACTTGTTTCCTGTAGTTTTTCAGGATATTTTTTACCGCTTAAATCATCTATGACTTCTTTAATTTGTTTGATATGTTTTTTTAAAGAATCTTGTTTTTCTTTATAATCAGATTTATTTATGTAATTTTGATAATCAATAAATATTGTCTTTGCATCAATTATTATGGTGTTTTTTGACGGCAATTTTATCATAATATCAGTTCGTTTATTATCTTTTTGCTGTGTTTGAATAAAAAGATTTGTGCCTATAATAAGCCCTGAATTTTTTAATATATCAATTAAGGTTTCTTCACCCCAAAAACCTCTTACGACGGATTCTCCTTTTATGGCATTGGCAAGTTGTATGGCACCGGCACTTACATCATTTGTTTTTGATACGAGATTTTCTAATTTTTCTTTTAAAACCCCTTCTCTTACGGTATCTTGTTGTACAAATTCTGAGACCTGTTTTTTAAAATCATCAATATTGGATTGTATTGGTTTTAGTATGTTTATTAAAGATTCTTCATTGGTGGATTTCATTTTTTTCTGAGTATCGTCTAAAATCTTGTTGGTTAAATTTTCAAAGTTAATTTTATTTTGTTCATGCAGTTTTTCAATATCATTTTTATATTTTATTAATTGTTCTTTTTCTATATTAATTTGATTGTTAATTATTTCAAAATTTTTGTTTGAAGAAGAAAGTTCATCAATTTTTTTGTTTTGATCTTTTATAATTTGCTCTTTTTTTGACAATTCATCTTTTATAAAAGAGGCATCACCTCTTTTTGAAGCTACAACAAAACCGATGACAGCACCCAATATAAAAATTGCAGTTATTATAAATTCCATAAATATATCCCTATAAAGTTTCCCAATATTTTTTGCCACGTTTAAGCATATCTGCACTGGCTCCGTCTTTTGAAAGATGGGGATTATATTCTTTACCCATGTCATTCATTATTTTTTTGTAATTTTTATTTGAATAAATAGATTCGTTGTAATCTTTTATCAGGGGCAGATTATTAAACCATGCTTTAAAAGAAGTCCATTCAGCTTTTATTCTTGCAATTGTAGATACGACATATTCATTCTTCATGAAATTATTATAATAATCTTTAACTTTTTTAAAACTTACATCTTCTGCATATAACAGTGAAGAAAAAAAACACAAACAAAAAAACAGCAATAAAAATTTTTTCACAGATAATCTCCTTAATTTTTAATTTTTTCTATTTCATTCTTGAAATTAATATCTATATTAAAGCCTTTTTTTAATGATTTTTCCATATCTTCTTTGGCTTGCTTGTAATTATTAAGCATAAGATGCACAGCAGAACGCTTAAAATAATATTCACCGTTTTCATTTGTTAACAGTATTGCCATTGTATAATAAGTTAAAGCATCATTATATTGATGTTTTAATGCGTAAATATTACCTAAAAAGAAATATGCAATATGATTGTTGGGATAGTCGGCAAGTGTGGAATTGAAAACAAATTCTGCATTTTTCAAATCACTTTTTTTGAAATATTCTATGCCAATAAAATTTAATATATTTATGGAATTTTTTATGCCAAGATTTTCCAAACCTTCAAATGCAATTTTTTCTAAGTTTTCAAAATCATCAAGTTGTTCATAGACATACATAATAAATAAATAATATTGTTCTTTATACGGATTTATTGATATTGCTTTTTGTAGATATTCTATTGTTTTTTTTGTATCTTTATATTGGGCAAAATAAAAAGATGCTAAAGTTTCGTTTAATAAATCAGAATTATAGTTACCCGTATGACTTTTTCTAATTTTTTCCAAAAAACTTATTGCTTTGTCGGTGTGTCCTTCTTCATGCATTATAAGCGCTAAATTAATCATAGCACTTATGTAATCAGGAGAATCTCTTGGGATTTGCATATATCCTTTTTTTGCCTCATTATAGTTTTTTTTCAGTTGCGCTAAATGTGCTAAATTGAAAATAGTATATGGAGAGTTTTTAGAAATTGAAAAAGATTTTTTGAAGTCAGCTTCGGCTTCAGATAGTTTATTGTCTAATTTTAATTCCATACCTCTTATTAAGTAAGCATGGTTCGCCTTGTCAGGGTATTTTTTTATGGCATCTGTCATCAAGTTTTTTGTATCTTGCCAAAGCGTTGTTCTTGCGTATGATAAATAAACTAAAACAGATACCAGTAAAACAGATATTATATACAAAAGTATTTTTATTTTAATTTTTGTATAAACCCAAACCGCAAATTCTGCAAATAGATAAAATAAACCGATATAAGGCAAATATACATATCTGTCAGCTATAGGGGCCATACCGGTAGGCATTATACCGCTTGACGGCAAAAGTGTTATAATAAAAAACATAAAGCCAAAAAATATTCGTTTGTTAAATTTTAATGATAATAATACAAATAAAAATATAATATACAGTAAGACCGGAGAATACAGTACAAAAAAAGGAGGATTGGTATATTGATTATAAAAAAACGGATATAAACAGGATAAATTAACAGGATAAATAAAATTGAATAAATAGAATAAAATATTATAGTGTGTATTTAGAATATAAATAATTTCCGAATATAATGTATATGTATTTTTTTGTTCAACACTGTAATATCCAAATATGGTTACCACTACAAAAACTAAAGAAATACATATAAAAGGTATATAGTTTTTAATTTTTTTAATTGTTAAATTATTTTTATGATAGTCAATTAATGCCAAAATAAAAGGCAGTGTGATTGCCATTGGTTTTGAAAGACATGATAATGTAAAAAAGAACAGAGAAAGCATAAACATTTTTGTTTTGTTTTTAGTTTCCGATATTTTTAGATAAAACAATATCGACAGAAGATAAAATATAGAATAGAGCAGATCTTTTCTTGAAGAAATCCATGCTACAACTTCAACGTGCACAGGATGAACGGCAAATAAAACACTGACAATATATGAAATTGTAAAGGATTTTGTCAATTTTTTAAATACAAAAAACACAAGAAAAGTATTCAATAGATGAAGAAGAATATTTGTAAGATGATAAATAAAAGGATCAAGCTTGAAAAAATAATATTCTATCGCATATGAAATTATCACAACTGGATGATAAAGTCTGTAATGATAATTTGAAAAAATAGCGGTAATATTATTGATAGATAAATCTTTTACATATTGATTGTTTATAACCATAGCCGTATCGTCAAGATTAACAAAATTTGCCGATAATGCCGGGTAAAAAGAAAAAACAGCAAGATATGCCAGAATTATCAATAAAAAAAATTTGTATTTTTGAAACATAGATTACTCTTATATTTTTATAATTTTTAAAACCATCATATTCTACTATTTTAAATACTTTACTGCAAAAAACAGCTGACATATTAGATGACATTAGTAATATTTTTATGTATAATTAACGGGCAGATAAAATATGAGGCAAGAGTTTATGACATTTAAAGAAAAATTACAAACCAAAGAATTTATCGTAACTGCGGAATTGTTTCCTCCTAAGGGAGTTAATATTGATGCTTTTCTTAGGAAAGCGGATATATTGGCAAAAGCAGTTGATGCAATAAATGTAACAGATAATCAGAGAGCATCAATGAGAGTCGGTTCCTTGGCAATGTGTAGATTGTTGCAGGAAAAAGGTATTGAAACTATATTACAAATGACATGCAGAGACCGTAACAGAATAGCACTTCAGTCTGATTTACTGAGTGCAAGTGTTTTAGGTTTAAATAATATTTTGATATTAAGCGGTGACCATCCCAACATCGGCGAATATATTGGAACAAAAACGGTTTATGATTTGGATACAATTCAACTAATTAAAGTAGCAAGATTGCTTGAAACAGGCATTGATTTTGCCGGTAAAAAATTAAACGGAAGTCCGAAATTTTGTTTAGGTGCTGTTGTAAATCCAACGGCATCACCAAATGATTTGCAAATATTGATGCTTGAAAAAAAAGTTGAATCCGGCATAGAATTTGTACAAACTCAAACGGTCTTTGATGTTGAACAATATAAAGAATTTTTTGAAAAGACTAAAAATTTAAATATTCGTATTTTACCGGGAGTAAGTGTTATAAAATCAATTGCTTTTATGGGTTTTTTAAAAAAATTGCCCGGAGTCAGTATTCCTATTGAAATAGAAGAGAGAATTCTTTCTGCAAAAGATCCTTTTGCCGAGGGATTAAATATTTGTGCAGAAACGATTAAAGAATTAAAAACTTTTACATCCGGTGTTCATATAATGGCCATAGGTATAGAAGAATATATTCCGGAAATATTAAAAAAAGCGGAAATTATATAAAAAAAATGAAAAAGACATTGTCGGCTTTAACGGTTTTATTTTTTTTCAGCTGTGGCGTGTTTGCCGATGGATCTGGAACGACGATGTTTCAGGTTCTAAATATTCCGATTACAGCACGCGACGGTTCTCTTGCCGGTATGAACGTTATAAGTTCACAGAATCCGGTTCTGATGATTACAGGTTCTTATGATTTTTATTTTACCCAAGCATTTTATCTTGTTGACACAAAATATAATTCCGTATGTGCCAGACTGCCTTTAGGCAAATCATCAGCTTTTGGAATTTCCGTAGTTTATTTTGATTACGGGAACATTACAAAAACATACAGTGACGGATCAGGCGGATATACTGAAAACGGCAGTTTCGGAGCCAGCGATAAAGTTGTTGCTTTATCGTACGGATTGTTTATGACCGAAAGATTGATCGGAGGTATTTCGGCAAAATATGTAAAACAGGATATAGATGATGTTTCTTATACGGGATATGCTTCAGATATCAGTATTTTATATTTAATATCAAAAAAAGTTGCAGTAGAAAGCGGAATAGCAAATTATGGTTCAAAAGTAGACGGTTATAGTATGCCGTCAAATTTTTACCTTGGTATGTTTGGTAAAGTTACAAAAAAAACAGAAATTATTGCGCAAATCAGTAGTTACTATAATGACGATTTATACAATCTTAAAATGGCTGCTGAGACAGGTTTTGAAAAATTAATGTTGAGAATCGGATATAATTTTCCATTGAAAAAACAAAGTTTTTTTGATGCAAACGATAGTATAATCAATAATTTTACATTAGGCATCGGTTTAAATTTTGATTTTTTTAAACTTGATTATGCATGGTTACCGGAAGGTGATCTGGGCAATATTCATATGTTTACTTTGAGAATAAAAATTTAGCGACGGGATTTTACATGAAAAAAATTTTTATAATTTTTATTTTATTTTTTTTAAGTGAGTTTTTATTTGCAGTTTCTGCATATAAAAATGCAATTGAATTAATTCAACCTGACGGTTCTAAAATAAATGTAAGATTATTCGGTGATGAATTTTACCATTGGTATGAAGATTCGGAAGGATATACAATATTAAAAGATGCCTCGTCAGGTAAATGGGTATATGCAGAAAAAAACAGTAATGGCAGTTTGAGTCCTTCACAATATCCGGTCGACAAAATATCTCCCGGTTCTTTAAAAATTAAAAAATCAATGAAAGATGATATTTTGTTATCAAATGCAAAACGAAAAGCCAAGAGTTTTTCAACAAGCATATTGCAAAAAACTTTAAGCACAGGTTTTCAAAGAGCTTCTGTTACCGGTGCCAAAGCCAATTTAGTAATACTTGTCAATTTTAACGACAGATATTTTACTATACCACAAAGTAATTTTGAAGATTTATTAAACGGGGCAAATTATACTTATGACGGTGCCAAGGGTTCTCTTAAAGAATATTATAATGAAGTGTCTTACGGCAAATTTACATTTGATTCAGTTGTTACCGCTACGGTTACCATTCCGAATAATTATAGATATTACGGACAGAATGATTCGTATGGTTATGATTTAAGACCTCGTGAAATGGTTCGGGATGCTTTAATACAATTGGATGCTACTAGTTTTGATTTCAGTCAGGTTGATCTTGACAATGATGGTTGGATTGATTCGTTAGTGGTAATTCACGCAGGTTGTGGTGAAGAAGCAGGAGCAAGTTCTGATACAATCTGGTCTCACAGATGGCAAATTACAAGTACTTATACTACTCACGACGGCAAAAAAGTATTAGATTATGCAACCGTACCTGAAAAAAGAGGCAATAATGAATATTCAAATTATATAACAAGAATAGGCGTGGTATGCCATGAATTAATGCATATTTTGGATATGCCTGATTTATATGATACCACATATTTAAGTTCGGGACTTGGTGATTTTTGCCTAATGGCTTCAGGATCATGGAACGGGACATCCGGAGAATCGCCTGCACATCCCTGTGCATGGATTAAATATAAACTCGGATGGAACACACCGCAAATTCCTTCAGATGGTATGAATACGATAGGCTTATCTGTAACATCTGATTCCGCTTTTTATAAATTAACCGGAAATGATTTTGATTCAAGAGAATATTTTTTGATGGAAAACAGACAATCAACAGGTTTTGATACAGGGCTTCCGGGTACGCAAAGAGGGATTTTAATTTACCATGTTGATGAAAGAAAATGGAATAACGGTGACAATGACAACAGTGCTCACTATCTTGTAGATATTGAAGAGGCCGACGGAACATCTGACTGGACTCAGGATGATTTGGCTGTAGCTCCTTATCATTCAGGACTTGATTCTGATTATTTTCGCAACAACACCGTAACAGTTTTTAACGATGATTGCATATCTACTCCGAATAGTAAAAGTTATACTTCTCAACTGTCCGGTATAAAAATTTCACAAATTTCTGCCAGTTCATCTTTGATGTCATTTGTTTTCGGGCAAGACATCAATATAGTTGATGACCTTTCAAAGGTTGTGTGTTTTCCAAATCCTGCAAGAGACGGGCAGGTTACAATTACAAATTTGCCGATATCTGTTGATAAATTAGATGTAATTGTTTATACAATGTCAGGACAAAGTGTTGAGAGTTTTTCAATAGATGATACTAGTTTTGACGGCGAAGGCAGGAGATATTTAGAGTGGGATTGCAAAAATCATTCCGGAGATAATGTCGCACCGGGTGTATATTTTATTTTATTAAAAACCAATTCAGATAAAGCAACAAAAAAAATTGCAATTATCAGATAAATATAATTAGTGTGACAAAAAAATATATTATGTTTTTTTGTACTTTAATCTTCGTTATTCTATTTGTAAAATTATTAAAAAATACAAGACGTATTGTGTTTTTGACTATTTGACTTGGAAATGTTAAAAGTAATATAATACGGGCTTATTACATAGTTATTTATGGGGGAACAATGGCAGGTATAGTTTTGAAGAATGTGTGTAAGAGTTATGGCGATGTTAAAATTGTTAAAGATTTTAATTTAGAGGTACCGGATAAAGAATTTTGTATCCTTGTTGGTCCTTCCGGTTGTGGAAAAACAACAACACTTAGAATGGTTGCGGGGCTTGAAGATATTACATCAGGCGACATTTATATAGACGGAATAAGAGTAAATGACATTCCTCCAAAAAATAGAGATATTGCAATGGTTTTTCAAAATTATGCATTGTACCCGCATATGACTGTATATGAAAATATGGGTTTTGCACTTAAATTAAAGGGTTATTCCAGAACAGAAATAGAAAAAAGAGTTAAAGAAGCAGCAGATATCTTGAGTATTGGGCATTTAATGGACAGAAAACCGAAACAATTAAGCGGAGGTCAAAGACAAAGAGTTGCCGTCGGAAGAGCTATTGTCAGAAAACCGAAAGTTTTTTTATTTGATGAACCGCTTTCAAATCTTGATGCAAAGTTAAGAGTTCAAATGAGAGCTGAGTTAAAAAAATTGCATGAAAGATTACAAAGTACAATGATTTATGTTACACATGATCAAACAGAAGCTATGACAATGGGCGATAAAATATGCGTTATGAAAGACGGGCTTATACAACAAGTGGCAGGACCTCTTGAGCTCTATAATCAACCTGCGAATAGATTTGTTTCAGGTTTTATCGGCAGTCCGCCAATGAATTTTTTTAATGTTGATGTTGTTACAAGTGGCAATGATATAGTACTTAAAGAGGGGACTTTTGATGTTATTGTTCCAAATTTTATTAAAGACAAAATGGCCTCTTACATTAATCAGAAGATTGTTATGGGTGTCAGACCTGAAGATATATTTGATAAATTGTTTGTAAATCTTAATCATAAAGAAATCAGTTCTTTTAGTGCTACAGTTGAAATTGTTGAACCGTTGGGAAGTGAAATATATCTGCATTTTACTACAGGTAAAAATATGATGGTTGCAAAAGTTGATGCAAATAATAAAGCAAAATCAAATCAAATCATAGAATTTGTTTTTGACTTAAAGAAAATACATTTGTTTGAAATAGAATCAGGAAATACTATAGTCTAATTTAATTATTATGAATAAATTTTTCCTAGCGTTATTTGCTTGTTTGATGATTTTTTCTTTTGTATATGCTGAAGATACTGCGGTTATTGAAAATATTCTAAACAGAAAAAGTGTAAGACAATATACAACACAAGATGTTGAAAAAGAAAAAATTGATGCAATCATAAAATCGGGTATGTCTGCACCAAGTGCCGTAAATTTGCAACCATGGGAAATTGTTTTAATTACTGATAAAAAAGTTTTGAGTGAGATATCCAAGAAACATCCGTATGCATCATTTACAAAAAATGCTTCGATTGCTATAGTCGTTTGCGGAAATTCTGAAATAAGTCCTGATTACTGGATTCAAGATTGTTCTGCTGTTACCGAAAATATTTTGTTGGCAACAGAATCTTTGGGACTAGGTGCCGTATGGTGCGGAGTTTATCCAAGTCCGGATAGAGTGTCTACAATTCAACAAATTTTAAAATTACCAAAAAATATTATTCCTTTAAATGTTATTCCGATTGGATATCCGAAAGGCGAAAATTTACCAAAACAAAAATATAATCCATCCAAAATTCATATAAATTCATGGACTTTAAATAAATAAAGTTTTTAGTTTTTATATTGAAAAAATTTGACTTAATGCTTTGTGTTTTTGAGGAAGGATTAAAAATTCGTATTCTATATGATTGAAGGGGTTTATTGTGCCAAAAGAACAATTTGATTTAAATGAATATTTGAATACAATGGGAAAATATATTGATAAAAAATTAAAATTTTTTTTGCCTAAAGATAAATCCGTAATATCGCAAGCTATGAGATATTCTGTTACGGCCGGAGGAAAAAGACTAAGACCAATTTTCGTTATTTTGGGTGCTGAGATTTTTGGACTGCAAAAAGAAAAAATAATGTCAGCAAGTTGTGCCGTTGAATATTTGCACACATACTCATTAATTCATGATGATTTGCCTGCAATGGATAATGATGATATAAGAAGAGGTAAACCTACAAGCCATAAGAAATTCGGAGAATCAGCAGCAATATTGGCAGGTGATGCGCTTTTGACAGAATCATTTAATTTATTGGCTCGGGCTGAAGTTCCAAATGACAGAATCGTCAAAGCAATAAAGATACTTTCTTATTATTCCGGATACAAAGGAATGATTTTCGGACAAGCTGAAGATACTATTGAAACCGGTAAATGGAATACAAAAAATATATCGTTATGTAAGAAAAAATTGGAATTTATACATATAAATAAAACATCTGCACTAATTAAGGCAAGTTTGCTAATTGGAGGAGTTCTGGCCGGAGCTAAAGACGGTGATTTAAAACTTCTTGAAAAGTATGCTCATAATATTGGTCTTGCTTTTCAGATAGCAGATGATATTCTAGATGTTTATGCAGATAAAAAATTGTTGGGTAAAAACGGAAGTGATAAAGATAACAATAAGCTGACATACCTGTCTTTATACGGTAAAGAAAAATCAGAACAAAAAGCCAAAGAATTAATTCTGGATGCTAAAAAATCTGTGTCAAAATTTAAAAATAAAAAAAATATATTAGAAAAATTAGCTGATTACATGGTTGATAGAAAGTATTAAGAGGATAAAATGGCTATTTTAGAAAAAATTGAAAAACCAAGCGATTTAAAAATAATAAAAAAAGAATTATTGCCGCAACTTGCACAGGAAATAAGAGACGAAATTATCAGAGTAGTATCTAATAATGGGGGACACTTAGCCTCAAGTTTGGGAGTTGTGGAACTTACAATAGCGTTGCATTACTGTTTTGATTTACCTCAAGACAAACTTATATGGGATGTCGGACATCAGGCTTATGCCCATAAATTGCTTACCGGCAGAAGAGACCGTTTTGATACTTTAAGACAATTGGGTGGAATCAGCGGATTTCCCAAAATATCGGAATCTCGATATGATTCTTTTGGGGCCGGACATTCGTCCGTATCAATTTCAGCAGGACTCGGATATGCGACTGCCAGAGATTTAAATAATGAAATTTATAAGGTCGTATCAGTTATAGGTGATGGTGCTATGACAGGCGGGCTTGCATTTGAAGGATTACAAAATGCAGGTCATTTAGACAAAGATATGCTTGTTGTTTTAAATGATAATCAAATGTTTATATCTCAAAGGGTTGGTGCATTGGCAGCTTACTTAGCAAAACTTCTGACGGCAGGAACATTTAAAAAAGTAGAAGACAGAGTTAGAAAATTTACTTCAAGAATAAAATTTTGGGGTTTTAGCGTAATGAAAATTGTAAATAGATTTAAAGTTATGCTTTTTCCGGGTATGTTATTTGAAGAAATGGGTTTTGCCTATTTTGGTCCGATTGACGGACACAATATAAATTCATTAATTGAAATTTTAGGAAAAATCAAAGATTTAAAAGGTCCGGTGCTTTTGCACATTGTTACTAAAAAAGGTAAAGGATATAAACCTGCGGAGGATAATCCGACAAAATTTCACGGTGTAGGACCCTTTAATTTGATAACAGGAGAGATCAACCAAAGTAAGAAAATCAGTTATACAGATGTGTTTTCTGAAACTTTGGCAAAATTGGCAGAAGAAGATGAAAAAATTGTGGCAATAACGGCTGCAATGCCTGAGGGAACAGGACTTACAAAATTTGCAAAAGAATATCCCAAAAGATTTTTTGATGTAGGTATCGCAGAGTCACATGCCATAACCTTTTCTGCAGGGCTTGCCGCTGCCGGATTAAAACCCGTATGTGCAATTTACTCAACCTTTATGCAGAGAGGGTTGGATAATGTTATTCATGATGTTGCTTTACAAAATTTACCTGTAATAATGGTATTAGACAGAGCGGGACTTGTCGGAGAAGACGGAGGAACTCATCACGGCGCATTTGATTTATCATATCTTAAAGGTATTCCGAATTTAACTATTATGTGTCCGGCAAATGAACATGAATTACAGGATATGCTGAAAACGGCCGTAAATTTAAAAGGACCTAGTGTTATAAGATATCCCAGAGGCGGAAGCGGACTTTTAGAAATCAACAGATCAAAGAATTTTGAAATTTTACAGCCAGGTAAAGCAAAAATTGAAAAAGCCGGCAGTGACATTTGTCTGGTCGCTATAGGCAATCCCGTGAATGCCTGTATTGAAGCTGCAAATAATTTGGAAAAAAACAATATAAAAGTTGCCGTTATTAATATGAGATTTTTAAAACCTTTTGATGAGCAGGCTGTTAAAAACATTTTGAAAATTACAAACACAATAATAACAGTTGAAGAAAATGCTTTGCTGGGCGGAATGGGTGAAACTGTAAAATCTGTTTTATCCGGAACTGGAGCACAAATTTACAGTATAGGGCTTCCGGATATTTTTGTTGAACACGGCGCCCAAAATATTTTGAGAGACAAATATGGGTTATCTGCTGAAAAAATTGAGGAAAAAGTATTAAAATTATTGAAGAAAGAAATAAATTTAATATGAAAAAAAGATTAGATATTTTGATATTTGAAAAAGGGCTGGCAGAAACCAGAACAAAAGCTCAGGCTCTACTAATGGCGGGAAGTGTTTTAGTTGACGGACAACAAATTACAAAAGCGGGAACTTTGGTTGATGAAAATAGTTTAATTGAAATAGAAAAACTAAATCCGTATGTTTCAAGAGGCGGATTAAAACTGGAATCGGTTCTTAGGTTATTTGATATAGATTTTACAGACAAAGTTTGTATGGATATAGGAGCATCAACAGGCGGTTTTACAGATTGCATGCTTCAGCACGGTGCAAAAAAAGTTTATTCTGTTGATGTAGGAACAGCCCAACTGCATTATAAATTAAGACAAGACACAAGAGTTATAAATATAGAAAATGTTAATTTCAGATATTTTGATAAAACATTGCTGAAGGACAGCATTGAAGTCATAACAATAGACGTATCATTTATATCACTAGACAAAATTCTGCCTTTAGCCACTGATATATTGAATATAAACGGTTTTATGATTGCTATGATAAAACCTCAGTTTGAGTTGAGTCCAAAAGAAGTAAAAAAAGGTGTTGTAAAAGATGATAATTTAAGATTTAAAGCTATAAACAAAATCAAGGATTGTGCGAAAAATTTAAAATTAAAAATAGAAAAAGAAGCAGATTCTGCACTTAAAGGGCCGAAAGGAAATCTCGAACATTTCGTGTTATTTAGCAGGCAATCTTTATGAAGATATGTTGTGTATATATACTTAGTCATTTAGATACTAACATCAATACAAATGAAACAACAGCAACTTCAGAGGCAAAAATTAAAGCCTCTGTACTTCCGTTAGGTATTTCATATATCGCTACGGTCATAAAACAATCCGGACATGATGTGGAAATAGTTCCTTTTATTGAAGGAGTATCATATGAAAATTTTATTCAGAATATTGAATTAAATATAGATTTGTTTTGCATATCGATAACCTCTCATGATTGTTGGTTATTAACTCAAAAATTGTTACCGAAATTAAAATTTAATTATCCATATGCAAAAATTATAGCCGGCGGTATTTATGTAACATTATCGCCTAAAGAAGTAATGCAGGATAAAAACATTGACGCAGTTTGCATAGGCGACGGCGAAAAAGCAGTTATTAATTATATCAACATATTGAAAAACAATGAATTGAATAAAAAAATTGATAATCTTTTTATAAAACAACAAGA
>JAQTSO010000100.1 GCA_028711215.1 Endomicrobiaceae bacterium | reverse complement strand
ACTGATTAAACCCCTCTCGCATTTGGCGCAATCTTTCTTGTAATAAGGCTTGTTTAACCGCTGCAAACATAGGGATTTCTCTTGTGCCAGACTTCGTTTTCGGAGTCGTAATTTGGAACATAGACTTTCGAGTTTCTTCTTCTGGACGGTAAATCAAGCTATGATTGATTTGAAAAAGATTGTTTTTGAAGTCGCAATCTTCCCATCGAAGCCCTGTTACCTCTCCAACTCTACAACCAGTTCCAAGGAGGACGGTAAATACCGGCAACCAGTGGTCGTAAGTCTTATGCCCCTTTACAAAGTTCACAAACACTTCTTGCTGTGGCTCTGTTAAAGCGTGGCGCTTTGGTTTCTCCCAGTCATGGCTTTTCTTTATCTCCGCCATAACTCCATCCGTGGGATTTGTACGGATATACCCATCTCGTACTGCGATAGTGAATATAGGATGGAGAATAGTGTGAATGATTTCCATGCTGTTTGGCTTAAACCCATTTTCGAGCAGCGAGTTATAAAACCTTTTGATTGTGCTGTACTTGATATCAACCAGTCTTTTTACGCCAAGTTCTTCCTGCACATATTTCCTATACATATACTTATAGTTGCTTCGCGTGGATTTCTTCAGCTCTTTCTTGTCTGAGATATACTCTTCCCAAAAAGCATTCAGCGTTGTCTTCTTTGCATTAAAGGTATCAATCTCATCCTGCAAATCTTTGGTAATCTCTTTTTCAAGCTCACGCAAGCAGATTCCCGGCTGTTTCCCTTTCGGGGTTCTGTCAGATTGAGTTAAAGTCCAACTATAAATAAAACGTGGCGTACCTTTGGCGTCAATATAGCGATACATATATCTGCCATCGGTGTTCTGGTACTCCCCCTTCCATAATAACCTATTTTTCGTATCACGTCGTTCTTTAGCCATCGCAATTTCCTTTCCGACAAAAGAAACCGCAATACAAACATACATATATATTATACGAATTGCGGTTCCTAATGTCAACCGCATAATTTGAGATAAATCGTTAACTTACTAAAAACTTACTATTAGTATTTTACAGATAGTCTTGTTGTTCAATCCACTTCTCGAATAATTGTCTTTTAATCCGAACGTGTTGACCTGTATGTAATATCCAATTAAGACTCTTTTCATATTTGTCTTTGTCTATAATATTGCGTAGGCGATTTTCGCCAATCATAGAATACTCAGCAGCTTCTTCAACGGATATACATAACCTTTGATTGTACGGCAATTTCACTCTATCCATATTATCACTCCTAACTTACAGGTAAGAGTTTGCATTACTTTGTTTGATTTTTACTGTATTACTCAGTATTTATTTGCTCAGTTTAATCGAAAACAAGTTATGTGAACAAGTTTTATGTCCAAAATAAAAGTGTCTCAAACAGGCTTATTTAGCGTTGTACGAATGAGATATAGATTATTCAATATCACAATCTTCCACAGCCTTCTTGACGCTTATAATCTTACTGCCTTCGTCTGTGAATATAATGCCAGTAAGTTTATTGCCAAAAACGCAGCCGGTATCAATACCAATACTTCCGTTTGCAGTTTGGAACACTTCTTCCATAGGGGTATGTCCAAATATAACCTGTTTGTTGTCTGGAGTTGGAATGTTTTTGCTTAACCACTCTCTTCCCCAAAGTAAATCTTCTTCTGTGTTATCCTCTATCTTTGACTTTGATAACCCGGCATGGCAGAAGATAATTTCAGGAGTATCGTAAATAAGTGGGAGATTCCGCATCCAGCTTTTATGTATCGAGACATCTTGCCCGTTTCGTTCGTAGCTTGCTATGGTATAATGTCCGCCGTTATACATCCACAAGTCAAAATCAAAGCCTGTAGCCATTAACTCGTGATTTCCTTTGAGACAAACTACCTTGTCTTTACCAACCTGACGCTGAAGCTTTATCAGAAAATCCACCGTCTCAAAACTGTAATACCCACGGTCAATGTAATCTCCTACGAAAACAAGCGTGTCTGTTGCACTTTTATAGTCAGCCTCTTTTAATAACGCTTTTAGGGTATGAATACACCCGTGGATATCTCCAATAGCAATCATTCGCTCGTCACTCATTCTATTCACCATCTTTACTGCAAAGTTTATTTATATCAATAGCCGGTATGATATGAAAGAACTCAGTATGACTTCCGACATCGACAATGGTTTTTGACACTCCATCATCATCAACCACACTCCACAATCTTGTGTAATATATCTTGAAATTGTGGTCGTGGCAGAAAGCTTTAATGATTTTATAAGCTTTGTTATGAGCTTCCTTGTCGGTTAATCCGTCTGATTCAAAAGAGCCAATCTGTCTGATTTTACCGTTGCTGCCTTTGAACATTACTTGCATTGTCACGCCTCCAGCTTGTATATCGTTACGTCAAAATCTTTGAAATACGTATCAATCATTTGACTTACTATCTTCCAATCCCCATTAGCAAGCCCGCAGCCAAATCCATAAGGAAAAGCCAGCGAATACCCGTTGTACTTTGTGCGAATGGTATCGAAAGCTTTGGTTAGTGCGCTGTAATCTGTATACCGCTTATATTTGTCTCTTCCATAGTCAAGCTGCCCGAAGATGTTTAATACAACCCTATCATCGCCTATATTTATGGATTGGACATATCCAAGCAGTTCGCCCAAGTTAATTTGTTGTCTACATTTCCAAGTATATAACGATTTGACAAGCGGCCATTTCTCAGCGATAGCTTTTGCTACTCCAGCTCCCATAACTCCATGACAGTTAACTTGCTGGCAAATGCAATCCTCTGTGCTGTCGAGGATATTACCGGCTACAGTTTTAATCATAAGTCTTTTCTCCGTTCTTCAAATCGTCTATTTCAACCAACAACTCGTTTATTTTCTGTTCGTATCTTTCAATGATTCCCTCAAAATGCTTTTTAGCATCATATCCCATGTATTTGTCAATAAGATATCCGAAATCGTTATCATCAAATACAGTTTCTACTTTGTTTCCGGGTAAAAGCGGCGATGATGTAAGTGATATTACTGTTGGCATATAACTACCTCCTTCTATACGCAAATGACGTGCAAGTTTTAATTTTATTGTGATTCCAGTCGGGATGCTTTCTTTTTATGCACAAATATATGTACTTCCATAAATCAAACGATTTTTTCATCACTATCTCCATAAATACGAATCCTTGCTAAATTGCAGTAATCTTTATTTATGTCAATGCCTATAAAATCTCGACCTTCTTGTTTTGCTACAACTCCTACAGTGCCACTTCCGAAAAACGGGTCTAACACTACTCCGCCAATAGGACTACCGGCAAGAATACACGGCTGAACCAAGTCTGGAGGAAATGTCGCAAAATGCGCCCCGCGAAACGGCTTATTTGATATCGTCCACACATCACGCTTGTTTCTATACTGAAGTGGCTCTATTGTATCGACAATAGCGTTATCGCGCCGTCCTTTATTTTGGGTAAGCGTACCTCTACTTCCTCGCGGCGATGTCGGGTCCCCGTTTACACAAGGCTCTTTTATTACATCATGGTCAAAGTAGTAGTTCTTTGATTTAGAAAGGAGAAAGATATACTCATGTGACCTTGTGCATCTGTCAGTTACGCTCTCAGGCATCGCATTTGTTTTGTGCCAGATAATATCCTGTCTTAAATACCATCCGTCAGCTCTAAGAGCAAATGCTACCATCCACGGGATTCCCATTAAGTCTTTCGGCTTCATGCCAGATGGGATTGTGCTTTTAGGCATATCGAGAGTACCT
Source organism: Endomicrobiaceae bacterium (assembly GCA_028711215.1). GTDB lineage: Bacteria > Elusimicrobiota > Endomicrobiia > Endomicrobiales > Endomicrobiaceae > Proruminimicrobium. The sequence goes on along the minus strand of JAQTSO010000100.1, from coordinate 1,031 downwards.
TTATTAGTACGCTGTTTTGCACCTTCTGTACCACATCCCCTGCCTCCGGCACAATATGTATCGCCTATGTTTAAGAATAATACTCCGTCATTTTTAAGAACACGTTTTACTTCTCTAAATACATCGACTAATCTGTTTACATATTGCTCTGGGCTATTCTCCATACCTATTTGTTTTTCAGCGTTATAATTTCTAAGCCGATAGTAGGGGGGGATGTGACACATACATTTACGCTTTCACTATTTAACGTTCTTAGTATTGAAATTGCATCTCCACAATAAATCATATTTTTACCTCCTTGTTATTATCACGTTGGATGTGAATCCGTTTATGGCAGCTTCTACATAACGGTTGAAGATTATCTAATGAGTTATTATCTTTTTTGAAGTCTTTATGATGTATGTCCATTGCATTTGCACCACAAATATCACAAAGATGTGATGTTCTTTCAAAAACTTCTTGTTTAAGTCGCTTTGTCCACCCTCGTGCGTATACATTTGTTGCTCGACCATCAATCCACATTGGATTATTCGATGCAACACTTCCATACTTTAACCGCTGTTCAATGCTTTTATTTCGCTCAATTACCATATTACTCTGGAGTTCTCTTTTTTCTTTTGTCCAGCTCTCACTTATCTTCTTAGCAACTTCTGGATTTTTACTTGCCGGAGCGTAATTGTGTGTTTTACCAGATAACCTACTGCTCATTAAGGCTTTATGTTCGTCTGTTCTAACGTAAGTTTGTCTGTGCTTAATGGCTTCTTTTGCACAATCCTTACATCTTGCAACCTTTCTCTCAACTGGAGCGCCACAATCTATACATAAATATGGCTTATGCGTATTATAGTATTTTCGTTTATAATCATCTGCCATATAAGTTAATTTGTTGCCTCCTTTTTACGGCTTTTCTTGAAATATGCTTCCCATTGTTCTGTGGTAGAGTCAAGATAATTCAAGTCAATGTCATCGTCCCATTCGATTGGAGTATCAACAGACTCTTGGTTTGCAAAATGGGTTACACAGTTGATAGC
>JAQTSO010000099.1 GCA_028711215.1 Endomicrobiaceae bacterium | reverse complement strand
ACAGGTCGAAACATTGTTTTATGTCAGGTCCGCCGTCAGCCTGATATTTGTTTATACTTAAAATACCAAGTGCCTGACAAAAATCTTCCTGATGAATTCTTTTAACTTTATTATTCTTAATTTCTCTATCGTATCTTTCTATGAGAAGATATTGAATCCCTTTTACTTCGCCTATTTCAACATCCGCCGTATTAATACCGACTCCTTTTGCTGACTTCATACATAAATATTCGTTAAGAATCGTATTATCTAAATTTTTTATTAACGGTTTTATTATATGGGTAGTCGGCGTACTGTTTTTCGGCAGACATATTTTACCGTCAATAACCGTTACCGCCCCTTTATCCTGAGTACCTGCAAGAGAAAGCCTTACTTCATTTGAAAGATCGGTAAAAAAAGGTTTATTCGGCAGTTCCTGAATATGTTTCAATAATTGTTCATCCGTCTGAGGCTCTGCGTTTAATTCAATAAATTCCTGAACCCGCACAGGCTCGTTAATATCATGCAGAGATAAAGCTCCGGCACAGTCGTGCCCTATCGCTTTTAAAAGTGAAAAATCATTGTTTGCGTTAATGCCAAACATTTTTCCTATATGTTGCCTTACGATATCGCTTTCCGGCAAAAGCCCGTTAAAATACGGTTTACATTCTTTATCGGTAAAAGTTTTCTTGTCCAAAGGCAGACTGTTTGATATGGCAAAATCGCTGTCATCTTCGTATGTAAACTGCAATTTGCCGGTTTTGATCTGTTCCAATATACCGACTTGTTTACCGTATAATCTTACCGATAATTTCTGCCCCATTATTTATCACCTTCCGGCAATTCAACATTTATGCTTATACCAAGCATTTTAATTATTCTTAAAGTTTTACCTATCTGAGACGTCTCTTTTCCGTTTTCCAAATCAACGATAAACCTTATACCGACTCCGCTTGCTCCGGCAAGTTCAGCCTGTGTTAAACCCTGTTTTTTCCTCGTATCTTTTATAATCCTAGCAACATCTTTTATGTTTTTTATAGTCATTTTCTCTCCAGAAAATAAAAAAATATTCCCGCTCGGGAATATTATATACCATTTAATCGGTATTGTCAACAAATATTCCCGCTCGGGAATATTTCTCACATATTTCTTATTGTAAAACTAAAAACTTACATCTGTTAAGGATATTGTTTGGGAATCCAATGACAAATTTAAAAATTCTATTCTTCCGTAACCTCTACTTCCGTTACCGCCTAGAGAATTAGATTCTAATAATTTTAAACCTTTTTTTAGAAGTTCGAACAGAGCGACGAAATCGTCATTTTCAAATTCTTTAATTGCTATTACAAAATCAAACCCTACACCTTTAGACACTACTTCAAAAAATCTGGAATTTTCAGATTTTATTTCCGTTAAAACATAGTTATTATGTTCTTCAAGCCATTTTTTGCTAATACAAGAATCAAAAAAAGAAGTTCTTGAAGGACCTATTTGTGCAAGTACTTCATCATTATCATTCCCTACTCCGCAACCAAAGAGTTTTAAAATAATTTCTGCATTTTTTCTATCTTCTTCATTCGTTATTTTTGATAATGTTTCAGCTTTAACAAACGCACCATCCGTATATTTAATTAATCCTAAAGATAATTCCAATAACGATCTGATTGTCCCCTTGATTGAAGAGCCGGGAATATAAGGTTGCAACGTATGAGAATTTTTTATGACAGATGAATATGTTTCACCGATACGCATTTCCGTATAACCCATACCTATATGCAAATCACTTTTTAATTTAATTGTTCCTGTTATTTTTCTTATTGCAACTAATTTCATTTTATCCTCAAATTATTTATTATTATATTGTCTATAAAAAACCATAAAAGATTCAAAAAAATCTACAACAAGGGTTTTGTAAAATTTCTGTGAAAAATGAATTGGATTGTTAAATCAAAAACACCCCAAATCTTCCCGAACGGTAATATTTATCCATTTGTACTTCTCTGCATATAGATTAAATGAAGCTAGTTCCATTACGGGGGTGTACAATATTAGTTTATTAATTGACTCTAAATTCATGTGATAGAAAATCAGATATTATACTATTAATTTTAGAATTGTTCATTTCTAAATCCCCATATTTATCAACAACTTGAATAAAATATTCATTATCTTTTGTATATATAACTTTTATAAAATTATTCAGTTTAAGTCCTGTGTTTTGGAAAAATTCAGGGATTTTAATATTTGAATTTACAACTTGTAATCTGTTATTTTTGTAATAATTAGATAAACCTTTGGAATTATATAATTTAAGAGCTTTTACGATATGTAATCTAGCACATACAAGATTCTTTATAATTTCCATTTGATTTTGTGTATATCGTGATGCTTGATTATAATTAGAAGAATCAAAGAATATTCCCTTTCCTTTTTTTCTCAATATTCTATAAACTTCTAGTTGTTCTCTTATATTGCTTTCAGAATTAAATCCATAAGCACCCATATTTGATATATTGTAAATATTCATATTTTCTTATTATGTCATTCTATGTCAAGATTTTAACATATTTTCTATATGACTTCTTTTAATAAAATCAGGGCACATTGGATCTTTTGCTAAAATACTACCGTTAACATAAAAAGCTCTAGCTCGACAAGGAGCACCACAGAAATATTTTATCTCACAAGCACAACATTCTTCAATATTGTCAACACTGTACTTTCTATAAGGTGATTTCAACCAAATATCACCTATTTTTTCACTATTTAAATTACCAAGTAAAAAATTTTCATGATGTAATAGATGACAAGGATAAACATCACCATTAGATTCTATACTTAATACATTTCTACCCATTCCACACCACATCAATTTGAAATTTCTTTTCATTTTGTCTTCTTTCATTTTATCAATTTTTGTCATTTCTATTGCATCATAATATTCACTAGCTGTAAGTCCTAAAATATCATTATCTATTCCTCTTCCCATTACATACATGGGTTGATAAACCATAAAAACTTTATTTCCATATACTCTTTTAAAATCATTAAGCTCTTTCAAATTTTTCTTTGTTACCACAACCATGATTGTTGGCTTAACTCCTATAGAAATAAGAGCATCAATAAATTTTTTAGTTTTTTTTAGAGACCCAATTCCTCTCGTAGCAGCATTAATATCCTCATTAAGTGAATCTAAACTAATTTTAATTTTATTAAATAGAGATTTAAATCTATGAACATCATCTACCTTTGCAACTGTTCCATTTGTTATTAAAGAAAGTGAAATATTATTGTTCTTAATATTTTCTGCAAGTTCCCAAAACCCATCAAACAACAAAGCTTCACCACCCGTAAAACAGATACTAGCTTGTGGATTTATTTTTTTTAATTGTAATGCGTTATCAAGCCAAAAACTCAAAGGTTTTTCAATCAAATTGCTATTTATATCTGCTCTGGTATAGCAATAAACACATTTAAGATTGCATTTTTTTGTAAGATTAAAATATACTTGGCTAAGAATATCTGATTGGATATCATTACAATTAATATCATCCATAAAAATATCTAGTTTGTATAATTTTTCAAATCCTGCAATTAATTTATTTGAGATATCTTCATTTTTATTACTATTTGCTTCTTCCACTATCTTTTCAACAGTTTTATTACCATCTAATTTACACAAAATATCCGCCATGGATTTCGAAACGGTTACCCAAGATGGTTTATCTGGGTCAATTAATAATACTTTATTAGCAATATCTTTTCTTATTATTTTCTTGGTCATTTGTGGTTTTTTTGTTAGAACTTCCATATTCAATCTCCAAAAAATAAAAAAACTAGGAATAATTTTATATATTCTCTAGTTTTTTTAAAATATCACTTTTATTTGCCACCACCACCACAACTAGTGCCACCACACAAGCAAGACCCGGTGCAACTACTGTTAGGTTCAACATCTCCGCTGTACACTTCAAAATCATTTGCCATTCTTATACCCCCTATAAAAAACAAAAACCCACCAATAGTAAAATCCTAGTATTTAAAAAAAATAGAGTTTGAAACTATTATTCAAAATATTTTTTTATTATTCTTTACTTATTTGTGTTTTTTTACTTATAACATCTCTATTTATTCTCAAAAAAAATAAAAAAACTAGGAATAATTTTATATATTCTCTAGTTTTTTTAAAGTATCAACCTTATCCACCACTGCCACCACAATTAGTGCCACCACACAAGCAAGACCCGGTGCAACTACTGTTAGGTTCAACATCTCCGCTGTACACTTCAAAATCATTTGCCATTCCCATACCCCCTTAAAAGGCAAAAAATCCTACTGCTGGTAAAGTTTATAGATTTTTTTAAAAAAAGTCAAGTTTATATATATAATTATAGCCTGTTATTTTTATTAAAGACTAGAAAGATTTTGAGCGAGGCGAAGGATTTTCAAAGTGAAGTTTACATTAGGCGTGAGCGGTAAATGAGCTTTGGAAATCCAAAGCCGTAGACAAAATATTTCGGTCGCTATAAAGGGTTTTTATAACCCTTAGACGTACTACAGGCACCGCTTGCGTGTGAACAAACAGTGCCCTTATTTTTTAACCGTCTTGTATTTGTTGTTACTTAAATAACCAGCTTAACGATTGCAAGTTTAGCGCAATCGCCTCTTCTGTTGCCAAGTTTAAGAATCTGGGTGTATCCGCCGTTTCTTTCTTTATATCTCGGAACTAAAACATCAAAAAGTTTTTTAACAACATCTTTATCTGTTATTTCGCTGTGCAATGCTTTTTTAGCATTTAAATCAGCCGGTTTTGCTTTTGTAATAAGTTTTTCTGCAAATCTTACGACTT
>JAQTSO010000027.1 GCA_028711215.1 Endomicrobiaceae bacterium | reverse complement strand
CCCAAAGAACTGACAACCCCGCCTGTCATGAAAATATATTTCATTTTATAGCTCCTATATTTACTTAATATAGTAATGTATTTTATTTAAAACAAAAAAAAAATGCAAAAAAATATTTAATCCTTCTTGTTAAATATCTGTTACATTGAGAGATATTTTATCAGAATATTTTTATAAAAATTTCACTTAAATTCAAAATCTTCAAATTAACAAATAATTAACATTTTTTTTATTTTATCTTAATTGCCTTTTTGTATTATTTGATCAACAACAAAAGGTTGTTGTAAAAAAATAGCACGGTAAAGTGCAAAAAAGGAGAGAAAAAAGATGTTAAAAAGAAATTTGTTTTTGGCGGTAGCAGTTGTAGCAACAATGTCTTGTTCAGCTTTTGCAGACTTTAGTTCGTTGGCAAATTTATTGGCTGAAAAAGGTATTATCAGTTATGGAGAAGCACAGACTTTATCTACAGAATCAAAAGAAGAAGCAAGAATGAAGTTAGCTTCAGGTAAATCAGAGCTTGTTCCTGCATGGGTACAAAATATGACATTTAAAGGTGATGTAAGAATCAGAACCCAGATGGATTGGGATGCAAGCAATCAGGCAAGACTAAGAGAAAGATTAAGATTGAGAATGGGTATTGAAACAAGACCTGTTGAAAAAGTACAAGTCGGATTTGGATTAGCAACAGGATCACTTGGTGTTTCAGGTACAAGTGCAAAAGATGCGGAAGCAAGTTCAACGAACCACACATTTGAGTATATGAATAAATCTCCGTTATTCGTTGACTATGCATACATTCAATATGACCCTGTTGAATGGTTAGCGGTAAGAGGCGGTAAAGTAAAATCACAAACTCAGGTTTGGAATGCAAGCGATTTGTTATGGGATGGCGACTATAATCCGGACGGGTTAAACGCAACCGCAAAAACAGAATTATCAGAAAATACAAAATTATCTGCAAATGCAGGTTGGTATACGTTCGGTGAAGGAAAACAGGGTAAAATGCTTGCCGACTTGTACATAATACAGCCTGTTATTGAGTTTAAAGAATCAAATATAAAAGTAAAAGCCGGATTAGCATACCAGCAGTTTAACTTTGCAGGAAGAACAAATGCCGGTACGGGTTTAATAAAAACTTATGATTTCAAAGTGGTAAATCCAAGTGTATCTGTTGATTTTGCAAATTTTATAAATTCTTTGACTTTAGGAATATACGGTGATTACGCACAAAACATACAAAAAGATCTTCCTCAGGTTGGCGGAAAAGATGCAGTAACCGGTTATTTAGCTGGTATAAAGTTTGGACACGACAAACTTGACAAACTTGGAACATGGCAATTAAAAGGTATGTACAGATATCTTGAATTATATGCAATACCGGAAGGTTTGGGTGATTCTGATGCATACGGCGGAAAAGCAGGCAAAGGTTGTGAAATTATAGCAACTTTCGGTTTAACAAAAGCTCTTTCATTCGGTATAGATTATTACCAGATGACAAATATTGACGGAAATGTTCCGAAAAGTCTTTGCCAGTTTGATTTCGTTTACAAGTTTTAATTAAAAAATAAAAAGGGGGAAATAAAATGAATTTAGTAAAAAAGTTGTTTATGACGGCTCTTGCCGTAACGTGTATAAGTTCAGTATCTTTTGCAAAAATAACACTTGAAGGTTCAACGACAGTGCTTCCGATAGCTCAAAGAGCTGCTGAAGAAATGATGGATGCTAACGATAAAATTGAAATAAGCGTAAGAGGCGGAGGATCCGGAGTAGGAATAAATTCTATCATAGCAAAAAAATGTAGCATAGCAATGGCATCAAGATCTATTAAAGATTCAGAATTACAGAAAGCCGCTTCAAACGGCGTACAGCCTAAAGCTTACGTTATAGCAATGGACGGTATCGCAGTTGTTGTAAATCCTTCAAATCCGGTAAGAAATCTTTCAAAGGCACAGGTAAAAGATATTTTCACAGGTAAGATTTCCAATTGGAGCGAAGTAGGCGGAAACAATGAAAAAATAACAGTAGTTTCTAGAGACAGTGCAAGCGGAACTTTTGAAGCTTTCGGAGAATTGGCTCTTAATAAAGCCAAAGTAAGATCCGATGCACTTATGCAGGCTTCAAATCAAGCTGTTGCTACCACAATAAAAAATACAAAAGGTGCAATCGGATACGTAGGTATCGGTTATTTAAAAGACTTGGCTGATGTTTCAATAGACGGAACCAGAGCAAGCGTTGAAACAGTTCTTGCCGGTAAATATCCGTATTCAAGACCATTATTTATGTATACAAACGGTCCTGCAACGGGAGAAGCAAAAGAATATATAGATTTTCTCCTCAGTGAAGACGGACAAGTTCTTGTAAAAAGAGAAGGTTTTGTTGGATTAAAGTAATCATACCTCTCCCCAACAAAACAGAGTCCCCTGTGTAAAACACGGGGGACTTCTTTAAATAAGGAATAAATAATATGAAAAAACAAATTCTTATTTTATGTACCGGTAATTCCTGCAGAAGCCAAATTGCGGAAGGTTTAATAAATCATTTTTTTAAAGATAATTATGAAGCATTTAGTGCCGGTTCAAATCCCGTTGCCGTTAACCCTATGGCTGTAAAAGTTATGGCAGAAATCGGCATTGATATTTCAAAAAATAAATCAAAACATGTTGATGTATTTGAAAATAAAAAATTTGATACGGTTATAACTGTTTGTGATAATGCAAAAGAAAGTTGTCCTGTATTTTTAGGCAAACTTCCAAAATATCATTGGGGGTTTAATGACCCTGCAACAGCCAAAGGAACTGAAGAAGAAATTTTAAATGTTTTTAGAAAAACAAGAGATTCAATTTTTAATAAATTAAAACTCAATTTAACAAATTCTTAACAATTGTTTTATTTTTTTTTAACTTACAGTTTGTACAATTTTGCTATGTATAACAGAAAAGAAAAACTTATTAAATTAATGTTCACAATTCTGGCGTTCTCATCTTTATTGTTTTTATTGGGAATAATAATAGTTTTATTCAAAGAAAGTTTACCGGTATTTAAAAATGTAAATGTTTTTGATTTTATTTTTGGCAAACACTGGTATCCTACGTACGAACCTCCCGAATACGGAATATTGCCGTTAATAGTTGCTTCTTTCTGGGTAACAATCGGTGCAATGTTTGTATGTATTCCTCTGGGTATCGGAAGTGCTTTATACATTAACGAACTGGCATCACCAACACAAAAACAAATATTAAAACCCGTAATAGAAATACTTGCGGGTATTCCTTCAATCGTATACGGTTTTTTCGGTATGTTAATAGTGGCTCCGTTTTTACAAAACCTTTTTAATATTCCGACCGGGCTTTGTGCTTTTACGGCAAGCCTTGTTCTGGGAATAATGGCAATTCCTACGGTTACAAGCCTTGCCGAAGATGCGTTGAGCTTTGTTCCGAAAAGTTTCAAAGAAGCATCCTATGCTCTTGGTGCCAACAGATGGCAAACATTAATAAAAGTTGTTATTCCTGCTTCAATGTCAGGAATATCAACATCCATTATTTTGGGTATGAGCAGAATTGTCGGTGAAACAATGACGGTTCTTATGGTTTCAGGCGGGTCTGCAATAATCCCGAATTCTATTTTTGATCCGGTAAGACCAATGACATCAACCATAGCGGCGGAAATGGGAGAAAGTGCGGTAGGTTCGGAACATTACAGTGCTCTTTTTGCCATAGGATTAATATTGTTTTTAATTACATTAATTTTCAATGTGATAGCAGAACATATAAGTAAAAAACACAGGGTAAAGCTGGGGTTAAACAGATGAAACAAAAAATATACCAGTTTTTAGGTTTTTCAATATTAACAATTTGTCTTCTTATTACTTTATTCTTTTTGGCAAGTATTATTTATCTGATAACAGTAAAAGGTTTTCATGTTATATCATGGGAATTCTTAACTTCTATCCCGAGAAAATCAATGACTGAAGGCGGAGTTGCTCCGGCAATACTCGGTACTTTTTATCTTGTTGTAGGGTCAATAATAATAGCATTGCCTCTCGGTGTAGCATGTGCGATTTATTTAAATGAGTACAGCCCGACCGGTTATATGGTTAATATAATCAGAATGAGTATCAATAATTTAGCAGGCGTGCCGTCTGTTGTGTTCGGATTATTCGGTCTTGCGGTATTTGTAAATTTTTTTAATTTTGGCGTATCAATATTATCCGGCAGTTTAACTCTTGCAATACTCATTTTGCCGGGTATAATATCGGCTTCACAGGAAGCATTAATGGCAGTCCCGTATTCCATAAGAGAGGCCTCTCTTGCCTTAGGTGCCACTCACTGGCAAACAATTAAAAAAACAGTTTTACCTACAGCTTTACCGGGAATTATGACAGGTGTAATTTTAAGTATAGGAAGAGCCGCAGGCGAAACAGCACCTATTTTATTTACAGTGGCAACTTTTTACAGAAGAAGTTATCCGACTTCAATCATGGAAGAAACTATGGCATTGCCGTATCATATATATGCACTTATGACAGAAGGAACTCATCCCGATAAGCAAGTAGCCATAGCTTACGGTTGTTCTTTAATACTTTTGGCATTAGTCCTTTTTATATCGGCTTTTGCAATAATAATAAGAAATAAATACAGGAGCAGTTATGTCCACTAATATTAACAATAAAATTAAAATTCAGGCAAATGACGTCAATTTTTATTACGGTAAAACTCATGCCATAAAAAATCTCGGTATAGATATTTACGATAATAAGGTAACAGCTTTTATCGGTCCGTCAGGATGCGGAAAATCAACATTTCTAAGAATGTTAAACAAAATGAATGATTTGGTTCCAAATACAAAAGCAGAAGGCAGTTTACTGTTTGAAGGTCAAAATATTTTAGAAAAAAACATAGATGTAGTCGGCATAAGAAAAAAAGTCGGTATGGTATTTCAAAAACCGAATCCTTTTCCTAAAACTATTTATCAAAATATTGCTTACGGCCTTGAAGTCAACGGAATAAAAGATAAAAATTTTATAAGAGAAAAGGTTGAAGATTCTTTAAAAAAATCTGCTTTGTGGAACGAAGTAAAAGACAGGCTTCACACAAGTGCATTGATGCTGTCAGGCGGACAGCAACAAAGATTATGCATAGCAAGATGTTTGGCAGTAGAACCAAAAGTTATTTTGTTTGATGAACCGTGTGCAAGTTTAGATCCGATTTCAACATCAAAAGTTGAAGAACTTATCCTTGAATTAAAAAAAGAATATACAATTGTTATTGTTACCCACAATATGCAACAGGCAGCAAGAGTTTCGGATTTTACGGCATTTATGTATCTGGGAGAACTTATTGAATGTGATAAAACTGAAATAATATTTACCATCCCCAAAGAAGAAAAAACCGAGCAGTATCTGTCGGGTAAATTCGGTTAATTTATAACGGAGATATGAAAAATGTTAGATGAAAAAATTTTAAATTTAAAAAAGAGATTGATTGAGTATTCAAATCATGTTGAAATCATGCTTGAAAAAAGTATCTCCGGAATCCTTGAAAGAGACGAAGAAAAATTAACGGATGTACTTGAAAATCTGGAACCTGCGGCAAATAAATATGAACTTGAATTTGACGAAAATTGCGTAAATGCAATTGCCCAGTACCAACCGGTATCAAAAAATTTAAGAATTCTTATAAGTATTATTAAGATAAGCAACGATCTTGAAAGAATCGCAGACCATGCCGTAAATATATCCGGACACGGACTGCCTTTAATTGTAAAACCGCAGGTTAAAGAATTTATAGATATACCGAGAATGGCAAAAATGGTTATCGTAATGATGAAGCAGGCAATTGAATCATTTGTTGATGAAAATATTGAACTTGCAGAACAGGTCTGTAAAAAAGATGATACAGTTGACGAATTAAACATAACGATAAAAAAAGATTTGGCATCACTTATGAGAAGTGATTCAAATGTAGTAAACAGATCTTTACGTCTTATAAGTATTTCCGCAAATCTTGAAAGAGTCGCCGATTTGGCAACAAATATTTGTGAAGATGTTATCTATTTGGCAAAAGGGATAAATATAAAACATAGCAGTGGTATATAAAAAAAATTTTTGATAACATAAGTGTGTTAATTTCTTGTTTGCAGGAGTTACAAATGACAAAGCTCATTACTATCGTAGATGATGAAGAAGATATTTTAGAAGCTCTGTCTGTTTTTTTAAAGAAAAACGGATATGATGTAAATACGTATACAAATGCTACGGATTTTTTCAAACAATTAAAAAAGAAAACTCCGGATTTATTTATACTGGATTTAATGCTTCCGGATATGGACGGCTATGATATTTGTAAAAAATTAAAAAATGATCCAAACTATTCATCCCTACCTGTAATAATGTTAAGCGCCAAATCAGAAGAATCCGACAAAATTATAGGTTTAGAATTAGGTGCCGATGATTACGTTACAAAACCTTTTTCACAAAAAGAATTAATTGCACGCATCAAAGTTATTTTAAAAAGAAATGTTTTAAAAAACACACAAACAACAACTGAAATTTGCGACGGCAAAATCAAATTAAATAAAGAAAATTACGAAGTTATTGTTGACAATAAAAAAATAGTTTTAACAATAACGGAATTTAAATTATTGGAGCTTATGATGTCAAGAAAAGGAACCGTATTATCAAGGGATAAAATTCTTGATTATATATGGGGGGAAGATAAAATCGTTATTGACAGAACCGTTGATGTCCACATCAGACATCTAAGAAAAAAACTCGGCAAATACAGTGATGCAATAAAAAATATTCACGGAGTCGGATATAAAATTGAAGATTAACAAAATTTTCATAAAAATATTTCTGTCCATATTTCTGACCGTACTTTGCGTATCAGCAGTTTTTTTTATAACTGCAAATAATTATGTCGATGAAAAATACAAAGCATTTTTCTTAGATGCACTTAATTCCAACAAAACTATAGTTGCTCATTCCCTTTTACCTTTATATCAATCAGATGATTACGGATCTGTTCAAAAAATTGTTGATGAATACGGACAACTATTAAACAGACGTATTACCGTAATAGCATTAGACGGACAGGTTATTGCCGATTCACAATCTAAATCTGTGGACATGGCAAATCATTCCGACAGAAAAGAAGTTCAGGAAGCACTAAAAGGTAACGAAGCTCACAATATAAGATACAGTTCAACTCTTAATAAAAAAATGTTGTATACCGCCTCATTAATAAAAATCAATGAGAAACCCGTGGTAATTTTACGCTTAAGCATGCCGTTGGAATCAATAAATATATTTGCAAATGAAATGAGAGGAAAAATAATAATAATTATACTTATTGTATTGTGTATATCATTGATTATAGCTTCCGTTATTGCTTTTAAAATATCCGCCAAAATAACAAATTTAAAAGATGCGTCCGCCAGACTTGCGGGCGGAGATTTTTCGGTTAAAATTAATTCTGATTCAAATGATGAAATTGACCAGTTATGCGACAGTTTCAATACAATGTCTGAACAAATAGAAGTTCTGTTTACAAAAACAAACGAAGAGAAAGATAAACTGGATAAAATAATGGAGTCCGTAAATGATACGATTTTAGTGATAGATAAATCCGGCAAAATCATAATACATAACAGTGCTTTTAAAAAATACTTTAAAAACATTAATCCCGACCACAGATATTTTTGGGAAATATTCAGGGATAAAAAACTGGAAGAAATAATTAAAGAATTATCTGCCGATAAAAACAATATTCTGTTTTCCGAGATAGAACATGAAAATAAAACTTATTCATTAACAGCTTCAAATATAAAAACAAACGACAATATAGTTTTAACATTTCATGATATTACAACAATTAAACAAATGGCGATGATGAAAAAAGAATTTGTAACAAATGCTTCCCATGAATTAAAAACTCCGCTTACGGCAATTTCATGTTTTGTTGAAAACATTGAGAGTGAAGACGATATAAATACGGTTAAATATTATATATCAATAATAAAAAAACACTCTGAAAGGTTAACAAAAATAGTGACAGATTTATTATCTTTGTCTGAACTTGAAAATAATAAAAATATGGAATTAGCAAAGTTAGATATTTCTAAAACTATTGCACCAATAATTGATTTGTATAAAAATAAAATTGAACAAAAACATTTAAAACTTGAATTTATCAAACCTGAAAGCGATTTTATTATAAATGGTAATGAATTCTATATTGAGCAAATGTTAATGAATCTTATAGATAATGCCTTAAGATATACCGAAAAAGGTCAAATTACCGTAAAACTTGAAAAAGAAAACAATAAAATAAATCTTATTGTTGAAGATACCGGTATCGGTATTGCTCAGGAACATCTGCCAAGATTATTTGAAAGATTTTATGTTGTTGATAAAGCAAGAAGCAGAAAATCAGGCGGAACAGGACTCGGTCTTTCAATTGTTAAATATATAACCAATATCCACAATGCGACAATAAATCTTGACAGCAAAGTTAATGCAGGCACAACTGTTGTAATCAGTTTTAACGCAATATAATAATCAAATTACATTGTTTTTCATTATTATTTAAGATGATATATCTTATCTTTAATACAATATCTTTATTGTGTTAAAATTTGGTATAATCTAAAAAAATAAATCAAAAAAGGAATTTTATATGAAAAATATGCCTGAATTTAATAAGGTATCAAAAAATCTTTTACAAGTTATGCCCTACCAATATCCAGGTAAAAATATCAATGTTTGTATCGAAACAGATGAGTTTACATGCTTATGCCCATGGACGGGACTTCCTGATTATGCACATATCACGGTCAATTATATTCCAAACAAAGTTGTTGTTGAATTAAAATCTTTTAAAATGTATTTGCAATCGTATAGAATGGTCGGCATGGTCCATGAAAGTGTCGTTAATAACATAAAGCAGGATTTATACTCAGTACTTAAAACAAAAAATCTGACCGTTGAATTAAAATTCAAAATTCGCGGGGGAATTACCACAACAGTTTCAGCCTCAAGTAATTCAAAGGTTAAATAATAAATGTCTAATAATAAGCTTATCGCATTTGTCGGTAATCCCAATGTCGGCAAGTCAGTTATATTCAACAAATTAACCGGTCAATATTCCGTTGTATCAAATTATTCGGGGACAAGCGTTGACGTAACAAGAGGAATTATTAAAATTGACGGAATGGATTATCAGGCTGTAGATACTCCCGGCATCTATTCCTTAATGCCCCTATCTGAAGATGAGCATGTTACAAGAGATTTAATAATAAGAGAAAAACCGTCGGTAATTGTTCAGGTCTGTGACATAAAAAACATTGAAAGGTCGCTTCACTTATTTTTTGAGCTGGCATTATTTAAGATTCCGATTATTTTGGTTTTAAATATGTATGATGAAGCAACAAATTCCGGTATAAGAATAAATAAACCGCTTCTTGAAAAAATACTGCAAGTACCCGTAATAGTAACTGCTGCCACACTTGGGTACGGATTAGAAAAAATAATTAAAAAAATACCTCTGGCAAAAATCACCACGTTTGATATTTCTTACACAAACAGCAACGATGTTAATTGCATTGATAATTTTTTAAAAGATAAAGTTCTCCATTCAAGAGCAATTGCAACGTATTTATTATCGGGTGATAAGGGCATTGAAAATTATATTCCTGATAATTTAAAAGAATTTATTAATGATAATTGTTTACCAAACATTAAAATTAATCGCAACAGATTTAATTCTCAGCTTTTTAACGACAGAAATCTGGCAATTAAAAGAATTGTTGAAAAAACAAAAACAGTAAAAAATAAAGATAAATTTAAATTTCTGGAACTTATCGGAAATCTTACGCTCAATCCTTTTATCGGAAGCATTGTGCTTTTATTTGTAATTTACATAATGTACGAATTTATAGGTGTGTTTGTGGCAGGTACGGTTGTTGATTATATTCAAACTGTTATTTTTAAAGATTTTTTAAATCCGATAATTATAAATATTCTCGATTATTTTAAAGCTTATCCTATTGTAAAAGATTTTATAGTCGGAGAATATGGTTTATGGACTGTTGCAATAACATACTCATTTGCTATAATATTTCCGATAATAACAGGATTTTTCCTGTTTTTGGGAATACTTGAAGATTCAGGTTATCTGCCGAGATTATCCGTGATGCTTGACAGATTATTTTCTTTTATAGGGTTAAACGGCAAAGCTGTTTTGCCTATGATTCTCGGGCTTGGTTGCGGAACAATGGCTGTTTTAAGCACAAGGGTACTTGAAACAAAAAAAGAACGATTAATACTTCTTGTTTTACTTTCACTTGCTATTCCATGTTCTGCACAGCTTGGAGTTATACTTGCAATGTTATCAGCCATATCTTATAAAGCAACTATTATTTGGTTTACCTGTCTTTTAGTATCTGTTTTGGGAGTCGGTAAAATTTTATCGTTTTATATCAAAGGGGAATCCAATAATCTTATTATTGAACTTCCTAATATAAGAATACCGTCAATTTTAAATATACTGTCAAAAATTAAAATGCACCTGCAATGGTATTTAAAAGAGGTTGTTCCTTTATTTATTATTGCAACGACCGGATTATTTTTTATAGATAAAATTCATTTATTAAATAAACTTGAAATTATTTTATCACCTGTAATTGTGAATTTCCTGGGGCTTCCGATAGAAACTACAAGCACCTTTATTATGGGTTTTTTAAGAAGAGATTACGGCGCTTCCGGTATTTTTGTAATGGCCCAGCATGGATTATTAACAAATGCACAGGTTGTTATAACTGCGGTTGTTATAACATTATTTGTTCCATGTATAGCACAAAGCTTAATTGTTATTAAAGAATATGGTATAAAAACGGCAACTCTTATTTTTATTGTAATTACTGCATATGCTGTCTTATTCGGCGGTTTTTTAAGATTTGTTTTAAAATTTGTAAACATATAGAGGTGTAAAAATGAAAACTAAAGAACATTTAGATGTTGAAGAATCATTAAGTTTAATTTGGACATCAATTCAAAGAGGGGATAGAAATTTCGATAAAATAGATGAGGTTGTAAAAAAAGGTGTTTGTGAAAATGTAATGAACAAATTGATACAGGAAGGATATGTTATAAAAGATAATGAGAACATCAAATTGACACAAAAAGGCGAAGAAATAGGAAGAGAAATTACAAGAAGGCACAGACTTACAGAAAGATTACTTGCGGATGTTTTGGAATTTGATAAAACCGCAATAGATGAGATTGCCTGTAATTTAGAACATAATATTTCAACAGAACTTGCAGATTCTATTTGCACACTGCTGGGGCATCCGACGGAATGCCCTCACGGTGCACAGATACCGAGAGGTAAATGTTGTCAAAAATCTGAAAATAAAATAAAATCTATAGTGTTCCCGTTGTCGCAGTTAAGTCCGGGTGCAGAAGTAAAGTTAGCATATATTGTTACGACAAATCATGGTTATTTGCATAAATTATTATCTCTCGGATTAATTCCCGGTGTCAAAATTCTTTTACACCAAAAATTTCCGAGTTTTATAATTAAAGTAAATGAAACGCAAATAGCCGTAGATGAAGAAGTCGCAAATTTGATTTACGTACGTAAATAAGAGGTATTTTCATGAACGATAATAATAAATTTGAAATTACGTGGTTGCCGTTGTGGAAATGTAATTTCCAATGTCCTTATTGTCTGAGACGGACAAATACAAATGCATTAGAATTTCAACCTTTGAATACTATTATAAAAGTATGGGATAATTTGTTTCATAAATTGCAGGATACTGAAACTGAAATAGAATTAAATATCTCGGGCGGAGAACCAACCTTATATCCAAATATTTTTGAAATCTTAAAATGTTTTACAAAGGATGTTTTAAAAATTCATGTTTATACTAATTTTTCTTTTAATGCATATGATTTCTTAAATTTAAAACTCTCAAGCGAAAAAATATTTTTTCATGCGACTTTTCATCCTGCTTACATGTCTCTGGATAATTTTATAAATAATTTGATCCTCCTAAAAGAATATGTCAAAGACATACCAGTAACTTTTGTAGCAGATGAAAACAATTTAAAAAAACAAAAAGAGTTTATAAAAAAAATAAATGACTGCGGAATAAAAGTAAAACCTTTATTCTTGAAAAATCTTGGGCAAGACACATATCCGGAAAAAGAATACGGCAAATTTGAAACATTAAATTCCGAAAAAGAAATAAAATTAATAAAAGAAATTAGATCTGAACAGAACCAAATATCATCTGACTGTGAAAGTGTGCAATGTTCGCCTTTCGGTAAAAAATGTTTAGCAGGGTATAGGTCTATCCAAATATTTCCAAACGGCAATATAAGAAAATGTTCTATGGATTTAACTTATTTGGGAAATATTTTTGACAGAGTCATAAATCTATATAAAGAACCTCAAATATGTACGCTGGAAAATTGTCCGCCTCAATATAGAAATATTATAGATTAATTTTAAGCAGTCATAGTTATTGACATAAGCGGATGAAGAAGTTGTAAATTTGATTTATGTAAGAACTCAAGAGGGATTTTTATGAACAATGATAAATTTGAAATTACATGGTTGCCGTTGTGGAAATGTAATTTTAAATGTCCTTATTGTAAGGGATGGGCAAATACAAATGCTTTGGAGTTTCAACCGCTGACAACTCTAATACAAGTATGGGATAATTTTTTTAATAAATTACAGAATTTTGAAGCTGAAACTAATTTAATCGTTTCAGGCGGAGAACCGACAATGTATCCCAATATTTTTGAACTGTTGCAATATCTTACAAAGAAAGTTTCCAGAATTCATATTTGTACAAATTTGTCTTTTAATACGCATGAATTTTTAAATTTAAAAATTCCGAATAACAAAATATCTTTTGATGTAACTTTTCATCCGACCTGTATGCCTTTGGATAATTTTATCAGTAATTTAATGTCTTTAAAAGAATATATATCAAATAAAACAATAAACTTTGTAGCGGATAAAGATAATCTGAAAAAACAAAAAGAATTCACACAGAAAATAAATGACTGCGGAATAAAAGCAAATCCTTTGTTTTTGAAAAATTTTGGACAAGACCCGCACCCGGAAAAAGAATACGGTATATTTGAAACATTAAATTCCGAAGAGGAAATAAAATTAATAAACGAAATCAAAACTGAACAACACATAATATCATCTGACTGTGAAAGTGAACAATGTTCGCCTTTCGGTAAAAAATGCTTAGCGGGATATAAATATATACAAATATTTCCGAACGGCACTATAAGGAAATGTTCCATGGATTTAACTTATTTGGGAAATATTTTTGACGAAGATATAAACCTGTATACAGAACCACAGATATGTACCCGGAAAAATTGTCCGCATCAGTATAATAACATTATAGAATAATTCTAAAGAGGTTTAAAAATGCTTAACGGAAAACAGGTTGAAAAAATTCTGAAAATAAAATAAAATCTACGGTATTCATTTTGTCACTTTTGGGTCCGGGATTAAGAAGCAGAGTTGCATATATTGTTACAATAAATCATTGTTATTTACATAAGTTGTTATCTCTTGGATTAATTTCCAGCATCAAAATTCTTTTGCACCGGAAATTTTCAAGTTTTGCGATTGAAGTATATGAAACACAAATGGCCGCAGATGAAAAAGTTGCAAATTTGATTTGCGTATGTAAATAAGAGGTATTTTTCATGAATAATAATAACAAATTTGAAATTACGTGGTTACCGTTGTGGAAATGTAATTTTAAATGTCCTTATTGTCTGGGATGGACAAACACAAATGCATTGGAATTTCAACCTTTGAATAATATTATAAAAGCATGGGATAATTTGTTTCAAAAAATACAGGATACCGATACTGAAATAGAATTAAATATCTCAGGTGGTGAACCTACAATATATCCAAATATTTTTGAAATCTTAAAATATTTCACGAAGAAAGTTTTAAAAATTCATGTTTGTACTAATTTTTCTTTGAATGCACGTGATTTTTTAAATTTAAAACTCCCAACTGAAAAAATATTTTTTCATGCAACTTTTCATCCGGCTTGCATGTCTCTGGATAATTTCATAAATAATTTGACGCTCCTAAAAGAATATGTCAAAAATATACCGGTAACCTTTGTGGCAGATGAAAATAATCTAAAAAACCAAGAAGAATTTATAAAAAAAATAAATGACTGCGGAATGCAGGCTGCTCCTTTATGTTTAAAATCTTTTGTTGAAGAACCTCCTAAAAAAGAATCTATTGGTCTTAAAGTATTAAATTCAGAAGATGAAATGAAAGTGATAAAAAAAATCAAGGATACTCAACATATCTCTTCTTCGGACTATGAAAGTTCACAATGTTCGCCTTTCGGTAAAAAATGTTTAGCGGGATATAGATGTTTATATATATTGCCAAACGGCAATATAAGCAAATGTTCAATGGATTCAACTTACTTGGGGAATATTTTTGACAAAGATCTAAATCTGTATAAAGAGCCTCAACTATGTAAACAGAAAATTTGTCCGCATCAGTATAGAAATATTATAGATTAATTTTAAAGAGGCTTAAAAATGTTTAATCGAAAACAGAAAATTCATTTTGTCGGTATCGGCGGATCCGGCATGTCAGGTATAGCAGAAGTGCTTTTAAATTTGGGACATATTGTATCGGGCTCCGATATAAAAAAGACGGATGTTACCCAAAGATTAAAACAATTAGGTGCTAAAATATATATTGGACACAATGCAAAAAACGTTAAAAAAGTTGATGTAGTTGTAACCTCAACTGCAATCCCAAAAGATAATCCTGAAGTACTACAGGCTGTCAAGAATAAAATAATTATAATTCCCAGGGTTGAAATGCTTATTGAACTTGCAAGGCTGAAATACACAATTACAATAGCCGGTACTCACGGTAAAACAACAACAACTTCAATGACATCAATGGTATTGAGCAAACTTGATCCTACAATTGTTATCGGCGGTAAATTAAAACATCTCAAAAGCGGAGCAAAACTGGGAAAAGGGGAATATCTTATAGCTGAAGCAGACGAATCCGACGGTTCATTCTTAAAACTTTCACCTGTAACAACTGTAGTAACCAATATAGATAATGACCATCTTGATTATTACGGCAACATGGATAATTTAAAAGATGCATTTGTCCGTCATATGAACAGTGTCCCTTTTTACGGTTGTGCTATCATTTGTACAGACAGTCCGTTAATCCGGGAAGTTTTACCTAAGTTAACGAGAAAATATATAACTTACGGTTTGACGGGAAAACCCGATCTAAACGCAAAAAATATAAAAGTTGTTAAAGGTAACACTGAATTTCAAGTAATTTATAAAGGTAAAAAACTCGGTAAAATTGTTTTAAAAGTGCCGGGACGACATAACATTTTAAATGCTCTTGCTTCAATTTCAGTAGGGCTACAATACAATATTTCATTTGCAAATATAAAGGAAGCTCTAAACAATTATGGCGGTGTCGGAAGAAGAATAGAAATAAAAGGCGAACTAAATGATATTACCGTAATAGACGACTACGGACATCATCCCACAGAAATTGAGGCAACATTGTCTGCCATAAAACATAACTGGAAAAATCGCAGATTAGTTGTAATATTCCAGCCTCACAGATATACAAGAACCTTGAATCTGTATAAAGAATTCGGAAAGTCATTGACTAAAGCAAATGTAGTTTATGTAATGGATATTTATCCTGCCAGCGAAAAACCAATAAAAGGTGTAACTTCCGATTTAATTATAAAAAGTGCCGTTGAAAACAAATGCAATGTTTTTAAATTTAAAAATATAAAAGCCGTAGCTGCTGCTCTTAAAAAAGGCGATATTTTACTTACCATAGGAGCCGGTAATGTATGGCAAAAAGGAGAAGAACTATTAACCCTAATATAGCGCAACAACTACAAGAACTGTCTTTAGATTTTATTGAAAATGAACCTTTATCAATACATACGACTTTAGGTTTGGGCGGAAATGCCGATTTTTTTGTAAAAATTAAAACATATCAGGAACTTAAAAATTTACTAAAGCTTATAGTCCAAAATAATATTCCTTATTTTATTATAGGGGGCGGTTCAAATTTATTATTCACGGATGAAGGCTTTAAAGGTATTGTTTTTAAATTAACCGGAGAATTTGACGAAATTACAATATTCGGAAATATTGTAACGGTTGGCACTGCTGTTAATTTGGGAACAGTAATCAAACAATCCGCCGAACAATCTTTACACGGATTTGAACATTTCATAGGTATACCCGGCACGGTTGGCGGAGCTGTTTTTGGAAATGCAGGACTTAACAACAGTTGGATAGGTTCGTTCATTGACACTGTTGAAACTATGGATTTTGACGGTAATATCCAAAAATACGACAGCCGTCATATTGATTTTTCGTACAGATGTTGCGGACTTAAAAATTGTGTCTTAACAAAAGCAACATTTATCTTGAAAAACGGTGATAAAAATGATATTTTGAGAACGGTATCAGCAGATATTGAAAAAAGAATCTTTACTCAACCGCTGGGGACAAAAAATGCAGGATGTGTTTTTAAAAATCCGGAAGGTCAAAATGCCGGATATTTGATTGACATTTTGGGATTAAAAGGTTTCAGCATAGGCGGAATAAAAGTATCTGAAATTCATGGAAATTTTTTGGTTAATACCGGCAACGGTACAGCTTCTGAAATGTTACAACTGATAGAATTAATAAAAGAAAAGGTCAGAGAAAAATTTAAAATAGAACTTCAAACGGAAATAAAAATAATAAAATGAAATTACAAAATAAAAAAATCGGAGTATTGTGCGGAGGAACCTCTTCTGAAAGAGAGATTTCCTTAAAGTCAGGCAAAGCGGTTTATGATGCTATAAAAAAATTAGGATTCAATGTTACTTTAATTGATGTTGACAAAAATGTAGCACAAAAACTTATAAAGAAAAAAATAGATGTTGCCTATGTAACCCTGCATGGTCCTATGGGGGAAGACGGAACAATACAAGGTATGCTTGAGATAATGCAAATTCCTTATACAGGTTGCGGAGTATTTTCAAGTTCGGCAAGCATGGACAAAATCATCTCCAAAAAACTTTTTGAATATGCAAATATCCCTACGCCAAAATGGTTTGAAGTCAACAAAAAAACAAAACAGACTGAAAGTTTCTTATATCCGGCGGTCGTAAAACCGGCAACCCAAGGCTCTGCAATAGGCGTTTCAATAGTTAAAAATAAAAAAGAATATGATAAAGCATTAAATCTGGCTTTTAAATATGATGCCCGAGTTTTAGTTGAAAAATATGTAAAAGGCACGGAAATAACAGTAAGTGTCCTAAACGGAAAAGCATTGCCTGTCATTGAAATTATCCCCGACGGTAAATTTTATGATTTTAAATCAAAATATACTGTCGGCAAATCCAAACATCTTATCCCGCCGAGACTTCATAAAAATATAATATTACAGGCTCAAAAAACAGGAGAAAAAGTCTACTCTGAATTTTTATGTAAAGGAATATGCAGGGTTGATATGATTGTTGATAAAAACAATAAAATGTGGGTACTTGAAACAAATACGTTGCCGGGTATGACCGAGACATCGTTATTTCCGGATGCGGCAAGAGCAACAGGAATGATTTTTGAAAAATTGGTTTTAGAAATTTTAAAAGCTGTATAAAAAAATATGAGAAATTTTAAAAGAAAAAACAGTATATTTAATAAAAAAATGTCTTTTGCAAATAGAAACAGTGATGTGAATTATAAAAAAATTATAAGATTATTTTTAGTACTTGTACTTCTAATGCTTATTATTGTTTTGTTTTCAAAAATTAAATGCTACCTGTATACTTGTGAAAAATTTCAAATTCAAAACATAGAAGTTACGGGATATCAAAATGTAACACAGATTGAGATTAAAGAACTTATACCTTTTAAAGTAGGAGATAATTTATTTAAAGTTGATCTTTCAGATGCCGAGGATAAAATTAAAATTTTAAAACCGGAATTAAAAGATATTACCATGTTAAGAAAATGGAAAAGAATTCTAATTAAACTAAAAGAGAGACAGCCTGAAGTATTTATAATGCGCGGAGACAGTCTTATAGGATTAGATTTTGACAATATTTCATTTGGATTAAGGGGTCATATGTTTGATATGAAAATCCCAATTTTGAGATATACGACAAATGAAGAAAAGCTTAAACTTTTAGAATTTGTTAAACTGTTGAAGCCTTATGCAAAAGATTTTATACAGAAAATAACAGAAGTAAAATTCGGCGAAGTTGATGATATCATATTGACTATTGACGGAAAAACAATTATTTATTGGGGCGAGTTTAATAAAGCTAAAATGAAAGATAAAACAAAAAAAATGTTGCTCGTTTTTGAAGATGCCGTCAATAAATATACAAACCTTGATTATATAGATTTAACGTTTTTAGAAAAAGATAAAATTATTGTAAAACCTACAGTTAATACTGACAATACTGAGGTTGTACCCGAAGGGAGAATATAATGGGAAAAAAAGATTTAATAATAATTCTTGATATCGGAAGTTCTTCCGTACACGGAATCATTGCAACTTTCAACGCGGATGAAAGAAAAATGGAAGTTTTAGATGCCCAAACGGAACCGTGTCCGGACGGAATAAAAGACGGTGCAGTTGTGGGCATAAGAGAATCTGCCAAAGCAATAGAAACTCTTATCACTAATTTAGAACAAAGCCAAAGTTCACAGGCTAACGGAATAATTGTCTCGGTAAGAGGTTCTCTTATAGAAGCCCAGAATACCACCGGAAATTTCAGAATATCAGATATAGAATCACAAAAAATTAATGACGAAAATATGAATTCCGTTACGGAAGCCGTTAAGAGTGCAACCATGTTGGATTTCCGTCATGAAATAATACAAATTATACCTAAAGAATATATTGTTGACAACCAGCCCGGAATTCAAGACCCTATAGGACTAGAATGTTCTCATTTACAATTAAAAGCTCTTGTTATAGTGGCATCCAAAAGCAACATGGAAAACATTAAAAATGCCGTAGGCATTGACGGACTGCAATTATCTTACGGGTATAATGCATTGGGTGATACTTTAGTAGAAACTTCCGATAAAGAATTGGGCTGTATTTTAGTTGATATCGGCGGAATGACAACAGGAATTGTTGTTTATATCAATAAAGTAATTCAGGATATTTTCGAACTGCCTATAGGTTCCGATTTGATTACAAAAGATGTCACAAAAAAATTCAGAACAACACAGGCAGAATCTAAAAGAATTAAAGAAACCTGCGGTGCGGTACTGGAAGAAATTTTAACAGATCCCAACGAAGAATTTGAATATTCTGTCGGTTCAAAACCCAAAAAAGCAAGCAAGCAAGACCTCGTTGACGTAATTAAACCTGCAATTGATAAACAAATAGAATTTATTTTTTACAATCTTGAAAAAAGAGGAATAGATATTTCTGCATTGTCAGGCGGTGTTATTTTAACCGGTGCCGGTACAAAAATGCCGGGAATGCTTGAAGCTTTTGAAAAGGCATTTGATTGCGGTGTAAAAATTTTAAATATCAATAAAGATAAAATTATTGTTCCTGATGACATACTTGAAACTCAGGTCTATACAACTGCAATTGCAACATTATACAGCGAATATAAAGACCATCTTGTCATGCAGGAAAACAATTATACAAAAGTGGTACGAGGTAAAAAACCACAGTTAACTGACAGTGTAACATCATGGTTTAAACAAATATTTGACAAAATGGTTTAAATCGGAGGAATATAAAATGACTGTATCAATAAAACTTCCCGGAAACGGAAATAATAATAATCAACAAAAAAAAGCCGTAATAAAAGTTATCGGAGTCGGCGGCGGCGGAAACAATGCCGTTGACAGAATGATTGCGGCCAATATAACCGATGTTGAGTTTACAGTTGTAAATACCGATGCGTCCGTACTGAGAAGGTCTGTTGCCGAAGATAAAATTCAAATCGGAACCGACGGACTCGGAGTCGGCGGAGATCCTCAAAGAGGAGAAGTATCCGCATTGGAAAGCGAGGATGTTTTAAGAGATACCATAATGGGTGCCAACATGGTTTTTGTTACAACCGGTATGGGTGGCGGAACGGGAACAGGTGCAGCTCCCGTAATTGCAAAAATATCAAGAGATCTCGGAATATTAACCGTAGGCGTTGTTACAAAACCTTTTACGCTTGAAGGTAAAAAAAGAATTGAAAATGCAAATGTCGGTATAGAAAAAATAAAAGAATATACGGATGCATTGATAGTAATACCTAATGATAAGATATTTACGGTTGTTGATTTAAAAACTCCCATAGAAGAAATGTATAAAAGAGTAGACGACGTTTTAAGAATTTCAATTCAGTCAATAACCGATACTATCACAAAAACAGGACTCATCAATATAGACTTTGCCGACGTTCAGGCAATTTTAGGTAACGCAAGCAATGCAATTATCGGGCTTGGTGAAGGTGAAACTATTGAAGAAGCTTTTACAAAAGCGATGACAAATGTATTTGTTGAAGGTCCTAATATAAAAATAGCTAACAGAATGTTAATTAATATATCAAGTTCAAGAACAAACCCTTTTACAGTCGGCGATGAAAAATGGATAGATGATTTTGTAAAAAAAGAATTCAAACAATGCGACGAGTTAAAAAAAGGACATATCGTAGGGGATGTATTAGATACAAAAATAAAAGTATCAATAATTGCCTCATTTAATAAAAGTGCTAAAACAACAAGAACAGGTGTCGGAGTACAAAAAGTAAAAAAACAAACAGATTC
>JAQTSO010000098.1 GCA_028711215.1 Endomicrobiaceae bacterium | reverse complement strand
GTTTATTGTCGGAATTAAAACGCCGCACGGACAAGCAACATATCACTATGATGTTGAACCATATTGGGATATGTTTCATGTAAGGGAGCTGGAACGCGCTCCAGAATGGGATGGTCATACTCCGCAACAAGCTATTGAGCGTATACAGGCTCTTGGCAGCAGCGCCGAAAACCCTGAACTTTCATATAAAGACCTGTATAAAATGGACGAGCAACCAATCTATATTGTTGTCGATGATATAAATGGATTTGAGCCTCTTACAATGTGGGCGCTTGTTGAGGTTGACCATGAAGAAGAGTGCGTTACCCTTACCAACAATCTTGGAGGAAGAAGTGAGTATTATCCAGACAGTGATTTTAACGGTCTGCATTTCTACAAACATAAGTTAAGGAGAAAGTAAAAATGAATACATCAATCGAAAATGCGAGAATAACCGGCACAATGCTTGGAAAAGAAGACCACGGTATTTTAACATTTGAATTATTCCTTGATTTTGGTGGTTCTTGTTGTGCATTTGGCGGATATGCGCTTGATGGGTATGATAAAGATACCAATAAGCGCGTTGTAAAGGCTGCTGGGCTAAGGGCTATTGTAGAGATACTTGATTGCGTTGGCGTCGAGAAGTGGGAGGACTTGCCGGGAAAGTATATCAGATGTGAGTCTGATGGTTGGGGTGGTAAGATTGTTGCTATCGGGAATATCCTTCAGGACAAGTGGTTTAGGATAAGAGAGTTCTTTGAAAAAGCAAAAGACGAATAATAAAAACTGTTATTTATGGCGTATCAAGTAAAGGAGAATACTTATGGTATATATGCCAGCAAAAAGGCATAGATTGACGCCGGAGCAGCGCTGGGAAGTATATAAAATGTTTGATAAACATTGCGCTTATTGCGGTTGTGAATTGAAATTCGAGCAGATGCAAATAGACCATGTTGTGCCTATAAACGGATATAGCGAACAAGGTTCCGATTCGTTTGATAATATGTTCCCAGCCTGTAGAAGTTGTAATCACTACAAACGTGCAAATACACTTGAAGGCTGGAGGAAACAATTAGAAGCGGCTCCTAACACACTTATGCGTGACGATGTTACATATAAGAATGCAGTAAAATTTGGGCTTGTAACTCCAACTCCGCATCCTGTTGTTTTCTATTTTGAGCAATTCAATGAGGACGAATACCTATAATTATTTAGGATAAAAAAATAAAGAGAGGTATTGAAATGATAGACATCGGAGACTGCTTTATTACTTGTGACGAATGCCCTCTTGGTAGAGATGCGATATTAGACAGGTATTATAGATTAAAAGATTATGACGATGGTGATTGGCAACCTGAGTATTGTGCTTGTGATAAGAATGGTGGATATCGTTTTTATATTGGAGGCTACTGCGATGATGCCTTTTGTAGCAAGCCGCCATCAAACACATCTTATAATAGCAGGAAAACCGGGAGAGCGTACAGGCGTGTTATGCGTGAGCAGAAGACAAATCGTTTAATGCGTATTGTGAATAGATACTATATTCCTCATGCCGGGTATGTAGATTGGGATTTTGTTGATGGTAAATATGTCCAAGTTGGAAAGTACATAAAATATCCGAAAAACAGTAATTGCCAGAGATGGATGAAAAAGTACACCAATAAAATTGTTCGTCATAGTCATATTCCGTTAAGAGGAAATGGGTACAGAAAAACATTTGATTACTGGTGGGAAATGTATTAATTATGGAGGTTTAATTATGATTGATTTCAAAAGAAAAGTCGTTTTCTTTGGGTTTGGTGATACTATTGTTCATCCAGTGAAGCATAACCACGGATTTGGGATTCTATTTTATACCGCAAAAGAGCCTATAACAGAGTTAAAACAGCTTGTTAAGCGGATGAAGTATGAGTTGTATTTTCGTGACAAGGAAAAGTTAAGCAGATTCATTGAACACCTTCAGCTCATATATGATACTATCGACGATAAAGAATCTGACGGAGAAAGCTGAAAAGTTTTTGCAAGATAGTTGACAATAAATTAATTTGGAGGTATAATATGAGTAAGGAGATATTTGGAGAAGGTCTTCAATCCGCTTTTGATGCTCTTGGTATCGCTGCTAATAAAACATACCAATCTTGCGTGTGTGAAGCTTTTATTACGCCGGAGGTTTGGGAAGTAAGTGATGCGGATTTTGAAAAGCTTTGCCAAATGAAAGACGAAGAATGGCATGAAGACTGGGGCTGGTGGCGTCATGGAGGGTGTATATACGAGGGCGCTATTGAATCTGAGTATATTGTGAATGGACACACGATGCACGGGTATAGCGATAAGCGCATAGAGTCAATGCTTGAAGACGTTGGCGATGACCCTGACGATATCGAATACACAGATTATTGCATTGATGAATATGAGGCTCAGAATTATAAGTCTGTTATACAGTGGCTTCTTGAGACGCAGAAAATAAGCACAGAATACAATATTGCTTATTTCTCTTTTAGCCTTGCAAAAGATAACGGACTTAAGCTATCACAGTTCATGGCAAAGTATCAACCATGAAAGGAGATGAACCGCTTGACTTAGCTATGATTAATTTATTCTTTTGTCTATGTATGGTACTTTTGATGATTGTTATAGCAGAAATTAACGACAATAATCAAAGACCGAAATTTTAGGAGGCTAATTATGTGTGACATTTGCTTACACTCACCTTGCCTCCCCGGATGCCCTAACGAACCACCTCCTCCTATCGTATATACCTGTGTTAATTGTCAAGAACCCATATACGAGGGTGATGATTATTACGATATAGAAGGAGATGCTTGGTGTGAAGAATGTATAAGAGACGCATTAAAAATAGCGGAATTAGAAGACTGGTATGACGAGGAAGATTATGATGACCGTTAGAGTATGCGATATGATTATGGGCAGCGGGAAAACACAGTCGGCTATCAACCTTATGTGTAAAGATAAAAACAGTAAGTATATTTTTATAACTCCATACTTAAATGAAGTGGAGCGTATAAAGCAAAGTTGTGCAGATAGAAAATTCGTGTCTCCGCAAAACAAGGGTGATGGTAAGTTAGATAACTTGCATTACTTATTGTCTAAGGGAGAGAACATAGCAAGCACACACGCGCTTTTTAGATATTATACAGATGAAACATTAAGCTTACTCAGATATCATGGGTATAAGCTTATATTGGATGAGGTTTTTAACGTCGTTGAGAACCTTAATATCCACAAAGATGATATAGCAATGCTTACAGACGAAAAAATCATTGGTGTGGACGAAGAAGGGCGCGTAGTTCGTGCGAATAATAAGTATCAGGGCGAGTTTGCTTCACTTCTTGAAACTTGCGATACGGGTAATGTGCTGCTTTACGGCGGAAAACTTATGATATGGACTTTCCCCGTAAAAGTATTTGAAGCGTTTTCTGACGTTATTATTCTTACGTACTTATTTGATGCTCAAATACAGAAGTATTACTTCGACATAAACAATGTTGATATAGAGTATATCGGTACGAAGTATGAACGTGGAGAATATCAGTTTTGCGATTATCCTTCATTGCCGGAATACGCAAAACATTTATCTGAAAAGATACATATTCTTGACGATGAGCGTATGAATATGGTTGGAGATGACAGAACGGCTTTGTCGGTATCATGGTATGAAAGAGCTTCAAAAGCAAAAGGGAAACCATTGATACAAATGCTTAAAAACAACCTTTATAATTTATTTCGACACAAGTTTCAGTCTGGTGCTGATGAAAATATGTGGACTACGTTTAAGGATTACCGTGTTTTGCTTGCCGGTAAAGGATATACAAAAGGGTTTCTGTCTTACAATATAAGAGCGACAAACAATTATAGGTGCAAAACGCATTTAGCTTATTGTGTTAATGTGTATTTTAATCCTTATATGAAGAACTACTTTACTGACCTTGGAGTAGACGTAAAAGAGGACGAATACGCATTGAGCGAGATGATTCAGTGGATTTGGAGAAGCGCTATCAGAGAGGAAAATGACATTTGGGTTTACATCCCCTCTAAGCGTATGAGAACATTGTTGATAGAATGGCTTAATAAGCTTGCAACAAATTAATTTGGATTGGAGGCGGGTTTATGAATGACGAAATAAGAGAAACAGTATTTGAACACGCTTCTGGTGTTAGAACTTTTACTTATAGTTCAAGCGAAAAGAAGTGGATAAACGAGATACTTCGGTTGAGTAAAAAACATCCTAATGATATGGATGTTTATGTTAATAAAGATGGCAGCATTTATGGACATATACCCGCCGATTGGCTAAGGATAAAACCTAAAAAGAAGGTCAATATGACCGATGAGCAGCGAGAAGCCTCAAAAGCACGACTTGAAAAAGGCAGAATAAAGCGACTGCAGAACTTGGATGGTGATGAAAAGGCTGACAGCGGAAAGGATTTGAATGCCCATGAGAACGACACATAAACGAAGTTGTTCGGGCTGCTATTGGTGTTGTCAATGTAAAGATAGAAAAGACGCTGTGTGTGAAGATTACACACCCTTAGACCCGGAAGAAATCGAAAATGAAGATATCTCTTATTATAATCGCGTTTTAAGAGAAAATTGCGAAGAGTACAACCAAGTAATTAATGAATATAGCGATGAAGAAATTGATAAGGAGAAGCAATATGGAAAAGAGCGTTTTATTAGAGAAAATCAATGAGTATTTTGACTATCTAAATCAGCATAAGGCGAATGTAACTAAGGCTTGGGATGCAATGAAGAAAGACATTTCAAGTATACCATTTCTCAGCGCATGGAATATTGTAGACGAAATGGGCTGGCGTATTAACTGTCATGATAACAGCAAATATAACGAGGATGAGTTTATCCCATACCGGCAGCACTTCTATC
>JAQTSO010000097.1 GCA_028711215.1 Endomicrobiaceae bacterium | reverse complement strand
TGCTTGGAGCAAAAGTACATTCAGTAACAAGCGGCACGATGACTTTAAAAGACGCCGTTAATGAAACTTTCCGCGAATGGACGACAAGAGTTTTTGATACTCATTATGTGCTCGGTTCTGTAATGGGTCCGCATCCTTTTCCGATGATAGTAAGAGATTTTCAGAGTGTAATCAGTAAAGAAGCAAGAGAACAAATATTGGAAATAGAAGGAAAACTTCCCGATTTGGTTACGGCATGCGTCGGAGGCGGCAGTAACGCTATGGGTATGTTTTATAATTTTATTAATGATAAATCAGTAAAACTTGTCGGATGCGAAGCGGCGGGACACGGTATTGAAACGGATAAACATGCGGCCTCAATTGCAAAGGGATCGCTTGGGATATTTCACGGAATGAAATCTTTGTTCTGTCAGGATGAATACGGACAGATTGCTCCTGTTTATTCAATTTCGGCAGGGCTTGATTATCCGGGGATAGGGCCTGAACATGCTCATCTTTATGAAACAAAAAGAGCACAATATGTTCCGATAACGGACGAAGAAGCGGTACAGGCTTTTGAATATCTTGCAAGAACGGAAGGTATTATTTGCGCTATTGAAAGCGCCCATGCAGTTTCTTATGTTCAAAAACAGGCGCCGAAAATGAAAAAAGACGAAATAATAATAATCTGTCTTTCAGGACGCGGAGACAAAGATGTTGCTTCAATTGCAAATTACAGAGGGAGAAATATAAATGAGTAAAATTAAAAATGCTTTTAAAAACGGGAAAGCCTTCATAGCTTTTTTAACGGCGGGTGATCCTTCAATTGAAAAGACAGAAGAATTTATATTGGAAATGGTCAGAGGCGGTGCGGATTTAATTGAAATAGGAATTCCTTTTTCTGATCCTATCGCCGAAGGACCCGTAATTCAGTCTGCAAATATCCGAGCTTTAAATGCGAAAACAACAACAGATAAAGTTTTTGAAATGATAAAATCAGTCCGTAAAAAAACAGATGTGCCGATAGTTTTTCTTACTTATCTTAACCCTGTTTTCAAATACGGTTATGAAAGATTTTTCAAAATTTGTAATGAAACCGGAATAGACGGAATTATTATTCCCGATATGCCATACAACGAAAAATCCGAATGTGCAGATATTGCTGTAAAAAACAATGTTGACATTATATCAATGATTGCTCCTACATCCGACCAGCGTATAAAAGAAATTGCTTCACAGGCAAAAGGTTTTGTATATGTTGTATCGTCTATGGGAGTAACAGGAGTAAGAAGTGAAATAACAACTGATTTAAATTCAATTTTAAAATCAATAAAATCTGCAACTTCAACTCCTACAGCAATAGGGTTTGGTATCAGTACTGTTGAACAAGCTAAAGAAATGGCAAAAATTGCAGATGGAGTTATTGTTGGCAGTGCGATTGTCAAAATAATTGAAAAATATGGAAATGATTCAGGGACACATCTTTACGAGTATGTCAAAGCAATGAAATCAGCGATATAGAAGTTGGGAAGTTTAGCAGCTTGGAAGCTTAGTAACGACGATAACGGCGGAAGATTAGAAGATGGGAAGCTGGGAAGTTTAGAAAAAAATTTAGCTGGTGTTGCCAAGCTGCCAGGCATCCAAGCTTCTAAGCTTCAATTTGTAGGCTTGATATTCAATACATCTGTATGGTATAATGCAGATATGACAAAATACAATGAAATAACCTGCAAAACGGCGTGTAATAAAATCACAAGTTTTTTACCTTACGGGTGGGATTTAAATATTTACAGAGGATGCGGACATCACTGCAAATATTGTTTTGCTTTATATTCCCACAAATATATGAATTCAGTTAATTTTTTTGATGAAATTTTTGTTAAAACAAATATTGCAGAAAGTTTGGAAAAACAGTTAAGAAGCAGAACATGGAAAAGAGAAGTTATAAATCTCGGCGGAGTGACCGACAGTTACCAGCCTGCCGAAGAAAAATATAAATTGATGCCTGAAATTTTAAAAGTACTTATAAAGTATAAAACACCTGTTACAATTTCTACAAAATCTAAATTAATATTAAGAGATTATGATTTGATTGATGAATTATCAAAAGTAACCTCAGTAAATATTGCCTGCACTATTACAACCGTAAACGAAACAGTCAGAGAACTTATAGAGCCAAACACCGCAACTACAATCGAAAAATTTAATGTCTTAAAAGAATTTGCTAAAACAAATGCTTCAATCGGATTACACAGTATGCCCGTAATTCCTCATTTAACAGACAGTTTTTATAATATCAGTGCATTATATTCTAAAGCTCAGGAGTGCGGAGTGAATTATATAATTACAGAACTGCTTAATTTAAGAGGACAAACAAGAATTGTATTTTTTGAATTTATAAAAAACAAACTCCCTCATTTATACAATAAAATATCATCTCTTTATAAAACCGCATATATAGATAAAAGTTACAGAGAAAGCTTTAAACATATGGCAAGCAAGATAAGAACCCAATATCCTCTAAAAAACAAAAAAAGGTTTTTTGTTCACGAAGAATATGTTTCTCTGCCTGAACAATTATCCCTTTTTTAATTTTCCCGATGACAAAATGTTTTTAAAATGCTATAGTCTCTGAAGTTTTTATATATACATATTGATTAACAAGAGAGAGGTTTTATGGTACGAAAATACAAAATTCTTTTTGCTTTGATGTTTATTTTTTCATTCGCAGGTTCAGTTTTTTCGCAGGATTCAGTTCCGGTTTCAGATCAAACCGCAACAAACAATTCCACAAACAGTGATTTTATTGATTTATCAGTTCCTTTAATTACAACATCAACTGATACTGTAAAAACCAAAGAAACAGCCGTTAAAACAACAGATGTAAGAATTAATCTCGGAGCTCAAGCAGTGTACAATAATATTTCAGGCCCGGGTAAAGCAAGTTCTTCTCTATCTGAAGGATTTAAAAATTCACAAAATTTAAACATAAATGTAAGAGGATATCAGAGCGATTTCAAATACCAATTAAGTGTTGCAGGTAGAGCAACAAATGATGAAAGAGTTGATTCAATACCGGTATCACTGACATCATTACAGACAAAATTGGAATACAAAAATAATTATTTAAATGTTGGCGATGTATTTGAATCTTTTTCACAATATTCATTAAATACTTCTCTGAAAGGTGCTTCTTATAAATATAACAATCAGTCAGGCAAAACGCCTGTGGTTTCTGTTATTTTCGGAAGTGCATATCCAAGATGGGAAAGCTGGTTCAAAGATGCCAAAGCACAATCAATAACACGTACGGCTTATGGTGCAAATATAAAACAGGATATAACGGATAATCTTAAATTTGGTGTTACCGCTTTAAAATCCGATGACAGCCAAAGAATTATAGATACTGACCCTTTATACAGCAATACATTGTACAGCTTAGACGGAGAATACAGTCCGATACCGGGCTTAACAGTTACCGGAGAGGCTGCAATTTCCCAAACAGAACTTGAAGCAAATGAAACCGCAACAAAAACTTCTTATAACGGCAATGCTTTTAAATTGGAAATTGTCGGTGACCAGGACCCAAGCAGAGTTGTATTAGGATATGAAAGAGTAAATCCGGAATTTGAAACTCTTTTAGGCTCTGCAATAAGTGACAGAGAAAGAGCTTCTGCCAGATGGAAATATAAATGGACTGCCAATACTACTTTTGATACAAGATTTACATGGTACAGAAACAGTTTAAATGATGCTTCAAACAGCACAAATAATTACAAACCTGAAGTCGGAATTAATATAAAGAAAATTTTTGACAGAAGATATTCTAACTTGAATTTTAATGTAAAATTAGACCAAAAAAATTCAAGCGTAAATAATACTTCCGATTATTTTGTTGATTTAGGATACAGAGACAGATTTATCGGACTTGATGTTGATGCAGGAACAGGTTTTACTTCGTATAATGTTGATAAAAACACAACAGACACATTGGATTATTCAGGAAGAATTTCTGTAAGCACAAGAAAAAGTTTTGATAAGTTTATTTTGAAACCGTCTATAAATGCTTCCAGCAATTATATTGATGACAATATAAACAATACAACAGATAAAATTTTTGAATATTCAATCGGTCTTGGTGTTGATTTGCCGGATTCAAAACTTACATCAAATTTTAGGTTTGGTCAAAATATATTAAAATCATCTGCCGGTGATGATGCAGAAAGTCTTTTTGTTAATGCAGGGGTATATTATCAGCCTTCTTCATTTTTTGGCGTAACAGATTGCACAATATTTACAAGAATCATGATGAACGATTTTGCGTTTCAGACAGATACAAGAAACTTTAATGAAAAAAGTATTTCAATGGGCATAAGTATTCCTTTGAATTTTAAGATATAAAAAGTTTGCATGGAGAAAATAATATGAAAAAAATTTCAATTTTAGTTTTGTTTATGACGTTAGCAGTTTTTGCTTCAGTCCAACAGGTTCAGGCAAAATGGTGGATATTCGGAAAATCCGCAGATGAAGTCAGCTTAAACTATATGTATATGAACAAAGTCTCTTATGAAGATATGAACGGAAAAGCCGTATTCTTTAAAGATTCCATATCTAATAATGGAATATTAATAAACGGTAAAGCAAGTGTTAAAAAAGCAAAAATAGGTGCTGTTATGGTTTCGCTGGATAACAAAGATACTTGGACAAAAGCAACTCTCAGCGATAACGGTAGTTTTGAATATAAGTTTCAGCCTGATACAACAAAAAATTATGATTTTTATCTGAAAGTAATTGATACTACCGGCAAAACAAACGATATAGAAAAGACTTATGTTCAAATAACTTTTTCAGATCAGGATATATCTTTACTTGCCGTAGAAACTTTAGATAAATTATTTAAAGCATATCAGAGTGAAAATACACAGGCATTTATGGCATTGGTAAGTGAGAATT
>JAQTSO010000096.1 GCA_028711215.1 Endomicrobiaceae bacterium | reverse complement strand
CTCCTATTTTTTCTTTAATTAAACTGTATGCTTTATTTATATTCTCTTCGTTAATATCTGTTTTACCTTTTTCAAAACCAAAATCAGTCAATATAAACGAATCCGGTGTCAGCCCGTTATTTTCAAGAATTTTTTTAGCACACGATACAGGACATCCGTCTATTGTAATATTTTTATCAGCACCTTTTGCCGATGCAATAAATCCCGATAAATTTGCTCCAAGACCGGCAAGACAAGACATTTTTACAGACCCTTCTTTATTTAATTTTCTTGCAGTTTTATCGGCTATTTCCCCGACATCCGCACATCCCGAACAGGCAAATATTAATTTTGTACCGCCACCGCAACATTGAGCCATTTTATTTCTCCTATATTTTTTGACGAAATTATGGTTTGACGGCAGAAACCTTAATACTTGCAATTAAGTTTTCATTGCCATTGTCAAAACCTTTTATCATGTATTCAATACTTGATACATTTTCTTCTGTGATTTTAACATCATTAAAACCGGCTTCTTTAATGAAGTTTATGTAATCTTCTTTTAATACTGCCCCCGAAACACAACTGATATATGCTTGGACAGAATTTTTAATATCACAAGGAAGCTCTTTTAATAAAACAATATCTGAAACCATAATCCTTCCGCCTTTTTTTAACACTCTGAAGGTTTCTCTAAACACCTGTTTTTTATCAGGCGATAAGTTAATAACACAGTTTGATATCACAGCATCTATACTGTCATTGTCAACCGGCAGTTTTTCTATTTCGCCAAGCTTGAACTCAACGTTTTTGTAATTATTTTTAACAGCGTTCTCTTTGGCTTTTTGAATCATTTCCGGAGTCATATCAACACCTATAACTCTGCCACTGCTCCCCACCTTATTGGCTGCAAGGAAACAATCAAAACCGGCACCTGAACCAAGGTCCAGCACCGTTTCGCCCGTCTTCAAGCCGGCAAGAGCTGTCGGGTTACCACATCCAAGCCCGAGATTTGCACCATCAGGAACAGCTGACATCTCTTTATCGGAATAACCAATCTGCTTGCCAATGCTGTCAGCTGAAAGAGATGAGCTCCCGCAACATGAATTTGAATTAAACAAATTCGTTGACGGACCGCAACAACAGGAACTGCTGTTTTTTGCAACCTTTGCATAACCTTCTTTCACTTTCTGCTTTATTTCTATTTTATCCACCATATTCTCCTATCCTATGAACAACATTTTGACCCGCAACCGCAACTGTCTGTTTTTGAATCGTCATTAGTTATCCACTTCTTAATTTCTTCTTTTGAAGGAATTTTGCCTGCGACAACAACTTTGCCGTCTATCGCAAGTGCGGGGGTAATCATTACTCCATAGTTCATTATGTCGTTTATCTGATCAATCTTTTTTATCTCCGCATCAACACCTGTTTCATTTATGGCTTCAACCGTTAACTCCATAAGTTTTTTGCATTTCGGACATCCCGTTCCTAAAATTTCAATTTTCATTTTACTCCTCCGAATATAAAATTTATTTTACTATTGTTCCGAATATCATTCCCGTAATTGTTGACATAACTATAACCAATGAAACATACACTATTGTTTTTTTTGTGCCTATAACGCTTCTTATTACAAGCATACTCGGCAGACTTAACGACGGGCCTGAAAGAAGAAGTGCAAGAGCCGGGCCTTTTCCCATGCCGGCGCCTATAAGCCCCTGAAGTATCGGAACTTCGGTAAGCGTGGCGAAATACATAAAAGCACCTACAACCGATGCAAAAAAGTTTGCATAAAAAGAATTGCCGCCGACAAGAGAAGCGACAAAAGCGGAAGGAATTATTCCTTCCTGTCCGACTCTTCCTAGTAAAAAACCGGATATAAGAACGCCTGCCAAAAGAAGAGGCAGAATCTGAAGAGCAAAAGTCCACGTTGACGACGTCCAGTCTTTTAATTCTTGTTTTTTAAACCATTTAACAATCATATATACAAGTGAAATTAAAGCAACTGCAGTTATATGCCATTTGTATGAATATATCAAAGCCCATACCCCTGTTTCCTGCGACGGTTTTGCCCAGTTGGCAAAAATTAGAACTGCAACCATTGCAGAAAAATATAACATTGTTTTCCACAAAGGACGCGTCTCTTCAATATTTCCGACAGAAAAATCACCGTCGTTTTGTCTTTGGCGTTCCTCTTTCAAAAATATAAAATGCATTAAAAGCCCTATAATAATACTGAAAGCAATTGCCCCTCCAGCCCTTGCAACTCCCAATTCAAATCCGAGAATTCTTGCCGTTAAAATTATTGCCAAAACATTTATGGCAGGTCCCGAATACAGAA
This sequence comes from Endomicrobiaceae bacterium, assembly GCA_028711215.1. GTDB lineage: Bacteria > Elusimicrobiota > Endomicrobiia > Endomicrobiales > Endomicrobiaceae > Proruminimicrobium. Next base: position 2,610 of record JAQTSO010000096.1, on the reverse strand, counting down.
AAGCAATAGCAGGTCCGAGCCCTGAGCCTCTTTTATATATGCCTGTAAATAACGGTAAAACAGTACATGAACAAATCGCAAGCACGGTTCCCGATACGGATGCAACCGTATATGAAAGAAACTTATTTGCTTTAGCGCCGAAATATTTTATAACAGATGCCTGGCTTACAAAAACAGATATTGCCCCTGCTATAAAAAATGCAGGCACAAGACATAAAAGAACGTGTTCTCTTGCATACCATTTAACAAGAGCAAGTGCTTCAAAGATTGCATTGTTAAACCGTAAATTTTCAACCGGCAGATAAAAACATGCCAAAAATCCGGCAAGTATATAAATAATTTTTTTAAATTCTTTCATTTAACATTTTCTCCCGTTTTTTGTTTTACAGATATTTTCTCTTTTTGCCTTACCGCTTTTTATTAAATCTTGTTTGACAACAACATCATCATTAAGAGATTCTTTAATAAGTTTATTTAATTTTGCTCCGTGTATATTGGCAGGTTTGTTAAGTTTGTAATTTGTCCAAAAACCGTCCTGTTCGTCTTTTATAAGTTCTGCGGATTTGAGTTTTTTTAAATGTCTTGATACGCTCGGCTGGGCAATACCCAAAACATGCGACAGTTCACACACACACATTTTTTTATTTTCCAATAATTTCAGTATACGTATTCTGTTTTTATCGGCTAATGCTTTTAATATTTTTTCCAGTGTTTTCACAAAAACCTCCGCTAAACTAAATAGCTTATTTGCTATTTAGTTTATTTTAAAAAAAGAGACTTGTCAATAAAAATATTATTTTAACTGCGGTTTTGTAAAATAGATTATTTTAAATTATGAACTATTGACACAACGATGAACTAATATACTGACACCGTGCCGATAATGTTAATTACCGACACGGTTAGAATATGACTTATTGGATTTTTTATATTATTCCGATGCCAGTCCGGACTTGAATCCGCCGATGACAGCCGATAACATACTGCTGAGCGCTTTGTCATACATGCCCGCATCAAACGGACTCTTCTTGTCCGCACGGACAGGATCTTGCGATTCTATTTCTTTTTTCAGTTGCATCAATGGATGCCACTGCATGTGAAAATCATAGCGCATCTTTTTGTGTCCCTTAAATCCTACTTCGGTACCCCGCAGGTCGGCACTCAAGATAATATCAAACTTGTCTAGAACAGGTTGGTCTTTCTTGTTCTTGTCAACCTTAAAATTGACCTGTACAAAACCTTCGGCACCAACTCCGTTGGTTATCTCGCCAAGTTTAATGATAAGCTTTATGCGTTTCAGCGGGCTCATAGGAAATATTCCCAATCCTGTTGTAGAAACCGTCTGTGTAAGTTCAACGGTTGTCGGTTTATATAAACCGGCTGTCACGCCACGGCCTGCCTTTTCTTCTTCAAGATTGAAGTCGGTGTATATCTCATTCGACTGCAGGTCAGCTTTCGATACGATCTCGATACCATTCTCTTCGAATGCCTCTTTGACTGCCTCGTATACGAGATTTGAAGTAACGGTGTAATAGTCCTTATCAAATTCAAGAGTGTCGGTATTCGTACGTATCCAGCCGGTATACCGCTGGCTGTTTGCACTGTTAGTTACCTCTTTAGAAGTAACATAGTCGCCGTAACATTCCAAAATTACGAGCTTTTTAATTCCCAGTTTTTTGAGTTTTTTAGCATTAATATTCAGATTTTTTTTTGCGAAAGCAACAGGATCAACACCTTCTGTTGAAGTAAACTTCACCGTACTACCCGCAAAAACGGGTTGCACGAGCAACAACAACGTCACAATACAACTCACTACATTTTTCATATTTCCCTCCTTATTGATATGCATAAACTAGGAGTACCTGATCGATGTGCAAATTTTAACATTTCATCATACGAAAAACAATAACCGATGTTTATTTATAATGCAATATTTTTATATCACGTTTTTGCAATGCCTTCAATAACGACAGCATTCGTTTTTGCCGACTCTTCTCTGAGGTGAACAACTGCTCTGTATTCGGAAGACTTCCACCATGCATTGAATTTATCAATTGATTCAAAATCTATCACTATAAGACGCAGAGGGTTCCAATCTCCGGAAACAGCAGTTGTTTTTCCGCCACGCACAATATATTTTCCTCCAAACTTTTCAACGATTGCAGGAACCTTTTGAACATACTGCATATATTTTTCTTTGTCGTAAATTTCTTTGATTTCAACTATAAAGTAAACAGACATTTTATTCTCCGATAATTTAAATTATCATTCACAACCGATTTCATCTTGTCTTCTCATAAGTATTTATATTCTTTCACGAACCGGCAAAAATAAATCTTTTATTCCTACCCCGCCACGGAAAGCAAAAACAAAATACAAAACAACAAATGTCATATCAATTATTCCGGAAAACCAGAATGTTTCCGGAAAATCTTTAAAAAATAAAATATACCAGTAAAGCTGTACAACATAAAAAAGTCTGCCGAAAATCAAACATCCTACGTTAAATAAATATCTCCGTATATTAAAAGCCGAAAAAAACTGAATATACGCAAAACAGAAAAAGAACGAAGCAATAAATACGCAGTAAAACGGATGAGCCTGCGGATT
>JAQTSO010000095.1 GCA_028711215.1 Endomicrobiaceae bacterium | reverse complement strand
TATACGCAGTATCAACTAAAGGCTTTGCAGTACCTTCATATGATGCTTTAAGCCTTTTTGCGGCGGCAGTTTGTTGTTCAACATATTTTATTCGAGCCTGTTCTTGGCTCGATATCTTTGCTACCTCCGCACGTTGCTTTTTGAGATTATCTGTGACACTAACAAGCTGAGTATTGATTTCGCCGGTCTCTCTATTGAAAGTCTGCATTAAGCTGACTTCTTGACCAAGCTCATTAACACCAGTTATATTAAGTCTTAAAAACTGCTCCGCGCCTTCTCCGGCTTTTTCCCATGAACCTCTGATTGAGTCAACCTTAACCTTCATGTTTTCAAGCTGAGAAGACATACGTTCAACAGTGGCATCGTCCAGTTTCAGACCCTTAAACGCTGTTTTTGCACGTTCTAATGCCTGTTGGTCAACGCCGACATCTAACATTACCTTAGCGTTTGAAACAGCATTACGTATTTGTCTTACTGTGTCTGAGGCGGCGGTAGACGCCTTTGAAGTATCAAAATTGAGTTTTATGCTACTTCCAGCATTGACGCTTCTGGCGATTGCTTTAAGCTGGCTTTCAATCTTGCTTCGTGTCGCAGCTTCATCGAGCGATGCTGTCACCTTGAAAACATTTTGCGAATTAACAGTTTTGGCTATTTGCTGTAGTTGAGATGATATCTCGCCCGTATCAGACGTATCGAGAACCGCTTTCACTAACAGTTTCAGCTCGTCACCCATGCAATCACCCCTTCTTTATAAAATAAGAAAAGCAGGAGGTGATTGCCTCCTGCTCATTAGCCTTTGACTTTAAGCCCTCGCTTAGTAAGTCCAATTTTCATTTTGTTTTTTACTGTATGACTATTTTCTAAGTCATCCTTTGTATCTTCCATAAAATGTGCCGGGTCTTCCCAAACATAATGCTTGTCATTAAAAATGTTTGGCACAAGACCATCATTAACCCATCTTGCAAACGACGTTCCGCCATAATCGGTATAAGCAGTTCCTAAAACAGAGTTATTAGGCGGTGCTATATTCATTACGGCGAGTACACCAGCACCTTCTAATTCCGCTTTAATATTTTCTATATTCCCTAATTCATTACGCCTAACATATTTTACGGGAGCATACCGCCTATAAACATCTTCGTCTATGGTTTCTTGCATCGTTTCTCTTACGCCGGTTGCAACTTCGTCCATAAGAGTTTCATTGATTTTCTTTTGTATGTAAGCCTCTAATTCGGCTAAATTCTTACAAACCGGCATACAATCACTCCTTCTTTTATAGCCTATCTGCGTGAGAGCTTATCCACCCTCGATAGTTTTCCTTTAACTCACACACAGCGCATCTGCTGTCTTTACTGAACCAATCCATATATTTGACAAATCCACTTGATTTGCTATCAGATAAATCGCATTGCAAGTTATGTCCAATTACAATAACCTTGCAACTGTCTTTACAACGAGTAAGCGTCTTCTTCAAATCTGCCACAGAATAGTTCTGTGCCTCATCTAATATAATTACCTTCTTATCAAAATTAGTTCCACGCAAAAAAGTATGAGTTAAGCACTCGATATAGGCAGTGCCATTTTTTAAGTTATTGATGTTATCAACAAAAACTGTATTTGTGTTTACACCAATAGTTTGCAACGCCTGATAAAATGGCTCAAAATATACCTCTGATTTTTGAGTAATATCACCCGGAAGATAGCCCTGTTTTGCTTCTCCATAATTGCTTACAATGTAAACAATACCATCATAAAGTCCATATCGACAAAGCAAATTAGCCGTCGCTGTTGCGATAGTTGTTTTGCCTGTCCCAGACACAGCATTGCAGAATACAATAAGTTTCTCTGGATTCCATATAGCATCTCTAAACTCTTTTTGATAATCGTCAAGTATAAGATTATAAAACGGCTCGTCTGATAGAGATTTAGGCGCACTGGAATAATCTATATATGTTGCCTTTTTTGCCATACGCTCCACACACCTTTCGTTACATCAGCGGGTCGATTTGAGTAATAATCTCGTCTGCAATTCCATACTTGATTATTTCGTCGCTAAACATAAACCAGTCACGACGATAATTCTTCTCGTATTCCTCATCTGTAATCTTTGTTTGATTGATTATAAATTCTTTCATTTTGTGTTCAAGCCGCTTTTGAAACTCGATGTTATCTATAACCTTACCTACAGTACCAAAAGTACCTGAATACCCATCATGAATAAGACAACAGGTGTTTTCAAAAATAAGGCGCTTATGCCCTGACATTAACAGCAATCCGCCAGCGCTATAAACCTTGCCCATACCAATCGTAATAACAGGGGTTTTGGAAAGTTTAATAACGTCAATAATATGCATCACAGTATTAGCGTCACCACCATCAGAATTAATCCATATACGGATTGGTTTTCTATCGTTTGTTGGTATGTTTTCATCCTCACGGTTCCACGCAATAATATGATTAGCAATCATTATCGTATCTTCGCTGATATCTTCGTTCCAGAGAATTTCTCTGTTTCTAAGCCTTTGGTAATATTCAAGCATTGTTGGCTCTGGTAATCTTGTGTCCATAAGCACACCAACATCCTTAAAATACTCGTCATCAAATGCTTCAAGCTCTTTTCTCATGGCTGTACCTCCATCGTAAGTAAATTTTATTGCTTATTTGTTACTTTCTGCGCAAATACGTCTGCGATAGCCTTAGCATCAATCTGACCGGCAGACGCAACAGTTGAGATGAACTTTGAAGCCTCTTCTCCGCTGATTCCGCCAAAGATGCTTTCCATCTGCTCTGAGATTCCGTTAAGCTTTTCAATAACACCATTAATACGAGTCTCTTGCTCACAAGTCATCTTATTAATCTCGAACTCAATACCTTTATCAATAGCATCGAGTAAGCTTGCGTACTGCGCAGCATCAATGTTATCAATAATATCGTTGATAATGCTTTCTGCGCCAGATATATATGCGTAAGCTTTGCTGATATCTGACGGCATACGGAAGTTCGCATAAAATGTCATAAGATTACGCTTAATTAAAAATGAACGAGCAATCCCAATAAGAGTCATCTCAGACTTGTCAATACATCCACTTACAACATCGTCAACAAATTTGATACAATCTTCAAGAGACAGGCGATATTTTACGCTGTATTCAACGGCTTCTCCGTCAACCTCAAAGGTGCAAACCGTATTCACTTTATCATTCTGCTTGCAGAACTTTTCCAGCTTAGTGATAGAGACTTCTGCATTTTCTTTTTTTGCCATTAATAATTCCTCCAATAATACTTTTATTAAGCGTCAGTTTTATGTTTATCGGTCTTTATTTTTTCAAGATATGTTTTTCCGTTTTTGTCCTTTTTGAAAAGGAAGTTGTTTACCACATAATGCGATATACAAATTACGTCTGATAGGTTGTCATTATCTGTGTTTATACCATATTGCTCTTTTGCAAATTGTAATGATAAAACCTTTGATTCCGCCTTTGCATCATCACGTAAAGCGGTTACTTGAGCGTCTCGCTCTTTTGCCTTTCTCGGTCTGGCATTACAGTAGCTTTGCCATTGTGACGGGGCGATTAATTCATACAAGTATTCGTTCTTTTCACAAAGATTTACGAGTACGCCCTGTAATTGCGCAAGTTTCTTAAAGCTTTGCACATTTACTCTTAACTGAATGTCTTCAATAAACACCGCTTTAACTTTATGCTCTTTGATAACGCTTTGAATAAGCTTTTCAATCTCTAAAATAGCTTTTGCATACGTATAATTTTTTGCGTCATAAGAAAACGTACCATAAGCTTCAAGTGTTTTTGTTTTATACTCAAAAACAGCCCAAGCGCCGTTCCTTGCTTGGTCAATAGACAATATTTTCATAGATTCACCACCATAAGAAAAAGGGGAGGGCAAAACCCTCCCCAGACTCTTTATTTTCCATCAACATCAGTGTCGGCTTTAACTGTCCGTTTAGCAGACACTTCAGTGATTTCAACTTCTTCTCCATCGATACTGATAATGATTTCTTTTCCGACATATTCACTTATATTACATGACTTTGGTAATCCTAACTGAAATATCCTTTTACCATCATCAAGCACCGCACTATCCCATTCTGTTAATCCTGGGATTACTTCGATTAATTTTGCTTGATACATCATATTTTACCTCCTCGTAAAAAAAAGGAGAGAAGTAGAACCTCTCCCCTTAATTTAATTAATACTTAATCATCTCAATCATTGTGCCGGTTGAGCTGTCCTGCATAATTTCGCACTCAAATGTGGTGGTTGTTGGGTCGCCCTCAGCGGTAAATCCAAGCTCCAGATTTGATGTGAATTTCAGGTTAGGAATAACGACTTGGAAAGCCTCATCCTTACCAGTAGACTGATTACGCAGCACGGTATCGCCAACGAGCTTATAAGTACCAGAGAAGTGTTCGGCGTCGATAATGTAAGCCTCTGTTGTTGCAGCACTCTGATAAGAGTAGTAAACAACAACCGCCTTGTTTAATGCAGTAGGAAGTGTAAGAACCTTGCCAACGAGCGTGGCGTTTGTCATTACAAGACGGGTTCCGCAATCATCATCCGCCTCGTAAGCAATAATGTTTCCAACAGCTTCGTTAGGAGTGAAAGCCAGAGTGACTTCACCAGTTGCGCTTGTTGTCAGAGGATAACGCTTACCCTTATCCACAGGCGGTGTATCGGTTGTATACTGTGTTGCCTGACGCATATAAACCTTATGTGCGCCGGTTGCACGTGCCACACCAGACACAAGCTCAAGTGACTTAGGTGAAATAAGAGCATCTTCGATTGTAAGAGTAGCCTCTTTGTTGGTTTCCCATGTAATCAGCTTAGGGTTGCCCTTGCCGCCCCTTGCGTAAATCTTTTCAGATGTGACGCTAATGCTTGAAGTCTTTAAGCTATCAAACTGAATAACAGGCAGGTTAGTTGTCATAT
>JAQTSO010000094.1 GCA_028711215.1 Endomicrobiaceae bacterium | reverse complement strand
AATGAATAATCCAATCAGATTTCCATCAAAGAAAACGTCCTATTCACCTACGGCAGAAATCACCCTCTTTATAGGGAACTTGCGAGACTTCCGACTTACCTCCGGCGCTCTCCCAACCAACGTAATCATCATTTCACCCCTGTATCCATTCCGGCTTTGCAAGTGCAAGTCTTAATCCAAACCCACTATTAAAGCCTCCTTCGTTTTTCCAACGCTCAAACGCAAGCTTTATATCCTTGCAAGCGTAATAAGCTATGTGCCGCTCCGTGTCTTCGCCCATATCGTACTCAATCTTATATACTTCCCAAGCAGTTATCATTTGCAATAGCTCCTTTCATTAATCCCATTACTATTACCACGGAGCTTTGACGTTTTTTAACCTACATTCAAAGAAATTTTATCAAATGTAGGTTGTCAAGCCATATGGTCAAGCCTCATTCTCTTTTGCTCAAGCCCCCATCCGGTTAAGCTTTCGTCCGCAATAAAGGCGGCAACATCCCAAAACTCAACCTCCGGCAACATATCGGACAGCCAATAGCAAAACTGGTCTTTGCTTGTGCGCTCATGTTTAAACCCATACTCAATAAGATTTTCTACAACTCCGCGCAAAAAGCTGTTTTCAAACCCATTGAAATTGTCTTCCAGCCATTTCATAAAGCCGGTTACATCGAACCCGTTTTTCATTTTTATCCTCCACTTTTTTATTAGAACGGATATCCAAAAACAGCAAAGCTGTAATCGTATCCAACGAACTCTTTTACTTCGTCAGATGTCATAAGCTTTGCTGCCTTTGAAATATACTCAATATTTTTTATTGTATACTCTTTTGCATCTTGGTCATCCGGTTCGTTCGGAGTTTGCCAATTCTTAGTTTTCCAGTTGCTCCCAACATTGTATTTCATATATGCATCGGCGTCCATAACCTTATTAAGCTCATCAAAATACGGAATAAAAGCATACTTGATTTCACCGCTACATACATCAATCAAAAGCTGCCCGTCGTTGTTGTCTTGACCGAAAATCCACTGATTTACACCATCACGTTTAGCTTCTTCTTTAAACTCTTCTTCGATTTCCTTGATGATATCTGTGCTGATGATAACACCTCTCATGTCGAAATTAACATCACAAACACGCTCAAGTGTCTTTATGTCTGAAGGGTTATTAAGAACAAAATCAAACCATTCAGAACGGTCTGACAACCACTCAATGATACCACGCGCACGGCTTACCATCCTCTCACCATAATTCCATCCAAAATATCTCGCAATAAGCTGTACTCCGGTTTTATTTTTATACCGAATATATATCTGTGAACGCTGACCCATAATATTCCTCCTTAAAATGTAATATCGTTATACGTTGTGCGCGTCCCTTTGATGATATTATAGCTTTCCCCATATGCGTGTCTCTTTGACGCTCTAAGGTGAAGGTCAAATTTCATCATATTTTCATCAATCTGACCATTCCATTTTTGAGGGACTTCAATACTCCCAAGATATTTACCCGGTTCTCTTGGGTTTTTACATACCGCTCCTTCAAACACATCCCAAACAGCGCTCCGAACTATATTCATAAAACATTACCTCCATTTGTATTACCAGCCGTAAACCGGATAATTTAACCGGAACCGAAGAATATTCGCTAATTATTTCTCATTGCTGTAATTGCGTCCTCTTGAATCCTTTTTACAAGTGAATCTGGTATACGAATACACATACTGTCGCAATTAAAATTAACGTCATCTGGGGTAGTGTCCAACATTTCGGACAACAAATCTTCTATCTTATTATCATCGCAATTTTCAAGCGGGTCTGTTGCTTCAAATGCGTGGTATATACCGCATTCACCTTCTTGATACCCGTAATAAAGGTTTATACTGTAATTCTTATTCATACTACACTAATCCCTCCTCATATTGAACTTCAAGCAAGCCGCCTTGTACTCTTCTTCTGAAATCACATCATTTATGTAATCGCTTTTAAGCTGCCTAAACTCATTGATTTCATCGGTAAGAGAATACGGGTGATAATTAAATGTGCCGTCTTTTCTAATCTTAGGCTTTGGATTCGCCCTTTTGAACTCTGCAAGACAAAGCTTGCTGATAATCTTATCAACGGCTGCGGTATTTTTCTGAACGTCCATAATGTCAGCTCCTTTCTATTCTTATTACCAGAAGAAAAAAGCGGAATTTAACCTATTCGTCAACTTTATTTTCATCAAGTTTATGTAGCCTGTCATCAAACCCATTGACATATCCATTCTTGTCCCTTACCCGAACAAAAGAAAACGATGACGCTATTGCCTCTGTGATACTCGGACGATGCAGGAAACAGTTTTTAAGCTCAAACATAAATGCTCCGGGTTTATCACAATTATTAAGATAGTCCTGCATCGCAGCCCACATAATGTCAAATACCTGTCTGTCGCTGTACCAATCTGCGTTATACGCGCATTCTTCTGCCATATACTTTTTGATAGCCGTTAATACATAGCATCCACTACCATCTGAATTGTTGTATTTTGTTCCTCCTTTACAAATATTGATAATGTTCAATGTACGTTGTTCCATTGCCATCTATTTTTCCTCCTACATCATATTTTTGATAGCCGCTTTGATATCTACGATAATGTCATAAACCTTTGTACTACCGGTATTACTTTTGCCCTTCCAATAGCTAACAGTTATCTTATCTCCATCAAAGACACATTTCGCAAACCTGTTCAGAATCCAGCCTCTTGTTTTTATCGGGGTAGATATCCCGTACTTGTCCGCAAGTGTGCAAACCATACGTCCGTCCGTAATTGTTCCGCCGTTGATAAAAATATCTTCGGCGTTCTTAATTTCTTCTGCTTCTTTCTTTGCTTTTTCTTCCGCTTCAATACGCTCTTTTTCAGCATTAGCAGCGCGGCGGGCTTCCCGTTCCTGTTCATACTCTTTGCGTTTTTTATCGGCAAGCACTTTGCAATTTTCAACCTCTCCAACAAACACGGCTCCGATAAAATCAGGGAACCGCCCGTTATTGTCACGTGCTTCTAAATACGTGCTAATATGATAGTCAAAATTCTTTCTGAGAAATTCGGCTTTGATGGAATCATCGCTTCTCAAACCGTCTTCGATTTCTTTTTCTTTCTGTATCTGGGCTTTTATCGCTTCCTCGATTTCGTTTTGTGTACTGCAATTTGCCCTAAGCTTGCTGTAATACTTTTCACGACCCTCAAAGTCACCATAAAGCTTTTCCGTGGATATATGTCCCAAGGTGGTCTTCTCAATATCGTATTCCGTCGCATTACACGGGACAATCCAGCCATCAACCAATGCAAAAATCAGGTACTTGTCGTTTCCTGCTTGCGGATAGTCTTTATCCGGGATTTTGCTGGCGCTGATATATAGATTATATGTTGCGTTTACAGATGAGACGGTTTTATAGAACATAAACCGCATCCGCTTGCCGTCACGATTAAAATTCCCGTCGATAAAGAGCGGCGTTAACAGAACCGATTTAGGCTCTGAAGGTGCATCGCTTTCCGGGAATAGCTCTTTTTTATCTTCATCCGGGCGACTGTAGCGCGGAGAAAAGCCGTGTTTCTCTACAAAATCAGAAACAAGCTTGTTGACTTTATCAATCCCATATTTGCTAATACAGGCATCTAAGTCAGACTTGTTGCAAAGTTTCATCCCGGTCATACCCTCAGTAACCGAACCGGCTCTTGACAACGGTCTCTTTTCGTCCGTCCCGTAAATATCAGACGTGACATAAAACAGGTCAAGCCCGTAAGGGTTTTTGAGCGCCTTTGCTTCCTTTACTGGGATATATTCTATATGCCCATTGTTGTCTGGTCTGCTGATATAGAATACATTGCTATGCTTGTAATGCCCGCATCCATCATAACTAATAGCCATTTTATTCTGCCTCCATATCAATATTGTAACTACGAATGAAATCTGAAATATACTGAGGCCATTTTGATAACGGTAAATATATTAAGGTTTCTTCTGTGTTTACGCGAGTTAATAAGCTCGGAGTTTTGTAGTCTCCGTATTTAATCCATATATAGTATTTGCCGCATTTAATTACATCGCCATCTTTGTAATTCAACGCACCATCATTTTTTAACTCCGCCCGTGTCTTGTTATATCTCATTTTTGCGTTCTTATGTCTGTAGTCAGACGTAAATCGTGTATTAAATCTTGCAGCTCTGTGATTCTTACATACTGCTCAGATGTAAGGTTCTTGTTGTGGAATTTGAAATAATCAAATATTTCGTCAATACTTCGGATAATCTCGCTGTATTTCATGTTATACCTCACTTTCTCATTGTGTTTGTATCTTCTATTTTGATAATTAACTGGGCATCTGTTGGTATAAACAGATGTGCAATATAATTAACGGCTGTAGCTGTGTACTCATACACAAAACGCCTTCCGGCTACATCGTTGATTATCCATACCGATTTATCCATTGCCGGAGGTTGTGATAAACTACTTCCCGGACTGTAATACTGGACATTGACATATATGGTTTTCTCGCCATCTACCCACGGGAAAGCCTGTATCTTGTAGCCGTCAACCCATCTGTTAATTTCCATAATAACATCCACTCTTTCGTATTAATGTCCTCGCATTTATATTACCAGTTAAAATATAAGAAATTTAACCGCTAAAGCAAAAAAAACGGCGGGAAGCAAGAGCTTCCCGCCGTCCAGTAAAGCCGATATTAATTTTTGTCCCCGCACCACCAGAGATTACACCAAACCGGCTATTACAGGCTTATTATACGCTTAGAGGAATGTATTCTCCACTCAGAATTTCAACCGTTCCGTGAATATCTCCGTGTCCAGTCTGAAAATGCCTGTAGCATTCATTCAGAACAATCCCACGCTGATAGCCATTTAAGGATGTAAGCGGAATTTTCTCGCCGCTCGGAGTATTTAAAACATACCGCTCTGGGATTTTACCGGGCGTTCCAAGCAGAAAGAAATCAGCCTCC
>JAQTSO010000093.1 GCA_028711215.1 Endomicrobiaceae bacterium | reverse complement strand
TATATTGTTTAATTTCTTTTATTGGTATTAAATAATTAGTTTCATTTTCTAATTTTAAATTTAAGTTTAAAATTTCTAATGAAGTTTTACTGTTTAGTAATGCAAATAAAAATAATATATTTTCTTGTGAATCAGAACTAACGATTAAAGATTGATTGTTGATTAAAAGAATATTTCTATCCGTATATTGAAATATACCATTAAATTTAGTTCTCCATATAATTTTATATTTCTTATCAAATGCTCTCATTCCTTGACTGCCTGATGGAAAAGATTTTTCAGCATGTTTTGAATAAAATATATTTGATTTTTTTGTTTTAAATAAATTCCAATCATTGTTTTTGTAATCAAATAACTCATAGTCACCCTGTGAATATATTGTTTTTATTTGATTTTCATTGATATTTACACCACCATCAAATACCAAATCAGTATTTTCTGATAAAGCATTCCTATATGTTTGGATATCTAGATTGTTTTTATATGTTTTTAAGAATTTATTTGAAATATCATTTTGTTTTATAAAATTCCAATTTTCAACTTTTTCTAATAATTCTTTTTGTTCGACGAAACTATTTTCTTTTTTACTTGAATTTAAAAATTTTTCAAATTCCATTTCCCCACAATCTTTATAATTAACAATTTTTACTGTATGATTATTATTTGATTCTTTTCTCTTTAAAACAAATATAAGTGAACTAGTGGCAACAGGTTTTTGTTGTTTCAGCCCTCTTCCTATAAACATTTTGCCTGCAAAAGTTATGATTTTTTCAATTGTAGTATATTTAGCAAAGAAAAATCTTAATACATCAAGATCATTTGCAGTTAAAATAGTTTGGGGTATTATATAACAAATTTTTCCATTTTCTTTTAATAATCCTAATCCTAATGCACAAAAAAATGAATATAAATTTGGTTTTGGGGAATATTTTTTTATTCTATTTGGTACAGTATTAAGATTAACACCATAAATATTACCCATAGACATTTTCTTTTCTTTTATCAGTTTTGTAAATAAAATATTTTGTTTACAACATTCATTATATCCTATGTACGGCGGATTGCCTATTACATAATCAAATCTTGTTCTATAAGCAGCAACTAAACTTTCTTTCATTTCTTTTAAATCATCTTCATCACGTATATAACTTGTGTAACCTAATTTAATTATATCTTTAAACAAAGGCAAATCGTTATCTTGAGAATTTAGTTTTGTATCTGAGAATTCAGCAATACTGTCATTAGTTTTAAAAAGCTTAACTTTTTTGTCAATGGGATTATTATATTTTTCATTTATTATAAGAGGTAACATCCTCATTAAAATACCCATCTCGGCAAGATAGAGAGGAAATTCTGCAATATCTAATCCAAATATATGATTGTTTATTAAATCTTCTATTATTTTTGATTTATTTTCTGTTTCATCATAAATAGAGTTAATTATTCTATCAATTGCACTATATAAAAATGTTCCGCTTCCGCAAGAAGGATCTATAAGAGATAAACTTTTATCTTCATGCCGGTTTTTATATCTTTTTAATATTTCTTCTTTTGTAAAGCCTATTTCATCCAACATAAAGTTGACAATTGCCGGATCTGTAAAATACTGTCCTTTATTTTTATCCTCATATAATTCTTTTAAATAATTTTCATATATATAGCCAAAAATATCATTTTTGATATTTGCAAAGTTATATTTTTTAATAAACACAATAATATCAAGCCACAAAGCTATATCGTTAATATCATTCTTAGGTTTATCTAGTATTTCAGATAATTTTGTATGGATATATTCTTGTTCATTATTGAAAGGCTTATATATTTTTTCGGATATAAATCTTGATATGGTTGAAATGTGGTTTAATATTCCGTTATAATTTTTTGCTTTCAAACTTTGATATATTGTTTCTATTCTTATTGAAAATTCTTCATTGAAATTGGCATATAAATTATCTACCAATGTTTTATATAAAATAAATTGTATTATATAAGCATATGATATTTCAGTTGCCTTTTTTCCTGCTTCTTTTTTTTCAAAATTTTTAAAATAGCCTTCAATATCTAATTTGTTTTTAAAATTTCTTATTAATTTTGTTATATCATCAAAAAATAATGATCTGTTATCTTGAACTTTAATAATATCTTCATCTTTAAACAAAGACATCTGCCCTTTCTTTTCAAAAAATGATAAATAATAATTTTCAGGTTTTATATATTCATCCCAAAATGTTGAAAATAAAACAGGATTGTTTAAAAAATCACTAAGATGTAATTCTTTATAAGAGGTGTTATTATAAAATCTCCAAGTAGATCCGTCTGTTAAAATACCGTATTGTTTGCCCCAATCTAATTGATATTTAAGGATTTGTTCTTTGCCCTCATCAATTCTTGTAAAACATTTTGCTTCGCATGGAATAGTTATGTCATCGTTAATAAATAAGATAAAATCAGGTCTTCCATTTTTGTCTGCTTCAGTATCATGAACAAAAGTTCCATGTTTATCTGTCTTTTTTGCAGTTTCTTTTAAATTAAAAAATTTTTCTGATTTTATGATATCTTTTACAAAACTGTGAATTCCACTTCCGATTTCCTTTGATTTATAAGCTTCTTGATTTTCTTCAAATTTTAATTGTAAGTTTTGTATATCATTTTTCATGAAGGTCTCTTAAAAATATTTTCTAAAAACTAAAGTCATAAATATGTAATCGGAATGTCAGTAAAATTTAATGTCCTTATTATACAAAATAAAAATACACAATTTTCATTTTTGTTTTTGTCGTTGTCGTTAGGCTTTAGAGTTTGGAGAGAAGTGAAGCTTTTGTCATGGTAGTTTAAGACTTTAAGTTTTCGTTGTGAAATGAAGTATTTTAAAAGTGAAGTTTACATAAGAGAAACGGTAAATGAGCTTTGAAAAAACAAAATTGAATAGAAAAATTAAAGTCGCTATAGAGAGAATTATCTTAGTAGGTTTATCTTGATAATTCGATCCAAAAGAGAATTTCCTATAACATCATTCCCAATGTTGAGATCCGATACAATAACTTTGTTGATATACTTAATCGTTTTTTGATTATTTTGATCGTAGGCGCTTACTCCCCAGATGGCGTGTATAGCGTAAGGTTTATTTTTTTCATTGCCTACATAAAGCGTAATGTGACCGGGAAGATAGATAAATGATAAACCGGCTGTTGCATTGTTTATGATAAATTCTTCTTTTTGGGATGGTAATTGATTACTTGTAAATTCAGTTAGCAGAGTTCCGCATTTAATTTTTTGAAAAGAAGTTTCAGGCATTACGATTCCGAAACAATTAAAGATTTGTCCTATAAACGATGAACAATCCTGTTCGCCATTAGTTCCGCCCCATCCGTAAAGTGAATTTAAATGTTTAAAAGCTTGTGTTAAAATATTTCTTTGAGTATATTGCAAAAAACCTATATTTATATTTTCTCTAGGGATATATGCTTTTTTAAAAACCAAGTTGCCTTGATTATCAGCCGTAGGTATTTTTACCGATACGTATATTTTATTTTTGCTTAAAAGGGGGAATTTACTGCCCATTCTGACGTATTCAAAATAATTTTTCATTTGCTCGTCTAAAAAAATATCGGCTTTTGTGCTTGTAATTACTGCAATCTTTTTAGTATCAATCCATTTTGTTATTGTTTTTTTATCGGTATAGGCAAGATTTTCTGTTTTTATCCAGCCTTCTTCAAGAGGAGCTACAACATAACTCCATTTTTTATTCTTAGTTTGACATATTACTGCTAAAGGAACTCCTAAATCTAAACTTTCTTCCTGTAATTTATCTATATCAAAATTATTTGGGTCTGAAAAAATTTTATCTTCCGCAGGAAGAATTCTTACGTCGCTGTATTTTACTGTCATGGCAAATTTAACTTGTAACTTCTGAGAGTTTGTATCTATATCAATACTGTTTTGCAGAAACTCAAAATATTCTTTTTGTATCTCTCTGAAATTTTCATTGAAATATTGTTTTTTAGCTATATAGTCAAACCTTGTTTTCAAAGTTTTTATAAAATCTGCCGTGTTTATAGTATCGGGATACACTTTCAAATCAGTTATATTAACTTTTGTATTAAATATTTTGTTATTAAATTCTTTGATTTCTTTTTCAGATAGTATAACGTCATCGGGATTATCAAGTTTTGATATCCAATATCCTGCTGATTTCATATTTTTGAAAGTATTATCTATAAAAACTAACCGTTCTTGTGGTTGAAGATATTTAAGTTCTATTGGATTTTTAATTGAAACGGTTTTAGAAGATATCGCAACAGTATCATTACAAATACCTGTATTGTCTATTTGCTGTGCATATATGCTTGAACAGACAAATAATGAAACGAAAATAACCAAGTATTTCATATTGCTCCATTATACTAAAAACAACAGAAGCTTGGAAGTTGGGCGGATTTGCAAAGCAAACTGAAGTAGCTTGGAAGCTTTGAAGCTGAGATAATTTGTAAACTGAAACGCCCCAGAGAGGAGTTGAACCTTCAATATAAATTATTTAAATAAATTTAAATATCCGTCCAGTTCAAAATACTGGGCTCTGCCAAGTCCTTTTTTTTCTTTAAGGATTCCTAAAGATATCATCTCTTTTATTAAACGGCTGGTTTTACCGTAACTAACATTTAAAGATTCATTTGCAAAATGTGTATTGATAATAGGTGTTCCAAACATTACTTTAATTAATTCTTCTGCAAGTTTGGCTCTTCTGCCTAAAGATATGATTTTATGATCTAAGTTCTTTTTAAATTCAACAACATTTTTTAATGTTGTTGTTCCGTTTTTAGCAGTATCAATAATTCCTGACAGAAAAAATTTAACCCATTGGTTTATATTATTTGAAGCTCTTACAACGGTTAAAGAATCATAATAACTTCCTTTATGTTTTTCAAAAAAACTGGAAATATACAATGATGGCAATGATAAAATATTCTCAGAAATTAACATTAACGGAATCAAAAGCCTTCCTATTCTGCCATTACCGTCGCAAAAAGGATGTAAAGTTTCAAAC
>JAQTSO010000092.1 GCA_028711215.1 Endomicrobiaceae bacterium | reverse complement strand
CCTTTTACTGTAGAAAGTTTAGGTTTAAAAGTATTTATATTTATAGCCATTGCCGGAAATGTATTGGTTAGTGTTACTGCATCTGCTCCTATATTTTGTGCAAGTAATGATAATTCAGAAATATCCCGTACCTGCGGAGATAATTTTGCAATTATCGGAAATTTTGATATTTTTTTGACATTTTTTATAACACTGTTAAATAAGTCCGGATCCTGACAAATGATTGTCTTTTTTAAATTCGGACAAGAAAGATTTAATTCTATCGCAAATATTTTATCATATGAATTTAAAATTTTAATAACACCAACATAATCTTCACTGCATGCACCTGCAACACTAACAATTATCGGCACATTTAATTTCAATAAATTTTCTAATTTTGTTTCAACAAATTTTCTGACACCTATATTTTGTAATCCTATTGTATTAAGCATTCCTGATGAAACTTCTGCAATTCTAGGCTGAGGATTTCCCAATTTTGGCTCTAATGTTATTGTTTTTGTAACAATAGCACCTAATTTAGTTAAATCCACTAAATCAGAAATCTCATTGCCATAACCAAAAGTTCCCGATGCAGGAAGAACAGGAGAGTTTAATTTTAGCCCTAAAAAATCAACTTTAATATTTGTTTTCATAACCAAGATATTATAGCTTTTAGGAACACTTTTTTCAAATAATGATTGAATTTTTAAATTTATGATAATTTATTTTTTAAAGTGCCATTTTCTATACAAAATATTGTTGTAATTCCTAAAGTTTTTATAAAGTCTTCATCATGTGATACAATTATCATGCTTCCGTTATAATCTTTCAATACTTCAACTATATGTTCTTTTGTCTCTAAATCAATATTATTTGTAATTTCATCTAATATTAAAAGTTTCGGCATTTGTAAAGCTATTTTTGCCAGAACAAGTCTTACTTTTTCACCGCATGAGAGAATATTAACGGAAGCACTAACTTCTTCATTTTTTCTGAATAAAAAATCGTTCAGATGATTTCTGATGTCGGCGTAAGTCAAATCAGGAACAATGTCGGATACTGTTTGCAAAACTGATTTATTTGTATCAAGAATATTATAGTGTTGGTCAAGATATCCGATATCTTTTAGAACCGGAACTTCCCACAAACCCGATTTTAATACAGTATCATCAGACATAATTGCTTTTATAAATGTTGTTTTCCCGCTCGCATTATTACCTAAAACTGCAACATGTTCACTTGTGTTTAATGAAAAATTTATACCCGTAATAATATTTTGATTTTCTTTGTACCCGACATCACCGTCTCTTATATTCACTAATGTTTTTTGACCGGTATTATTAGCATTTAAATTAAATTTTGGTTTTATAATTTCCGGAATTCTTAAAGTTGATAATTGTTCAATTAAATTTTGCTTTTTATCAAACAGTTTTGTTTTATTTGAACCGGCAGTTTTACGGGCATTAGATGCATTTTCGTTTGCCACCGCTTTGATCCATCTCTTATTTTCAACATTTTTTTCACCCTTCATTTTACTTTGGCTAGCTCTATGTTGTTCTCTCATCAGAGATTTGTGTATTTCTTTTTTATTTTTATCTATCTCATTTAATTCTTTCTCTATAATATTTCGTTTAAGTGTTACTTGGTCTAAATAATCGCTATATTTGCCTGAAAATATATTTATTTTTCCGTTATCAATGTGCCAAATAATATCAAAATTTTGTCGTAAAAGTTCAATATCATGCGATACTATGATTAATGTTGATTTAAAAGAATTTAAAAATTTTATTAACGATTTTCTATTGTTTATATCTAAATGATTTGTTGGTTCATCAAGCAATAAAATATCAGGATGCAGACTTAATGCATGAGACAGTGATTTATTGAATTTTTGTCCTCCGCTTAAACTGTCATATTCTTTGGGTATCTGCGGCACATATCCGAATACAATATCTTTTGGAATTATAATATTTCCGCTTGTCGGTGCGATATTAGATTGCAGTATGTTGATTAGACTGGATTTTCCGCTTCCATTATTTCCCATAATAACAATTCTGTTGCCATATAAAATCTGAGCAGAAAAATTTTCAAAACAAACTTTATTCTGATAGAAAAGTCCGATATTAATAAGACTTATGGGTTTGTGCATTTGCTATAGTATAACAAATTGATTATTAAATTAGGAAAATTCTATTGAACGGTTTTTGCTAAAAATCTGTGCATTTTTACAAGCGCAAGTGTGTCCTGTCTGCAATAATCCAGCAAATGTTTTTTTGTTTGTATAATTTTTTCCTGATCATACATACCCATTGCCATATATGCAAATGCTGATGAGGCCGAACCGCCTTCTGATATCTCTAATTCACTGTAATTCATATCCGGTATCATTACCGGTAAAACTTTTTTAATTGAAGTTTTACCATGAAAATTTTTATCATAATAACTGAATTTGATAATTACTTCCAAATCCACTATTCTTTCAATTATTTTATTTAAACTTTCTGACAATTCAGGATATGACTGGGCAAGATGGTTCAATATTTGACGTTCAAAAGAAGAATAAGTAATAATACTTCCTGTATCACCTATATCTTTTATCAATTGTTCTGCCAAAGTTTTTCTGTCATCTTTTGTGTGGTCGGCTATAAATTCAAAATGTTCCGGTTCAGTGTTTAGATTATCAGATTTGTGCAGAGAATACTGTGTTACTATCTGTGTATGAGGGTGAATATTGGCATAAAGAGGATATATTGTCATAACAGACTCAAAGTCAAGATAATAAACGGGAAATTGAATTTTTTCTAACTCTGCTGTTAAATTGGGGCTTATAAAAACCTTATCGTTTATAATAGACTCTTTCACTATCTTCTGAGATTCTGTCAATTCAATTTCATTTGGAATATCTTTGATTTGATTTATATTGATTTTACAAAGCTCATCAAATTCGAGATGCGATAATCTCGGCAAATCAAATATGTGATATTCTATGTTTTTGCCTGTACATTGTTTAAACATTCTGCAATTTTTGCAACATAATTTTAATTTTGCTTCAGGAGAGGTTTCGCTTTCAATCATTTTTTTAACATCATCCAATATCAAAAAATATTCGTGCATTTTTATAAAAACTTCAATAGAAAAATCCGTTTCTGCAAATAGATTTTCAATAGGATCTCCCAAATGAAAATCTTTTGATAAAAGCAACAGTTTAACTTTTGACACGGGTTCCAGATTTTTTGATATTATTAGTGCGCTGTATGCCATATCGACGATATATTTCCTTTTCCCCTTATTGCCGGATTTTATCTCTACGATATGCCATCCCTCTTCGGTTCTGCACAAAATATCAGCTCTTGCAACAAATCCGTTATATTCAAATACCGGTTCAAAAATAGTTTCTATATTTTTGTCAGATATAAGTTCTTTTGTCTTTGCCAGAGCTTCCTGTAAACTGCCTGAATTAACCTTTACACCTTTTGGAAATAATTGTTGTGCCAACGCATGAATTTTTTTTGATTCAAAAATCAAAAAATCATCACCAAGAGAATTATCTTTTTCAATTAGATTTCTGTACAAATGCCAAGCAAGCCTTTGGCAATCCAATGACTTGATAAATACCGACTTGTTTATTGTTCGCATAGATTTATATTTGAATCATAAATTGTAGATACTATATTTCTTGTTTCTTTTTTTCTAAAGATTCTATGACACTGTATGGAACTTTTACTTTGCCTATTAACGGTGTTTCCTGTTTGCCATAAATACCATGACAGTCAGAACCGCCTGTCGCAATCAAATTTAATTCATCCGCAATAGATAAAAGTTTTCTGACAACATGTTCCGGATGCTTATTATGCCAAACTTCTATACCTTGTAACCCGTCATCAACTAATCCTTTTATAATATCTATATTGTTGTAGTGTCCGTAATACGGATGTGCTAAAACAGGAATTCCACCTGAATCTATAATTAAATCTATTGCCTGTTTCGGGGTAATTGAATATTTTGGAACATAAGCAACCTGATCGGTTGCTAAATACTTTTGGAATGCCTCCTGAACGGAAGCAACTATACCGTTTTCAATCAATACTTTTGCAAAATGCAATCTTCCTATAACCTTTTTTCCGACACATACAATTAATCCCTCAGGATTTAAGTTTATTCCTATTTTCCCCAATCTCGAAAAAATTTCTTTTGCTCTTTCCGTTCTTGCATTTTTAAAAATATCTAAAGTTTCTTTTAGCTTTGTAGACTTCCAATCCACGTAATAACCTAATATATGCATTTCTGTTTTTTGGGCATCCCCGTATTCAGCAGATAATTCAATACCGGAAACAACCTCAATATTACTTTGTTTGCCTGCATCCATAGCTTCGGCAATACCGTCAACTGTATCATGGTCAGTTATAGCAATAGCAGTCAGTCCGGTTTTTGAAGCATATGAAACAACTTCAGTTGGAGAAAATACTCCGTCAGAATAGTTTGTATGTATATGTAAATCAACAAAAAAATCCTTGCTTGCCATTTATAAAAGCTCCGATGCTAGACCGGCAAGTATGCTTCTTTCACTCTTTGAAAACATCAAATGTCCGTATAGCGGCTGTCCCTTAAATCTTTCAACTAAATATGTCAATCCGTTTGAAGAAGCATCTAAATATGGATTATCTATTTGATAAGGATCACCTGTTAAAACTATTTTTGTTCCGGTGCCTGCTCTTGATATAATCGTTTTTACTTCATGCGGCGTTAAATTCTGGGCATCATCTATTATTATGTACTGTCTTGGAAGTGATCTGCCTCTGATATAAGTTAAAGAATCAATTTCTATTTGTCCTGAACTGAATAAATAATCTATTTTCTCATCAACCTTAGGATCTTCATGTCCTTTATCCATTAAAAACTCTAAATTGTCATTTATTGCACCCATCCAAGATGCAAGTTTTTCCTCTTTTGAACCTGGTAAATAACCAATATCTTTACCCATAGGGATAATCGGTCTTGCAATATAAAGTCTTCTGAATTGTCTTTCTTCTACTGTTTTTTGCAGTCCGGCAGCAAGCGCGAGCAATGTTTTTCCTGCACCCGGAAGCCCAATTAATGTAACTAAATT
>JAQTSO010000091.1 GCA_028711215.1 Endomicrobiaceae bacterium | reverse complement strand
CACAAGTGCTTATGTACACCGTAAAGGAACGTACACCGCACACTTGCGTTTCGTCATTTCAGCTCAAATCTTAAAGCCTTAACGACAACAGAAACGGTGACAACAGCAAAATAATTCTAACGACACGGCAACGAGTAGAAAATAAAACGCTTTGCTAGTCTTAACGACACGACAAGGACAGCATCAACGGAAGAGAATAAAATCAAACATAATTTAGTATAATGCAGACTTGAATTTTATATTTGGAGATATCTGATGATGAAAAAAAACACATTTCTTTTAATTGCAATTTTAATTTTGTCGTGTTATCAGTCTGCATTGCCTGCCGATACCGTATCAAAATTATCGTATGAAAATTCAATAGAGTTTAAAGCTATATATAAAAAAGCTGTTGACGGAATTGCCGAATATCAAATTCAGTTAGCCGATATGTATTATAAAGGTAAGGGAGTTAAAAAAGATTATAAAAAGGCGTTTGAATGGTTTGAGCAATCGGCGAAACAGGGGCTTACTAATGCCCAGCTTTTTTTAGGCATTATGTACTACAAAGGAGAGGGAGTAGAACAAGATTATCAAAAGGCATTTGAATCATTTGAAAAACTGGCTAATCAGGGAGTGCCTTATGCTCAATTTCTTTTGGGAAATATGTATTATGAAGGGTTATTGGTAAAAGCGGATGATAAGGTTGCTATAAAATGGTTTGAAAAGTCTGCACAGGGGGGGAATTCATCTGCTCAGGTTAAATTAGGGCTTATGTATTATCTCGGAGACGGTGTGCCGAAAAATAAGGCAAAAGCAAAAAGTATGATCAGTAAATCTGCAGAACAAGGCAATCCGGATGCAAAAGAATTAATGCAGGAACTTGAATGGTAAGTTTCGTTTATCATTGGACATTTCAACTCAAATCTTAAAGTCTTAAAACAGCTAATCTTAATTTACATAACAGTGAATTTAAAAACAATTTTTTTGCCTATTGACAAATATATTAGAATATTCTAATATATTGAAAATTAAATAATAGGAGATAGCATGAATACACACAAATTAAGGACGGGGAAAATGCCGTGGCTTGCAGTTTTTTATGTTGTGGTAATGGTTTTCGGTTTTACTTTAAATGTTCAAGCGGTAACTCTTAAAACTGTAATGACAAAAGTAATTGAAAGAAATTATGATTTAAAACAGGTTCAGTCATTTTCACAGCAGGCATCACAGGAAAACAATTATGCCCGTAGTCAGTATTATCCTAAAGCTTCATTAGAAATGTCATTTATCAGGTCTGATGATCCTGTATTTGCATTTGGTTCATATTTAAGACAAGAACGGTTTACGTCAGCCAATTTTAATATTGACAGTCTCAATCGTCCAAGTCCCGCTGATGATTTTACAGCTTCAGTATCGGTAGGTGTTCCGATATACACAGCCGGAAAACTTTCTTATGGAGTAAAAACAGCCCAAACACATATTGCTCAGGCAAGCCAACAGGAAATAATGGTTCGCAGTCAGCTTATACTTCAAGTATTGGAACGATATTTTTCAGCAGTTAGAGACAGAGAAGTAAGTTCCGTTGCAATTGAAATAGAGAAACTTGCTCAATCTGAAATTAAAGATGCTTCCAATCTTGCCTCAAGGGGCATGGCACCTGGTGCTGATTATTACGGAGCAGTTGCTATTACCCACGGAATTTCAGCCAGACGTATTGAGTCCGAAAGCAGTTATGAAAATGCAATTTCAGCTCTTGCAATAATGGCAGGAGAGGATAAAAATTCTTTTGTAATAGATGCAAAAATGTCGGAAAAAGAATATTCAGTTCCGACTCTTGAAACTTTGATAAATACAGCTTTGCAGAGTCGCAACGATATAAATATTGCACGATTACAACAGACAGCTCTGAAAGATGCACATACTATAGAGAAAAAAAATATACTGCCTTCAGTTCAGGCATTTGGGAAAGTGCAGACGGATGCGTATGATGTAAAATATATGCCCGACCATTATACTATCGGTGTACAACTTTCAATGCCTCTGTTGGATCAGTCTCATAGTTCTAAAGTGAATATGATTGAACAGCAGTATCAACAGTCCAATTCAAAATTGGCGTCTATGGGTGAGCAAGTGACTATTGAAGTTACAAATGCTTATACAAATTACAAAGCATCAGTTAGAGCTTTAAATGAGATGCGCAATTCTTATGAGCAAGCTCAGAAGTCTGTAAAAATGATGCGTGTTTTGTACAGACAGGGGAGAGTTTCAGTAATTGATATGTTGCGTGCTGAAGAACAACTTTTGTCGGTACAGACAGCATTTTTTAAAACAGTTTATAATATGAATATGGCATATGCTTCTCTTATGGCTGTTTCAGGGCAATTATCACTTGATACCGTTCAAACAATAAATGATTTAATCCAGGAGGCACGTTAATGAATTCTGAACACGAAAAAATAGGTATTGCCGGTAAAATAGCTAGAGCTTTCATAAAAACAAAACTTACGCCGTTATTAGTTCTTGCAGCGCTTTTATTGGGAGTTATTGCGGTAGTAAATCTTCCGCGTGAAGAGGAACCGCAGATTTCCGTGCCGATGTTTGACATATTTGTTCCGTTTCCGGGAGCCAGTGCCAAAGAAGTTGAAGACAGACTTATTACCGTAGGGGAACGTAAATTATGGGAAATTTCAGGTGTTGAATATGTTTATTCAACTGCTGAGGCAAACGGTGCAATGTTTATTGTACGTTTTAAAGTAGGCACAAATATGGAAGAGGCTATGACGAGAGTTTTTACAAAAGTCTCATCCAATCAGGATCTTCTTGCTGTCGGAGCCGGAACTCCTATTGTAAAGGCAAGGTCAATTGACGATGTTCCTATACTTGCACTAACCTTTTGGAATGATGCCGGAGATGTTCGTTCTTTGCGAAAAGCTGTTGCGTCAATTCAGCGGGATATAACATCTATTTCAAACATATCCGAAACACAAATTATAGGCGGACACCGCAGGCAATTTAATATTCAGGTAATACCGGAACGTCTTGCAGAATATCAACTTGGAATATTGCAGATAGCAGGAACGATATCTGCAACAAATACTCGTCTTCCCGCAGGACATTATACTAAAGGCGATAATACAATAAGAGTTGAAACAGATTCCTTTATAAAAAATGCCAAAGATTTAGAGGCTACGGTTGTGAGTGTTTCAAACGGTCGTCCTGTTTTGCTGGGTGATGTTGCAAAAGTTATTGATTCTGTTGACGAAAAAGAACAGGATGTTTATATGATTGATTCGTCAGGCGGATCTTTGTCAGAATCCATTGCTGTGCCTGCTGTAACTTTAACAGTTGCAAAGCGTAAAGGTGCAAATGCGACTATTGTTGCAGATGAAGTTTTAAGGCGTCTTAAAATTATGGTTTATAATCCTAATTACAACAAATTGCATTACAGAGTAACCAGAAACTATGGAGAGACAGCCAGTGAAAAGTCAAATGAACTTCTTTACCATATGTTTCTTGCTACGATTTCAGTGACTATACTTATAGGGCTTCTTCTTGGAGTACGAGAGGCACTGGTTGTACTGGTTGCGATACCTGTTACGCTGGCTCTTACACTTCTTATTTACTATGTGTTTGGTTATACACTTAACCGTATTACATTATTTGCTTTGATATTCTCTATCGGTATTCTCGTGGACGATGCGATTGTTGTTGTTGAGAATATTCACCGTCATTTTCTTAAAGATCCGTCTCAGCCAGTCTGGCGCTCATCGATTAAAGCAGTTGACGAAGTCGGAAATCCGACGATACTTGCTACTTTAACGGTTATTGCTGCTATTTTGCCAATGGCTTTTGTCGGAGGGTTGATGGGACCGTATATGATGCCTATTCCCGTCGGTGCTTCATTTGCAATGATATTTTCTCTGGCAGTTGCATTTATAGTCAGCCCGTGGTTGTTTTCACATATTCTTGAATTTTGGAAACCTAAAATTACAAAACATGCAAAACAGTCTCGTTCATGGGCTATTTGTGCTTATGAAGGTTTTATGCAGTCACTTATGACTAAATCTAAAGTACGTCTCTGGTATTTTATTGTACTTGGCGCTGTTATATTTGGTGTGATTTTGCTGATTCCTTTAAAAGCAGTTCGCATGAAAATGCTTCCTTTTGATAATAAAAGTGAATTTCAGGTAGTAATCAATATGCCTGAGGGTTCTTCTCTTGAAAATACAAGAAAAGCAACTATATCAATTGCCGATTATCTTAAAACACTTCCTGAAGTAAAAAATATTCAGTGCTATGTCGGAACATCAGGCCCATATAACTTTAACGGGCTTGTACGCCATTATTTTTTGCGTAACCGTACGGACCAATCAGATATTCAGGTTAATCTTGTTCATGCATCAGAGCGCAAAAAACAGAGCCATGAAATAGCCAAACAAGTAAGAGGTCCGATTGAAGTGATAGCCAATACATTTGGTGCAAGGGTACATGTAGCAGAAGTTCCGCCGGGACCGCCTGTGCTGTCAACTTTAGTTATTGAAATATATGATACCGACAGTGCTAAACTTGAATATCTTTCGTCTGAGATAATTAAGATACTCAAAGAAACAGAAGATGTTGTTGATATTGATACATATATACCACGCACTCAGCCGTTAGAAATACTTCATGTTGACCGTCAAAAAGCGGCTTTAAACGGAATTGTTTCTTCTGATATTGCTAATACAATTGGTACTGCAATAAATGGTGCTGATATTACTGTTGCACATATAGAGGGAGAACCGGAACCTGTTAATATCAATCTTCGTCTTCCTCCAAACAGACGCAATCAGTTATCAGTTTCATCTTTACAGATGTCGGCACGTAACGGACAATTATTAAAAATAGGAGCAATGACGAATATGCAACCGTCTACGCTTGATTTACCGATATATCATAAAAACCTTCAAAAGACTGCATATGTAATCGCTGAGGTTGCCGGAAAATCAGAAAGCCCTGTGTATGTTATTCTCGGATTGCGTTCAAAGATAGATAAGCTTGCAGAGAGAACAGGAATACCGATTGAACAGTATTTTACTCGTCAACCTGAGACACCGGGTAAGACAGCTATAAAATGGGACGGAGAAT
>JAQTSO010000090.1 GCA_028711215.1 Endomicrobiaceae bacterium | reverse complement strand
TTTATAGGCTTTGGTTGGAATAATATATACCAACCCATAAGAAACACTGTTGAAAGCACTACAAACATTACTGTATTTTTTTGCATTTTTATCACTCACCTTTTATTTTTTTCCGGAACCGGATCAATGCCACCTTTGTGTAAAGGGTGACACTTCAGCAATCTTTTTAAGGCTAAAAATGAACCTTTAAAAAAGCCGAATTTTTCAATTGCTTCATAAGCATAAGCAGAACACGTCGGATAAAACCTACATCTTGGTGGGGTAACCGATGAGAATCTCTGATATATTCTAATTAGAAAAAGTGCACATTGTTTCATTAAAAACTACTCACTATAAAAGCCTGCATTTTTCAAACAATTCAGAACAGTCCGTTCAATCGCGCTGTACCCAGTCAATTTAATTTCTGGTTTTAATATAAAAACTATATCCAAACCCGGTGTCAGCTTATGTTTATTTGTTCTAAAAATTTCTCTCAATCTTCTTTTAGCTCTATTTCGCTCAGCAGCAGTTCCAACTTTTGCGGACGTAACAAGACCTAATCTTCTAATGGTATTGTCATCTTTTCTGTTTATCACTATAATCGTCAAAAATTTGGTCGGGATTTTTCGCCCGTATCTTATAGCATTTCTAAAATCACGATTAAGATGCAACCGTTCTTTATAACAAAAGGAAAAACCACTGCTACTATTAAGCATCTTATGCTGAGATTGTTTCTCTGCCTTTTCTTCTTCTGGCACTTAGTACCTTTCTGCCACCGGCGGTAGACATTCTCGCCATGAAGCCGATTTTCTTTTTTCTTTTTTCTTTGTTTGGTTGAAACGTTCTTTTTACCATTTTAATATTCCTTTACCTTATGAAAATATACCAACCGATTATATATAAATTATTAGTATTGAGTCAAATTTTTTAAACAGTAACAGGTCATTTCTTTAATTTTTTTTCTTTTTTCTTGATTTTTGCCCATTGTTTGATTATTTCTTGTTCGGTTTTGGCTTTTGATTTGCCAAAAACGTGAGGATGTCTGCGTATAAGTTTTTTATTTAATGTTTTTATAACGTCATTAATATCAAACCATTTGTTTTCTTTTGCAATCTGACAATGGAATACTACTTGCAGTAAAACATCACCAAGTTCTTCTTTTATGTTTTCTATATCCTGTTTTTTTACGGCAAGTTTTAATTCGTTTGATTCTTCAAACAAATATTTAATAAGACTGGAATGTGTTTGTTTTTTATCCCAAGCACAGCCGTTCTTAGCTCTTAACTTCCTAAAAATATCTATAAGTTTTATAAAATCTTTTGAACCGTTCATTGTTTTTCCCCGGAGAAAATGATATATTTTTCAAATAATAAATTCAAATGATTTAAAATTTAAAAAGTTCTTAATTGAATAATTGCCGAGGTGGTGGAATGGCAGACACGCAGGTCTCAGAAGCCTGTTCCGAGAGGAGTGCGAGTTCAAATCTCGTCCTCGGCATTTTATATTTTTGAAAAAACCATCGTAATTTGCTAATTTATTATCCATGAGTAATTATAAACTATATTCTGACTGTATTAATTTTCCGCTGGACAGACCATGCAAATATCAAAAAGATGAAAATATGATATGTGATAAATGCTCACATTATATACCTATATCCAAAAAAAATAATTCCGTAACAAAAATTTTAATTATAAAACTGGGAGCCATGGGCGATGTCCTAAGGACAACTTTTATTTTAGAAGGTTTAAAAGAAAAATATAAGGATGCACAGATAGATTGGCTTGTTGATAAAAGGAATATAGATGTTTTAATTGGTAATAAATACATTACTAATATAGTATCTAATGATTCAAAAGTTTTTGATTTTTTAACTTCAAACAAATATGATTATGTAATCAATTTAGACCTGTCTCCTGAAAGTTTATCTTTTACAACTCTTGCTTTTGGCGATAAAAAAATCGGATACTGGTTAGATGACAAAAGAAATATCCAATCTTCAAATGAATATGCAAAAGAGTGGCTCTTAACAAGTGCATATGACCGGTTAAAAAAAGAAAATGATAAAAGTTACCAATATTGGATGGGTAAAATAACAGAAATTTCAGACACTCTTTATGAGATTATTGTTCCAATCTCTACGGAAGCCGGCGAAAAAGCAAGAAAATTTAAAAATCTGCACAAATTTACAGACAAAAAGGTTGTTGGTATTAATCCGGGTGCCGGTAAAAGATGGGAAATGAAAAAGTGGAATATAGAAAAGTATATTGAACTTATAAAAAATTTATCTTCAAAAAATCATACAGTTTTACTTTTGGGCGGCAGGGATGATGAGCAAGAGATTAAACAGATTCTTGCAGAAAATATACCTAATGTTTTTTCAACAGGGATTGATAACAGTGTTCAGGAATTTTTTGCGATGATAAATTTGTGTGATATTATTGTTTGCGGTGATACAATGGCAATGCATGCCGGGCTTGGCCTTAAAAAAAATATAATTGCAATTTTTGGGCCGACATCTTCGCATGAAATAGAATTATACGGAAGGGGACAAAAAATTGTTTCCGACGGTTGCAACTGTTGTTACAGACAAAATTGTCTGTATGACACAACCTGTATGGATAAAATTTCAGTAGATATGGTTTTAAAAAAAGTTGAAATGTATATAGGAGTTTAAAATGGATACACTTGCTGTAATTTGTACTTATAATGAAGCAACCAATATCAAAAAAGTAATAGATGATGTATTAAATTGCGGATTAAATGATATTGAAGTTCTGGTTGCCGATGATGTTTCGCCTGACGGAACTTATAAAATTGTGGCAGAAATGGCAAAAGAAGATAAAAGAATTCATTTGTTGCTCAGAACAGAAAATCGCGGCAGAGGATATGCAGGGATTGACGGTTTTAGATGGGGCTTGGAAAACGGAGCAAAGTATATTGTTGAATTAGACGGAGACGGCTCGCATAATCCAAAGTATATAAAAAATTTCAGAGAAACAATAAACAGTTGTGATGTAGTTGTGGGCTCCAGATACATTAACGGTGGTTCTGATACCCAAAGAGGTTTTTTAAGACAGATCATCAGTGCTTTTGCAAGAAATTATTTAAAAATAATTTTGAGTATTAATATATGCGATCCGACATCAGGGTTTAGAATGTTTAAAAGAGAAACAGTTGAATCTTTTATAAATAAATTGCATGCTCCCGATCCGTTTATAGTAACTGAAATGTTATATTATGCGAAAAATTCCAAAGCATCAATCAAAGAATATCCTATAGATTTTTTAGAAAGAGTTTCAGGTCAGTCTAAATTAAATCCGATAATGCTTGTCAGTTATCTGTTAAAAGTATTAAAGTTAAAAATCAAAGGGTAATTTTTATTATTTTGTATTTCTATATAATAATGTCAAAATGTTATTTGACGATGTAGCTTACTTTTTGTAGAATCTTAAAGATGAATATAACGGCAGACACTAAAATTATTCCAATTTTCGGAAATCCCATAAGTCATTCCCTGTCCCCATTAATCCAAAATGCTTGGTTTAAAGATAAAAAAATCAATTATATTTATGTTGCTTTTTGTGTTGAAAATAAAGATTTAAAGCAAGCGATACAGGCAATAAAAGTGTTTGGTATGCCCGGAGCAAATGTTACAGTACCGCATAAAATTGCGATAATGAAATACCTTGATAAAATTGATAAATCGGCACAAATGATAGGAAGCATCAATACAATTATCAATAAAGACGGTAAACTTACCGGTTATAATACGGATTGGAACGGATTTGCTCAAGATTTAAAAGATAAAAAAGTATTGGTGAAAAATAAAAATATTTTTGTTGTAGGTGCAGGTGGAGGAGCTAAGGCGGTATTATATGCTTTATACCGGTTGAAAGCAAAAAAAATATTTCTAACATCAAAATTTTATGAAGAAGCAAAAGAAGTATCAAAAAAATATAAAAACATTGAGGTTTTAAATATTAATAAAATATCAAATATGTCATTTGATAAAATTGATGTTATGGTAAATGCATCAACATGCGGAATGAATCCGAAAGATGTGCTGTCGTTTAGTATAAATAATTTTAAAAAAGATTTGATAATATACGATTTAATTTACAATAAACAAACACCTTTTAAACAGTTCGCCGGAAAGAATAAATTAAAATATTTTTCAGGAATAGGCATGTTAGTTCAACAAGGTGCTTTTGGATTTCAAATGTGGACCGGGAAAAAACCGAATATCAAATTGGCAACGGAGTTAATAAAAATATGACATTAGCATTAATCGTAATAATTGTAGTATTGGGAGCAGTGCTTATTTTGAAAAAACAAAAAAACCAGGTTGTAGTTCTTGACAGCAGTGCCATTACAGATGCAAGAATTGTTGAATTTATAAATTGCAATCTTTTTGATAAAGTGATACTGCCGAAATTTATTATAAATGAATTGGAGAATAAAAAAGACAAGAAGTCGGATATTGAAAAATTAAAACAAAATAAAAAAGTTGAAGTTGTAAATAATAATTACAGTACTTTGCAAAGCGAAAATTTTAAAATTCTTAAATTGGCGCAGGAAAAAAAGGCTAAAATTATTACGGCAAATTTTGAATTAAATAAAATGGCTCTGGTAAAAGGCATAGAAGTAATAAATTTAAATGACATATATGAAAGTTTAAAGCCTATAGTTTTGCCGGGCTATAAATTATCTGTTTTTTTGGTTAAAGAGGGGAAAGAGCAAAATCAGGCAATCGGTTATTTGGAAGACGGGGCAACTGTTGTAGTTGAAAACGG
The DNA here is from genome assembly GCA_028711215.1 of Endomicrobiaceae bacterium. Classification (GTDB taxonomy): domain Bacteria; phylum Elusimicrobiota; class Endomicrobiia; order Endomicrobiales; family Endomicrobiaceae; genus Proruminimicrobium. The sequence continues at coordinate 395 of JAQTSO010000090.1, read as the reverse complement.
TAAAAGAGCAATAGGCACAAGAAATAATGTCGTTATCACTTCAATAATGCAAACCTCAACAAATAAATTAATATTTGCAAAAATAGAGGCATAACAAAAGTGAATTTAGCGGCAATTATAGTTGCAGCCGGAATAGGCAAAAGGTTCGGGTCAGACAGACCGAAGCAATTTTTAAAGCTGAATAAAAAATTGATGTTTGAATGGAGTATACTTGCATTTAAAAAAATAAGAGAATGCTCTCAAATCATATTAGTTGTTCCAAAAGGCACATTGCCTGAAATGTCAAAGTATAAAAAATTTTACAATATAGATGTTGTCTGTGGCGGGAAAGAAAGATTTGATTCTGTAAAAAACGGATTGAATATTCTCGGCGGCAACATAGATTTTGTTGCAGT